>NZ_JAPQKZ010000075.1:0-14959 GCF_027257075.1 Bacteroides sp. LFL-34 | reverse complement strand
GAAAAACTTTATACCTAAAGATACGAAAACTTTGGGTAATAACAAAGCCCGGGCTTGAGAAAGTCTGGGCTTTGCGCATAAAAAAAGGCTGTGTCAGCGTTTTGACACAACCTCTTTTACTATTAAGAATTGTGCTTTTAAAAAAAGAAATTATTGTTCTACTCTTTGATTCTCAATGAATTTACTGGGTGATACACCATACTTTTCTGAAAAGTTACGATAGAAAGTTGCCCGGGAGGTGAAACCGCATGCAAACATCAGTTCTTTTACATTACTCTTTGGATTTTCGGCGGCTAACTGTCTGAAATATTCCAGTCGAAGATAATTAATGTATTCCCGGAAACCTGTAAAGCCCTGACTTTTGATTGCTGCTGAAATATCATGTTCCTGTTTATTCAGGGACTTGGCTAAAAGTTCTATATTATACCGTTGATCGGTATAGGGATGCTGTTCCTGAAGATAGGCTTCAATCGTTGAGAAGAGCGGGAGAGTAGGAGATGGCTTTCCAGCTTGTAGCATTATAGTGCTTTCCGTATTCTTTGCATTATGAATCATGTTTATATGGTTCGAAAACGGATTCTCATAACGTAAATATTGTATGGAGAATAAGACCGTAAAAACGATTGCCATAATGCCGAACAGATTGAAAACAAATTCATTGATATTTAGAGTGAACAAAATGTATATCCCTAAAAATACGAATAGAAAACCGATGAATAGATACATGTTATTATTTATCCTGCGGTAGGTCTTGTTATTCATCATCGGATAAATAAGAAGAACGAGTGGGGTAAAAACGGATAACAGGAATATGCAAACCCTAAGCTTGACATCTATTTGATGGATATTCGGAATAATTTCATCTATGGAGTGGATGGGAGTGATATTCCCATTGAAACCTAAATAACTGATTCCTACAGTTATCGTAATGATGGGTAATAATAGAAAAGTAAATATTCTGAAATGGTTCAGATAGCCCGGTGATAAAGAAGCGATAGGGAACAGGGCTACAATATTTGCTAAAGCATACCATTTGAGCATTTTCTCAATGTTGAGCAATTCTGTGAAGTTGTATTCCGGAGTGTCTGTGACAATTGTCAGCCATCCGATATTTTCCCATGAAAACATAATACCGATGCCGGTTGCTATAATTCCCCAATATAATTTCGGATAATTGTCTTTAGCACGTATAATAAGGATGATTCCTATAATTAACGCAATCAGATCAAGTGTAAGCTCAATAGATAGATGTGTAATTCCCATTTTTTTTGACGTGTTTCTATTCCTTGCCAGTCAGTGTGTAAATCTTTCCCGTACAAAGGTAGGTAAAATAGAAATATCAGGCAATAAAAAAGATATGGCTTTGGAGAAACTTAGTTGTGCGGCGATATGCTATATTTCTTTCGCTGAATCATTTTCGGCCAATTCTTTGATCTCTTTATTCAAAAATACAGAAAGCACAGTTCTTACTACAACCACTCCACCCAGGATTGCCAATTCGTCCAACGTTGGATCAACCACAGTTTTTAGTATGTCGGAAGCAATTAGAAATTCCAATCCAAGCAAAAGGTAAGTGCCAAAATCCGCCCTCAACTGCCGTATATTGTTAACCGTATATGTTCCGTTGAATCGTTTTATTTCATTGCGTAAAAAGGCGATGAAGCAGACTAATACTCCGTAAGTGACAATTAGCAGACTAATAACACTGATAATAGTGGCAAGTGTATTTAAGAATGTGAGTAGCATTGTTGTATAATGTTTTAGTATCTGTTATGTAAACAGGCGAAGTCATACAAAAGTTCTCGAATTAGCTACATTATTTGCTCTTACAGGTTTATATTTGTATATTCAAGTTAAAAGCTACCTATTTGTCCAGTTTAAATAGTGTCTGGAGGGTATTCAAAGTGGGTTGAAAGTGGATGTAAATCAAACACTGATTGGTACAAAGGAGAAAGAAAAGATGATATGGTTTATATGAAGTAATACATTTCTGAATAAATTTATCCATATCAAATTATTACAAATAAAAAGAACTCCTGTAATCGTTAAGATTACAGGAATTCTTTATCTATATAAAGTAACCTGAATTACTTACCTAAAGCCTGAGCAACATCAACCGCACAAGCTACTGTACAACCTACCATCGGGTTGTTACCAATTCCCAGGAATCCCATCATTTCTACGTGAGCAGGAACTGATGAAGAACCAGCGAACTGTGCATCAGAGTGCATACGACCCATCGTATCCGTCATACCATAAGAAGCCGCAATATAGTATCCCTGTAATCACTTACTATTATTTGATAAATAGTTGTTTTACAGTCTAATAATAAAATATTTTAAAGAACTCTCCTGTTAATATATTACTGTTTATTGTTATGTGGTCGTGAATAAGTCACGGACAAAACATTTCATAGTTATTATTAATGCATACAAAGATATTCAAATTTAATCTATTATAAAAATATTAATGATGATATTTACTGTAACTTTCTTGTGTTGTTATCGCAATCAAGAATTAGTAAATGACATAATATATAGAAATGTATTCCAAAAATTTATAGTATTTTGAAAAAAAGTTCTTGATATTGAAAATATACATTCTTTTGAAAATAGGCACTTTATTCGATATTATCCCAAAAAGGGTCATATTTGTCATTCTCATAAATGTCATCTATGTCGTTGTGCATTGCGTAAAATGCATCCCTTTGGTTATCTTTCTCATCATCTTCTCTATAGTCATAATTATTATAGTTTTCATCAAGAACATAGTACTTGTTTAGTTCATTTTTTGTCTTCCATTTCAACCATTTACTTTTTTCTTCTTTTAGCTTTTGATAATCTTTGTCTGTTTTACACAAATCATACTCTTCTATTTCAAAAAACTTTTCTCTATTTATTTCTTGAAATTTAATCCAGTGTTCTAGCTTATAACAATCTCTATTGTCATCAAAGTCATTATTATAATCATCAATATATTCAATATCATGATTGTATCTATCCCACTCAGGTAAACTTTCATATTTATATTGGTCAGGAGAAAATATTTCAAAAAATAAATTTCTTATTTTTTGTCCTCCATTATACAATACACATATATTGTTTACATCAATAAAATGAGAGAATTGGGGTTCCTTAGTATAATATGCCATATTCATATCAAACAGTTCACTTCCCTCTTTACTTAAATAATAATTTTCTTTATTCTCTTCTGCATTAACAATTTTGTCCTTTATAATTTGTAATAAACTCTTTAATTTCGATATATTATCTATTTTCCATCCACCTCTATGCTTTTTTAAATATAAATCAACAATATGAGACAAATCGTTTGAGGTATCATAAAAATAACTTCCTATTGGACAATCGCTAAATATGCATTTTCTTTGATTAATAGTAGGAGATAATAAAGCCGTTATTTCTTCTCGTAACATTATATTGTAATACCAAACATAATGAATTAAATTCTCTACTCCCACAACTTTACCTGTAGAAGAACAAATTCTATTCAACATTTTTCCAAATGAAGTTTCATGGTCTCCTTTTCTGTATTCTAACGTATATCCTCTATTTACAGTTGAGTTGGCTAATTTAATGAGATATCTTACTTGAGGAAATTTACCTTTATAAAAGTTTCTCAAAGCCACACTTCCTAAATTCATCCTTGCATCAATAATTTCATCAACCTTACAATAATTCATTAATTTCTCTAATGAATTAAATGTAAATCCGTTTATGTCTACTAAAAATATGTTCATGTTTATTTTATTGAATTACAATACAAATATATAAAATAACCTTGTAAATACTCATGGTAAAATAAAAAATAGCAAAATACCATTTCATTTTGTATATAATTGAGCTTTCCAAATACCTGTTACTGAATCTATTCCTAATAAAGCCATAACACATATTAAAAATGTATCTATCATTAATGGTGCTTGTATACACATTATAGTACAATATATAAGTACTACAACTGCAACAAACCACCCTATTACTCCACACACTCTTTTAGACGAGATTCCAGAATGTGAAGTAAACATTTGTCTTACGAAAGTTATGAATCTCATTTATTCATGAGCATTTAATTTAAAGCTGCTGTATCAAGTGTAAAAGTTACATACCACCAATATAAATCATCTGCATTGTCTATTCCAACTTCTAATAATTGAGACCAATTTACTCCTTTATATTTCCTTAAGTTTTTAAGCACATTTAGAACATCTTCCATAGAATTAATAATACATCCTTCAGCCCCATTTGTTCCATTGCTAATTGTCATATAAACTTGTAATTTAGATTTACCTCTAGGAACAACGGCAAACCTTTCATAACGGTCTTTTATATTTAAAATAATATCCTCTATATATCCTAGAACATTATCTTGCAAAGGTTTACCAGTAAGATTACACATTTTTAAGTTTTTGGGAGTTTTCTCATAATATAAATTCTTTAAGGCTCCAAGTGTATCATACCAAGTGCCAGAGTTAAACAGTTTAATTACTTGTTTACGTTCCTCCTCATTATAAGGACTCCACCTATTCCCAAATCCTCTACTGGTTCTATCATTGTATGTTTCTGTTCCCGATTGTACTATATAGTCAATGATATCATCCAAATTAGATTCTATTATTTCAGTAGCATAGTCTAAGGGATACTTTCCGTCAACTACTTTAGTAGTATCAGTATCAAGAATGGGATATTCTTCGTATGAGAACAACAGTCCTCTAGTTTTAGGAGTAGAGAATATATGAGCATTAGTGTCAAATAAGAATCCATCAGCATAATGCTCTATTCCCGTTAATGTATCAATACAGAATTGTTTTATCTTGTCTCTTTGTGCCTTTAATGATTCCTCTATTTTATTGCAATCAAATTGCAAGTTTATAGAGTTTTCATCAAAATAGAAAATAAACCACTTGTAAGAATCTAAATCGTTCAAAGTTTTAACCTTTTCATTTTCCATAATTCATTTGTTTAATTATTAATTTATAATTATCTTTTTATATATTTGTAACGTATATCTCCACCTTCCTATCAAGTAATAACTGAACAAGTATCTACTAGATTAATTAGTTATTAACTTCTAAATGGAAAGTAATGGAATATACGTTACAAACAATTTTGAAGAAGCCTGTTCTTGTACACGCATACAAACGTACAAGATTTGGCAAAGTCGAGTTCGTGAGAGAACATCGAAGAAGATTACCTCGTAGGTAAATTTAGTTGGTTTTTAGTTACAAGATTATTTCAATCAAGTAGATGTAACAGTAAAGGTGGTACTGCAATACCACCTTTTTTTATTAATCTTAGAAAATAATCATATCTTTGCATAGATAATCATAAACATAGTCCCTCGCAAACATTATGAGATAATTAATAGTCCACGAGATTAATTAGTTATTCACGGTTCTAGCGGGAACTGGACTACTTTTATTTCTACAAAGTTACTAATTTTTAATAAGTTAACCCAATGATATGTGTTAAAATTAGTTACCACGCTTAATTGTTTAATATCTTTGTAAGCTCTTTTAAATTATGTTCTAAAACCTTCCTATTGGCAATAACCCCAACCTCATTAACTATTATTGCATCTAACTCCGTATTATCTGGATTATCTGCTAAATACTTGTACTCTTCTATCATGTCCCAATTTAAATGCGGGACAGTTAATATAAACGAGACTTCTTTATTTATCCCAAGTGAGCAAGCTGCATCATAGGGATGCTTTGATGTTATATAAATCCATTTGTTCATATTTATTCATTTCTTATATTCTTGGAAAGTCATCTATTATTGGTCCCCCCATCTTCTTCTGGAATCTCCTGAGACCATTCTTGTAATATTTCTCCATTGATAATTTTGATGCCTTCTATATGAAAATTATCTTTGTCATAACTATAATTTTCTACTTTATGAAGCAGATTAAAGAACTCATCCGATTTAGAGATGTCTCTATGTTTTATAAAAAAGTAGTGTGGAAGAGGTATAGTAACTTCGCACCATTTATCTATATTTTCTCTGAAAGAAGCTATAGATTTCGGGCACTTATTATCACAGTACTCTAATAACCAACTTGCCAATATAAGTAAGTCTTCTTTATTTATACTTGGATTCTTTTTTAAGATTATGTCAATTTCATTCATAGCCATTTACCATAGTGTTAATGATAGGAATACCTAATGTAGATATTCCCCCATATTTTGTAGTATCAATAATTATTCGCATCTTTGTGCCATTGTTTAACTTTAATTTGTAAGATTATGATGAAGATTCCACGCTTGTCTAATATGGTTGTTGTAAGACATGCAGTAAATACCACTGAAGATGAACCCAAAGAAGGCGGCTCATGGATAAACTACTGGAAGGCACACATGCCTTATCAGCCGCCTAAATTCTGCCCTTGCTGCAAGAAGATATTTACTAGTGATAATCCTGTCGTTGGTGGACATGTTAATAGAATCTTTGAACAAGACTTTGTTAAACGTGAATATATCGTTCCAGTATGTGATACATGTAATAAGAGATATAAAGGGACTAAAGCTAGTAAGATATTCTTTGTACCTAAAGCATACTTGTGCTATGTCCCCTAGTAATTATGAAGCTCATAGTTATACTTCTATGGGCTCTTTTAGTAATTCATCTCCATGCTCTACCATGCTGTTGCCAATAGTAGCATAATAAAATATCTCATTAACTTCATCTTCGGTTAATCTTCCTTCTTGGTATATAGGCTGTAATATTCCTATTAACTTCTCTACTACTTGTTCATCAGTCATATTTATCATTTTATTTATTCCATTCTGTACTTGTATCTTTCCATGTGTATTCATCTGATATACTATCATCTTCATTCTCCTTTATTTTCTGTACCTTACTTGCAGTAATTGAGGGAACTATAGACCAACCATATTTATTAAATTGTTTAAGAAACAATTCCTTGTCTTTTAATAAATGATTATATAATACCTGTAGATTTAATAATGGATTACTTCCATTCCCTTTAGACAAAAATGTTTTATTAATAAGTTCTTCTAATTCATTTAAATCCTTAAAATTAGGTACTCCAGATTTGCCTGCCCGTTGCTGCATTTCTATTAGTGGATGTAAATTTGAATTAAATTCACTAGGTTGTGTCAAGTACTTATATTTATTAATAATTCCCTCTACAGATGCGCTTGGATATGCTTCCTTTACGCTTTTCACAAAGTCATCTTGGGATACTATATTATCCCTCATTAACTCCTGTAATCTAGGTGTTTGCTGTCTAAACACCTCATATTCTGTTGCAGACATATTTGGTTTCATTAAAATTGCATTATAATTTTCTATTCCATGCTTAAACTCATGCCCTACAGTAGCTGCTGGGTCTTTTTTGAGCACATCAAAATAGTAATGTTTGTAATCTTGTTCAGTCAATGCTTTACTAGAGGGAAACGATTGAGAACTAGTTATAATGTCTCCAGTTGCATCTATATCGCCTTTTACCCTAGACTTAAGATTTATATTACCTTCTTTATAAGCTTGTACAAAGTCATTAGTGGCTTTAGTATATTTCGTACCTAACTTCGCATCAATATCAGATATTCGTTGTTTTGTAGCTGGATTCATTAAATACTCAATAAAGTTTCTAGCATTGTAAGAAACATCTTGAGACCCTGCCATTATAGGAGAAGTATTAATAAATGCATCCTTAGACAAGTTGTTCCTAACAGCATTTCTAGCTATCCTCTTACCAGCATACTTCAATCCTCTACCAACTATACTTCCAACACCAGTACCTAAGCCCACATAATCTGTAAAAGTAAGGAATCCATTCAAATTATGCAAACCTTCTTCTGTATTCTTAGCTTGCATATAATCTTTATATGCTTTATCGGCTTTCTCACGACTTTGTGATTTCTCCCATTCACTTCTATTATCTTGACTTATTTCAGAATAAGTTGGAGTATATTGTTGCTTTATAGGCTCTTGAATTTGAGGTCTATAATCTTTGATAGCATCTCTTCTCTGAACTCTATCACCTCTTTGATATTTAATTATCTTACAATTTATATAATCAGTTGTTTTCATTATATTTGCATATTATTAATTTAAATCTATAGTTATGCAGATTAGACCCAAACACAGACCTCAATGGACAGAAGAAGAATTAGATGTTATATTTTCTAAAGCCACTTTAGTACTGGGTGAACTTCGCAAAGATGCCAGTGGTGTGTATATACATCGTGATGCTTATGGTAAGGCTGAACATCCTTTGGGTTGGGAAGTAGACCATATTAAACCTATTTCTGAAGGTGGAACTAATGAGCTTAGTAACTTACGTCCATTAAATATCCCTGCTAACAGAGGAAGGAATAACTAATTCCTTCCATGTCTCTCTAAGTGACAATTATAGAACTTTAGAAATTCAGGTTCTTCTACTTGGTAATACCATTCTATCATCTTATCAATAGCATGGCAGGCTTTTTCATTGTCTATATGCTCTTTACATTCTGGCTTAAATAATCCATTGCATTGTTCCTTTAATGGGCAATTGTAATCTTTACTTACCCAACACTGTTTCTTATCTACATCCTTATTATAATAATAATTTAATTGTTCATCAGTCATAATTCATTTTCATTTATAATTATTGTATCACATTCTATCTCATTACTACTTATTTGCCAATACCCATACAGTTTATATTCATTCTTTCCCATTTCTATTTGATAATACAATGAGGTATATCTGCCTTTAAATGGATATATACTATCACCCAATTGTTCTACTATAATTTTACCATTTCTTTTATACTGAATATAACTTTTATAGAACTTCATAGTTCCTCCAAAATCTTCATAACTATATACCCGTAGTTTTTTATCAGGAGATTGTATTATATTAAACTTTCCATTTCTTTTTAAATCATGAAAGGGGTATGTAAACGAATTAGAATCATTTAAACAGACCTGTAATAAAGAATCAAATCTTTCTTTATATTTTTCATCCCTTTCATTATTCTTGGCATCGAATAGAATGTTCAATTCCTTCTCTAGTATTGAAATCTTTTGCTCATTTTGACATGAGGAAACAAGCAATATAAGTAGTATAATAGTTCTCATAATCTTTAATAGTGAAAATAGTTATCTATCCTATGTTTATATCTTCCAGAATCAAAATACCTTTTACCTGTATTTTTAGATTTATATGTAACTTTAGATTCTTCTCTAATCTTATCAATATCTCCTTTAGCTATACCTTCAAATAAGTTATCATAATCGTATAATCCATTCTTCAATTGCCAATACATATCTAATAATCCTTCTTTAATTTGTGGACTAATAGTATCAGCATTATTATTGGTTACACTGTTTAATTTTGCATCTAAGTGTGGAATTTCTTTTCTAAGCCTCTCAAGCATTATTGCATCAAGTTCTTCTTTAGTCATTCCATTTGCTGCTTTCTTTTTAAACTCTGCTGTTTGCATATCTAAGTCATATCCTGGACCTATATCAGTGTTTCCGTTTGCAGTTTTAAATGGATAATATAAATTACCTCTTAATCCTTTATTTTTAGGATTTTCAAACTTCCACATATTAGTATTAACTTTTTCTAAACTAGGAGGAGCTTTAGTTAAATCTATATTCTGATTTAATCCTAGTATTTGTCCTATAATTGGATTTACATTACCAAGAAGCATAGAAGCAACAGCACTAGGAGCATATTCTTTAGCAACATCTACAACATTAATAGGTTCCTTAGGTTCTTCTTTAGGAAGAACTTCTTTAACTTTATTAATAACTTTGGTTACTAATCCATCCTTCGCCTTAATAGTTCCTCCACTTTCTAATTGCTCGCTTCGCGGAGTTACTGAAGTTTCTGGTTTAGGTTTGTAAGACTTATATCTACTCCAATCAAAACCAATCAGCTCTTCATTATGAGCATCTGATTTCTCTTGTCTAAATCGTCTTAATATCCTAGCTCTTAACTCTCCTGCATTTTGCAGCTTTGGAATCTTCATTCCTACTTGAGCTTTAGCTATCTGATTATATACATTAGATAATGCTTTCTTATAATTGGGGTCAGTTGCATATCCACCTTTAACTACTCTATCAATAAAGTCTCCAGTGAAGGCATTGTATCTTTTATTATTTAATAATGATACATGATAATTAGCATAATCATCTATATCTTTAAAGTCTCTAAAACTGTCATTTATATAGACACCAATGAAAGATATATCTTCAATTCGTAACACCATTGTTTTTATTACTTATTTATTGAGATATATTTGAATATATTGGGTAAAAGCTTCTCTACCTCTTTTCTTCTTGAATCTGTATATTGCAACTTCACTGTTACAATAATATCACGTTCATAAGCTTTTTTACAAATAGCTTTACTATAAAAACATCTACCACCCTTAGTATTACCTTCAATAATATAACTATGGTCTGTAATATCTTTCTTTTCAATAATACTACCTTGTTCTACTTCTGAATCAATCATTATATCAAACCATTCATGAAGCGAATAATCATCTTTAAAAACATCGAAGTAAGTAGCATATACATTCAAACAGATTGTACTATCTTCATTTACGAAATGATTGCCATTACTTAAATCTGATTCTTCTCCATGCGTAAAGCTAGAGGGATATACCAAAAAATAATCAAAAGTCCTATTCCAATAAAACCTTGTATCATCATATTGGTATATCCCATTTCTGTAATCAATCAATTTCACACCTTTTACTCCTAATACCGAATCCACCCATTGCAAATGCTTAGCTTCTGATATATCCAAAGTAGGATGATTATCATATATAGATAGGCTGTCAATAGTAGCTTGTGTATTACTATCCTTTTTACTAGTACAAGATAGTAATAAAACTAACACCCACATACTATATATAAATTGCAAGATATAGTTCATAATATTCAATATTGTATAATTACTATTCCAAAGCTAGAACTCTTATTTTTAGGGAAATTATGATATTAGTTTTATTATATTTTGAGCCGTTTTATATAGGGCAATATCGGTAGCAATACTATATTCATAATTTACTGTTTCATGCCAAATTTTTAAAGCAATAAGAGCGCCCATTTTTGTTAAGAGTTGCTTGAAACCAAATAAGGTGTTTGGTGTCATTGCAACTATTTTAAAATCAGCAGCATTTGGTGCAACTCCTCTTAGTTTTGATAATTCGCATAAAATCTTTAAATTAGAAGTCTTTTTTATTTTGTCATATAAATTGTCATATTGCATTTCTCCTCTTTGATAAACAAATTCGTTTTTACATTTATCGAAAAAAGTATCAAACATGGATACTGACAATTGCTTATTCGTAATAGGTTGTTGCAAAAATTGTATTTCTTCTTTTATAAAGTGTTTCCATTGTTCATTTTCCTTATATGCTTTAAGGCAGCAAGATTTTGTATGTAATTCGCAGTCTTGTAGATTTATCCCATCAAATGTTGTAACATGTACATAGGGTGGTTTGAGTGCCAAACAGTATATTTCTACTAAATTACAACAATTAGCAAAGGCTTTTTCTCCTATAACTTTTACATTCTCTCCAATTTTTATATACTTGAGACTAGAGCAATCTTTAAATACATTTTTTTCAATTTCTTTTATCTGATTTGTCAATTCAAAACGAAATAATCTTTCACAAGAACAAAAAGCTCCTTCATGGATAAATTCAAGACTATTAGACATTTCTACCTCGTATAAATTATTACATAATGCGAAGCTGTATCTATCTATTTCGATAACGGAACTAGGTAATGATATTTTTTCTAATTTGATACATCCAGAAAAAGAAGATATTCCAATTCGACGTAAATTCTTTCCTAATTTTATATGAGATAAATTCTGGCAACACTCAAATGCAGATGCACCTATTTCAACCACTCCTCCAATATCTACAGTTTCTAAATATTCACATTCTGCAAAAGCACTTTTACCAATTGTTTTTGTTACAGACGGAATCATAACACTTTCTATTTTATTGTTCTGATAAAAAATGTAGTCAGGAACAGACTCAACATCTTTAAATATGACAGAAAAACGCTCATTCTCTTTGTTAAAATAGAGGAAATAGTCATCATAGTTAATACGATTTAGATTAGGACATTCGGAATAAAAAGCAAATGATGCTTTACCATGCAATCTTATTTCTTTTAATTTAGGACAAGAATAAATTCCCCCAAATTCATTAGTAAATACAGTATCATATATGTCTAAATATTCTAGTTGTTCCAGTTTATAAAGATATACATTCGAAGGTGTATAAGAGTTGAAGACAGCATTTACAGGTATATATAAAGAGGTAATATAAAGACACTCAGACAAAGCGTCAGAATCAATTCGGGTTACTCCTGAAGGAATAATATATACACCTTTTTTGGCGAATGGAACAGAAATCAATCTCGTTTGACTTTTGTTAAATAGAACACCGTCTTTTGAGGAGAAGTGCCTATTATTTTCTGATACTATGAACTCTTCAAGTTGCCTACAACCATTAAAAGGAGAATAACATTGGTCATTCCAACTTCCACCATCACAATAAAAATCATCAACGTTAAAAATATCAGTAACATACTCGGAAATAACAATAGATTTCAGATAAGTGCAATTTTGAAAAGCAGCATCACCAATATGAGTAATATTTCTAGGCAATATTATAGACAATAAATTGCAACATCCCGAAAACATATAATCTCCAATTTCATTTTCACATGTTTCTAGGTCTATTTCATAATGATAAATATAGCTCCCACCTCCATTAAGTATACTAGTATTTAATAAATCTAGATGTACTCGATTATGTTGAGGTGATGATAGAATTTTTCGTAAATATCTTATATCATCTCCGTTTAAGTAACCTGATAATTGTAAGTATTGAATCTCTTTTATTGTAGTATTACCCAATAACTCTTTTAGAGTGCCTGCGTTTTGTATATTAATAGATAATTGTTCCATTAGCATTTTGTTAATTAACGAGATTATATACTTTGCAAATATATTAATATAAATTCAATATACTCAAAAAATATCGTGATAAAAAAAGCTAATTATAAATACCATTTGACTACATTAAAGTATAGACATTTATAAATCCATGGTAGTGGAAAAATTCAAGACCACCCGTATAAAAACTAAATCTCTGAATTTTTCCACCCCACCGATATTTTATGATTATGGCTTTATAAACTGATTTTTTATCCGTTGAACGGTGGAAATACCAATACTTTGTAGCTTAGCTATATTTCTGATTGAATAGCCTTTTCTTAGTAAAGCAATGACTTCTTTATATTCTTCTTTCTTCTTATCATCCGTTTTGGTTGAACCTGTCTTTCTGCCAAGTTTACCACCTTTAGCAATATAATTCGCTCTACCACTATTCAAACGATATTGGATATTGCTTCTTTCGATATTTGCCATTTCTGCAAGTACTGTCACCATGATAGAAGCTATTGGATTAACTTCCCCATTTGGTTGCAAAGTATATAAGCCCAAGTTCTGTATGTAAACCGATACTTTCGATTCATGCAATATATCCAAAGAGCGAAGAACCTGTAATGTACTTCTTCCTAGTCTTGACAATTCAGACAAAAGTAGAATATTCACAGATTCACGTTTACAGTATTCCAAACATTCTCCTAAAATCTGTCTTTCCTCTATTTTCTTTGCACCTGAAATATGCTCCTGGAATATATTCACAATTTCTATATCCTGTGAGATAGCATATTTCTTTAAATCCTCTATTTGTCTGCTTGTGTCCTGTCTGTCATTACTTGAAGAAACACGAGCGTATATTACGGCTGTTTTCATTTTATTCTTTGATTAAATTGATAACATGAAAGAATGTGTTCAAACCACCTTTGCAGATTTATTTGAACACATTCCTGTTTTGAACACAATAAGTAGTTAATGACGATTATTCGCTTCCTCAATATCCCATAAACCTATAAAAATCACAAGCCATATCAACGGCACACACGCACTAATCATAGCCAATACCACAAAAAAGAGCCAAACAAGTATCTTATAATAAAACATGATTCTTTGTTTTACGCAGTTAATAAAATAGGAGAATACCCATTTCTGAATATTCCCCTGTTTAATCAATCAATAAACCACTTATATTTAGTGTCTCCATGCAAAGCGGCATTTATTCCCGTTGCTATTTCGGTTGCATTTACCGCTCTATCCAAGAATGAATCTATATAACTGCTTTTATTTGCTCCTGTCAATAGATTGTACAATTTCCACATACTAATATCATTCCCCAAGCTCCCAAAATTCTTATCATTGATATATGCTTTTGCAACTGTATTTATTTGTGAATCAGTGATAAGCATTTTAGGAATATCCTTCTGATAGCCTTGTGGCAATGATTGATAAAGTCTAATTTTACCAAGTAATTGGCAAAATTGATGTTCTGTGAGATATGAGTTACTAAGTGTTTGCATTAAATGTAGATGTTTTGCAGGTTGATAACTCTGAAACATTTCTAATACAGCCCGATATAAATCTTTGGTATTAGTAACTTCCAAGCAACTAAGAAAACCGTCTGTTGATACACACAAATTTGTGCATACTTTACAAATAAAGCCTATAAATACTTTAAATCGCTCTGCTCCTTTCTTTGAATAAAGATTAGTGTGATTATAAGCACGAACACCACCAATAGTTAATATTAACTTATTCCCGTTCACCGTTTCGTAAATCGTAGGAATCTGAATAATAAAAGCACATCTTTCGTAGTAGATAGTCTTATCACTTTCAAGAAGTTGATTTGCAGGTTTATGTATTGCCTCTGGTATACGACCCTTAATAACATGACTTACACGAATATCGGGCTTATCAATGCTTTCACCACTGAAAAACGTATTTGCAGCGTCATAAACAGTATCAATAAATGCAGGGTGAGGAATTGTAAGCTCATTGTCTTTGGCGAA
>NZ_JAPQKZ010000074.1:0-15785 GCF_027257075.1 Bacteroides sp. LFL-34 | reverse complement strand
AAGCCCACCACAAAGCGAATTTCTTCGTTTTTTTTGTTACTATTTTGTTACCCACTGTTAGTAATAGGTGGGCTTCTTTCCTGATAATCAATTATATATGCTAATCAATATATAATATGAGGCAACATATAACAAATAATATAGCTGACCAGGATAGAGAATAATACGCCCAGACGGATCACATTGGTAAGTTTATTCCGTGAACGGGGTTTATAAGTTCCGTAAATATCAGAGCCTACCGAAGCACCCATCGTATGGAACTGCGAACTTAACGTAGACATACTGGCTGAAAGGATGCACAACATAAAGAGTGCGGCAAACCAGTCGGGCATCGCTTTATTAATAAAATATGGAATTATCTTATCAATATCCTGCACAACTTCGGTAGCAACCGCTCCTTCTGTTTTCAGGAAGAAAAGATTACTCAAGGCTCCAGCATGATAGATAGCCCCTACTGTTATAATCAGAAAGAAACAACCGATAAATACACCGCGGTTCAACTGCTTGCTACTCTCCACGGTCATAAAGCGAACCACTAACTGCGGCTGTGCAAGACAGCCGATTCCTACTCCTAAAATGAGAGAAGTTACCAGCGAATACCATTGTGGAGAACCTGTGATGGGCATTGCAGTCCATCCTTGATGTCCTAGCGCTTTAAACTTTTCCGGAACTAGCGGAGCAATGGCAGTCAATTCTTTATTAGCTTCGATAAAGTTCATATCAAGCACCTGATACAAAGAAAACAACAGAAATAACATACAGCCAAACATGATAACTCCTTGCAAAGCATCTGTATACATTACTCCTTTCATTCCCCCTGCTATGACATAAGCAGCAATAACCAAGGTAAATATCAATAAGGAAACATTGAAATCAATCTGAAAGATTTGTTCGATGAATACGGCTCCACCTTTCATTACAACCGCTGCATAAAGCGGCATTCCGATGAAAATAACAGCAGCAATAAATACCTGTATATTACGGGAACGGAAATGACGGCCTAATAATTGAGGGAAAGTACTCACATTCAACTTCGCCCCCATACGCCGGGTACGCAAACCGAAAAAAATAAAAGCTATAACCACCCCAACAAACATATTGAGGAAACAGAGCCACTGAATACCCATTCCAAAAGCAGCCGCCACTCCTCCAAAACCTACAATAGCAGATGCAGAAATAAACGTAGCACCATAAGAAAGTGCCATTACGATAGGATTCATCTGACGTCCGCCTACCAAATAGTCACTGGTATTCGTTGTTTTCTTATATCCCAAAAAGCCGAGGTAGGCCAGTGACAGCAGATAAGCTACCACAATTAGTCCAAGAGTAAATGTATTCATCGGGTTTCGTCTTTTTCGTCGTCCTTATTCCAATATTTCAGCCCAAACCAGGCAGCGAAAATCACACATACCACCGAAAGTAGGTAAGGCAGAATAATAAAAGGGTCGTCTATTCCAAACATTTGCGTATCAGATTTTAATCAATTTGGACGCAAATGTAAGGAAATTATTGAAAAGACAAAACTTTTGTTTACTAATACTGATTATAATGTATCTTTTTCTCGTCAAATTTCTGTTTCGGGTTCTCTTTTGTAGCCGGATAGCCAAAAGGAATGACACAAAGCGGAAGAATATTATCGGGCAGGTTAGTATATTTACGCACTACTTGCATACGGTCTTCATAAGGATAGGCCGCTGTCCATACAGCACCCAATCCCAGACTTTCAGCAGCCAACAAAATATTCTGTGCTGCTGCAGAACAATCTAAATACCAATATGACGAGCGTACTGAATCTCCACAGACAATGATGGCGTTACGGGCCTGCGTCAGCATTTTGGCATAAGGAAGTGCTGCTGCCATTGAATCTAGTTTGGCACGATCAGATACTACCACAAATTCCCATGGACGGATATCCCTACCCGTAGGAGCAGCCATTCCGGCACGAAGCATCAAGTCGATTTTCTCTTTCTCTACTCCTTTATTCAGATAAGCACGCACACTTTTGCGCTCGAAAATATTATCCAACACAGCATTTCCGGTTCCGGATGTTCCTTTTTCTTCTTTTGCAGAAGAACAGGAGGTCATAGCAGTGACTGCTACAATCAGACATAAGAAAGAGAAAATCTTTTTCATTGTGACAATGTTTAAAACAGGTTCAACTTATTTTTCTGTGCTTCTTCCAACGAAACAGTTTCACGCTTCATCAGCCCACTCTTTTCACGGAGTGCTTCATATTCTGTTTCCAATTCATTCACCAGCTCGGCTTTTGCCTGCGGGTTGAGCAATTTGGAAGCGACACTTGCATTTTGGGAAGCATCTTTCAGGTGTACTACCGGAGCATGATAAACAGGAGCAATCTTTAATGCCGTATGCATCTTCGATGTAGTGGCTCCACCAATCAAAAGAGGAATATCCAAACCTGCTTTTTCAAGTTCAACAGCCACGTGAGCCATTTCTTCCAAAGATGGAGTAATCAGTCCACTCAACCCGATCATATCTACCTTTTCTTCAATAGCACGCTGAACGATGGTTTCTGCAGGAACCATTACTCCTAAATCTACAATATCATAACCATTGCAGGCCATCACTACAGCTACAATGTTTTTTCCGATGTCGTGCACATCCCCCTTTACAGTTGCCAGTAGCACTTTACCTGCCGAAGCACTTCCTTCCACTTTTTCCGATTCAATGATCGGTTGCAAGATAGCTACGGCTTTCTTCATGGTGCGGGCAGTCTTCACAACCTGGGGAAGAAACATCTTACCGGCACCAAACAGTTCACCAACATGGTTCATTCCATCCATCAGCGGTCCTTCAATTACATCGACAGCTTTATCATAAAGAGGCAATGCCTCTGCCAAGTCCTGTTCCAGAAAATCTCCAATTCCTTTCATCAAGGCATACTTCAAACGTTCCTGAACAGTTCCTTCTCTCCAGGCATCTTGCTTGACAGCCGGTTGTCCGGCAGTTTCGCTCATGTTTGCTTTCAGAGATTCCGCTAATTCGATAAGCCGTTCCGCCGCATCCAGACGACGGTTTAAGACAACATCTTCTATCTTTTCCAAGACATCAGCCGGAATATCAGTGTACAATACGGAAGTTCCCGGATTCACAATTCCCATGTCCATTCCTTGTTGGATGGCGTGATAAAGGAACACTGCATGCATGGCCTCACGGATATAATTGTTGCCACGGAAAGAGAAAGAGAGGTTGCTGACTCCTCCGCTGATGTGTGCACCAGGGAGATTTTTCTTTATCCAAGCGGTAGCTTCAATAAAATCTACAGCATAGTTATTATGTTCTTCAATCCCCGTAGCTACAGCAAGCACATTGGGGTCAAAAATAATATCGTGAGGATTAAAACCAATTTTGTCAACCAAAAGACGGTAAGCCCGTTGGCAAACTTCGATTTTACGGGCGGCTGTATCTGCCTGTCCTTTCTCGTCGAACGCCATGACCACAGCAGCGGCTCCATATTGCCGGATGATTCGGGCATGTTCAAGGAAAACTTCCTCTCCCTCTTTCAAAGAAATAGAATTGACGATTGATTTGCCCTGAAGACACTTCAGTCCGGCTTCAATAACTTCCCATTTGGAAGAATCGATCATAATCGGAACACGGGCTATTTCCGGTTCGGACATGATAAGATTCAGGAAAATAGTCATCTCTGTCTTTGCCTCCAACAATCCATCGTCCATATTGACGTCAATCACTAAAGCACCGTCCTCCACTTGTTGGCGGGCGATAGAAAGGGCTTCATCATATTTCTTTTCATTGATGAGACGAAGGAACTTGCGCGAACCGGCTACGTTGCAACGTTCGCCGACATTCACAAAGTTTATTTCCGGCTTCACCTCCAACAGTTCAAGTCCGGAGAGCCACATACAATCCGGCGCAGAGGCAGGAACGTGTGGTTTAGCTCCTTCTACAAGGGCGGGATATTCAGCAATATAAGCATCTGTCGTACCACAACAGCCACCAATAATATTGATTAATCCTTCTTCAATATATTCTCTCACTTCATGAGCCATATCCGCAGGTGTCTGGTCATACTTACCCAGACTATTCGGTAACCCGGCATTCGGATAGGCACTAATATAATAAGGTGCACGGGATGCCAGCTGTTCCAGGAACGGCTTCAACTGACGGGCACCGAATGAGCAATTCAAACCGACTGAAAATATATTGGCATGTTGCACAGAAGCCAGAAATGCATCCAATGTTTGTCCGGACAATGTTCGTCCGCCAATATCAGACACTGTTACAGATAACATGATCGGCACTTCTATGCCTGTCATTTTCATGGCTTGTTCGGCAGCAAAAATTGCAGCTTTGGCATTTAGGGTATCAAAGATTGTCTCAATCAGAATGGCGTCTACCCCACCTTCGAGCATTGCTTCCATTTGTTGCTGATAGGATGCAGCCAGTTCGTCGTAACTCAAAGCACGATAAGCCGGGTTGTTCACGTCCGGGCTCATAGAACAGGTTTTATTGGTAGGTCCTACGGAGCCGGCCACAAAACGTGGTTTATCTGGATTCTTGGCTGTATACTCGTCAGCAAGGTCACGAGCCAATTTTACGGCTGCAAGATTCATCTCACGTACGTATTCTTCTACGTGATAATCAGCCATAGAAACTGTGGTTGAGCTAAATGTATTGGTCTCGATGATATCCGCACCCGCTTCCAGGTATTTACGATGAATATCCTGAATCACGTCGGGACGTGTCAGACACAACAAGTCATTATTCCCTTTCAGCTGTCCGGGAATATGCGCAAAACGTTCACCACGAAAATCTTCTTCTTTGAGATTATATTGTTGAATCATTGTACCCATTGCCCCATCCAGAATAAGGATGCGTTCGGATACGATCTGAGAAATTGTCTTTTTCATTACCCTATCACATTAATACCTAATTACCACTCTGCCAACATCTGCCAGACCTCTCGTAGTCCGGCGTTTTATCTTATAGCGTTTTTTACTTACCGCTTGAACATTCTTGCCATATCTCTACGGTCGTCTTTCTCCTTTATAGATTCTCGTTTATCATATTCCTTCTTACCTTTCGCCAAAGCGACTACCAGTTTCGCCAAACCTTTCTCATTGATAAACAAGCGTACAGGGACAATCGTAAAGCCGGGATTTTTCATCTCCCGCTGAAGTTTTTCCAATTCTTTTTTACTAAGCAACAACTTCCTCTCTCTACGTGCCGTATGATTATTGTACGATCCATAGAAATATTCGGCGATGTGCATATTCTTCACCCACAATTCGCCTTTCGTAAAATAGCAAAACGTATCTACCAGACTGGCTTTTCCCAAACGAATGGATTTTATTTCCGTACCGGTCAATACGATACCTGCTGTGTAGGTATCTATCAGCTCGTAATCAAACGTAGCCCGTTTATTCTTTATATTTACAGGAGGTTGTTTCATCTTTACTCATTAATTAAGTATAGCCGTCAGTCTATTAAACACGATCTGTATCACCGCCGGACATAGTATTAACAATACAGACGACAAAAGGGTGTATTTTAATCGTTGTTTTTCTTCTACTCCCATCAGTACAGGAACTCCCTCCCATACCACATAGACGATGTAGAACTGCAGCAACCAAGCAATAATTCTAAAATCAGGTAACAGTCCGGTTACTATCTGAAGCAGGAAAGGCACAACCAATGCATATCCTGCAAACTGTTGTGTCAACGGCATATTACTATGCATACCAAACATTCTTGTTCCCATTTCATTAATGGCATAAGCTGCCAGAAAATAGCCACCGAACAGGGCTACAGCTACGGCACAACAATTGGTCATAGCTATCTGGAAACTTTGCGGACCTCCCCATCCATTCGTCAATAACGAACCAATGAATACGGACAGACCGCATAAACCAATCATAGGATAGACAAAAGCTATATATACTTTTCGCCTATCCTCTTCCATAGAAATTTCCTCCCAGGCCTTGGCCGGAGAGGAAATCAATTTCATTGCTATGTTAAATAGTTCTTTGTAGTTCAATGTTATTCTGTAAACGCGTATTGATATTCAACTGAAGTTTCTCCATTCTCGTCTTTCAATTCATCTTTTGAGCTATTGGTTTCAGCTTTTAATACCAAATATTGTGGCAATTTACCAGTTTTCTCTTTAAACTGATAAAGAGCTGAACTAATTGAATAAGCTCTATAAGCATATGTGAAGTTGGAACGAGTTACACTTTCCTCTCCATCCTCAACACGGTGACTAATATATAAATTCAACTTAGTAGCATTGCTTTCTATTTCATCAGGATTATAGGAAAGACAAAATGAATGTTTCTTTAATTCTGATTCTTCAACACTAGAGTTTGTAACCTTCACCCAATATGGCATTGTTAAAACAATCGTATTTTTATCATAATAAACCAGACTTGACTGTTGCTTATCCAATGTATAAAGAGGATTAGTAGGTTTAGTCTTTGTTGTAGACAAACTTTCATCACCTTTAGGATCAATACAAAGTGGAGTAGATAACAGCGTTACTGGTATACTATTACTATTCGCTGATACCTGTGATTGGTCATATTGACATGAAATTATGTACATAATCCCATCCAATAAACCTAATTCTGTAGTTGGAACCAACTTAGTAGTTCCATCACCCATCAAAAATGATGAATAATTATACTTAACAGGAACAGTCATCGTAACATTGTGGTTATCGTCTCCATTCATACATGAAGTAACCGACATCCCCATAACCACAGCCATCAAAGCCACCAAGAAAAATTTCACTTGTTTCATAAACATATTTTTTAGATTTTGCAAAGATATAAATTCTAATTCATAATTAATAAATGCAAGTACTTAAAAAATACTGCATCCGTTACTTTATTATTTTTGCAAAAAGTTCCAAATGATCATCTACGTAGCTTGCAATCAATGCTGTGACTTGTTCTTCCATCTCTAAATAAGCTTCTTCCAACTCATCAAAAGCTTCATATTGCTCGTACATAGCCATAAATTCATCATCCGTCCGTTCCTTTTCCAAATCTTTCCGGTTGGAATCAAAGATTTTCTTAGCCTTATAAACTAATTTAGAGAATTCTTCCGCTCCCCACAAACGCATCACTTTCGCAAACGGATTATCAAAGATATAGCCACCATAGCCATTCTGAATCAATTGGCAGAATCCCCCTACCATCACCTCATCACGAAAAATCTGATATGCCAGCAAAGAATGTTGTTCTCCTGTCAGCAGAGGCATTGTTTCGGCAGTTAGTTCGCCACCGATAATCTCTTTATATTTATCTGTAAACGCTTGGATAAATTCATCCATTCCTTCACCCGCAGCCTTCTGTAAAGCAGACTCTAAAACTTCGATCATACCTTCATTTAATATTTGAAGCAACAAAGTTACAACTTTAATCCCATATCTAATAATGATACGCCTACAATCTTACTAAAAACAATTATCAATCCGTTTCATTCCTTCCGGTACGGTTTTGAAGCAAATGATACTTTAGCAAACAAGTATTGAAACGGTAGCCCGTGAAATAATATAGAATTTACCTAACGTACAAACGTAGGTTATCTACCGTGTGAATGTCCGTTACCTACCGGGCGAGCATCAACAACCTACCAGACAAAAGTCGGTCATCTGCCGGACGAACAGTTCATGAGGGACACGGGAACAGAAACGGTACCGACGAAGTGATCCGAACCGACAACGGCAGCAGCCAAAGCCATCTTCTCTGCCCAGTATTATTGC
Organism: Bacteroides sp. LFL-34; assembly: GCF_027257075.1. NCBI lineage: Bacteria > Pseudomonadati > Bacteroidota > Bacteroidia > Bacteroidales > Bacteroidaceae > Bacteroides > Bacteroides sp. LFL-34. Next base: position 8,038 of record NZ_JAPQKZ010000074.1, on the reverse strand, counting down.
TGTTGTTTATAACAGAAATAATACTTTTACTTACTCTTCTTTACTCTTCTCTTCTCTACTCTACTGGTTTTCATTGGCTTTTCCCCCTTTACTGGTGGGTGTTTCAGCGCTTTGTACACCCCTCTCCGAACACCCTCATTTTTGTATCCTTTTGAACTAAATAACGTAAGCTTTTAGCGGAATAATCCCTCTCCCCCTATTTATCTGCTGCCTAATCCTATACATGTAATCGCATCCCCAAATAAACTCCTATTAAATAAGGTATAAGCCAAATGCACCAAACTACAATGCTGAAACGATTAAAATGTCTCTTTTCTACAGGCGTTCCCTTCACATAGGTCCATATCGCCCATAACGCATGTACAAACATCAGAAGAATAGCAATCACTCCTGTCACCGTATGCATTTCGTCATGCAGATGAGTCAGTTCGGCAATATGCTCCATCAGGCTTGCACCCACCGTATCGGCCAGCAACCCGAGAAGAAAGAAAATGATATGCCAAAACTTTAATTTCCTTTGAATACGTTCTCCCCAAACACCTATCGTATAAAACACAAGCGCAGATGAAATAACACAAATTGCCGCTATTAAATAATGTATATCTATCTGATTCAGTTCCATAAATTTTCTTTTTCTAATAACAACAAAGCACAGGATAGATAGTTCTCACGGTTTCAATCTTTCACAAATGCAATCCCGACTTTACAAACGACGAAAAAACGTAAACAGATTTGTCTCTTTTCACAAAAAAGTAATAAAAGGCGATTTGCAGAAACAAATAAATCGACTACCTTTGTGGGCGATTTAGAGAATCGTGACTACGTATTTTTAATTATATCACTTAAAAAAAGAGCTAATTATGACTTATTCACACGAAGTGGAACACATGTGTGTTGTAAAGAAGGGTCCTAACCACGGACCGGCTCCCATACCCGAAGAAGGCAAATGGGTAAAATCTAAAGAAATCGTTGATATTTCTGGTTTGACACACGGTATCGGTTGGTGCGCTCCTCAACAAGGTGCTTGTAAACTGACACTGAACGTTAAAGAAGGTATCATCCAGGAAGCCTTGATCGAAACAATCGGTTGCTCTGGTATGACTCACTCAGCTGCTATGGCTTCTGAAATTCTTCCGGGTAAAACAGTTCTTGAAGCATTAAACACTGACCTTGTTTGCGACGCTATCAACACTGCAATGCGCGAACTTTTCTTGCAAATCGTATACGGACGTACTCAATCAGCTTTCTCTGAAGGTGGTTTGATTATCGGTGCAGGTTTGGAAGACTTGGGTAAAGGTCTGCGTAGCCAAGTAGGTACTCTTTATGGTACTTTGGCTAAAGGTCCTCGTTACCTTGAAATGGCAGAAGGTTATATCAAACAAATCTTCTTGGACAAGAACGACGAAATCTGCGGATACGAATTCGTACACATGGGTAAGTTCATGGACGAAATCAAGAAAGGTACTGATGCTAACGAAGCTTTGAAGAAAGTTACAGGCACTTACGGACGCGTAACAGCAGAACAGGGAGCAGTTAAATCTATTGATCCACGTCACGAATAATATAAGGAGGAAAGAAACTATGATTAGAGAAGTAAAATTCGAAAGCCAAGACCGTCGTATCAAACAGATTATCGCTGCCTTGAACGCTAACGGCATCAAAGATATCGAAGAAGCTAACGCTATCTGTGAAGCTCATGGACTTGATCCTTATAAAACGTGTGAAGAAACTCAACCTATCTGTTTTGAAAATGCAAAATGGGCGTATGTGGTAGGTAGTGCAATCGCTATCAAGAAAGGTTGCACAAACGCTGCTGAAGCTGCTGAAGCTATCGGTATCGGTCTGCAAGCTTTCTGCATCCCGGGTTCTGTAGCTGACGACCGTAAGGTTGGTATCGGCCATGGTAACCTCGCTGCTATGTTGCTGCGCGAAGAAACTAAATGTTTCGCTTTCCTGGCAGGTCACGAATCTTTCGCTGCTGCTGAAGGTGCTATCAAAATCGCTGCAAAAGCAGACAAAGTACGTAAAGAACCGTTGCGTTGTATCTTGAACGGTCTTGGAAAAGACGCCGCTCAAATCATCTCTCGTATCAACGGCTTTACATATGTTCAGACTCAATTCGATTACTTTACCGGTGAACTGAAAGTTGTTCGCGAAATCGCTTACTCTGACGGTCCTCGTGCAAAAGTAAAATGTTATGGTGCTGACGACGTTCGCGAAGGTGTAGCTATCATGTGGAAAGAAGGTGTAGACGTATCTATCACAGGTAACTCTACTAACCCGACTCGTTTCCAACACCCAGTTGCTGGTACTTACAAGAAAGAACGTGTTCTTGCTGGCAAACCTTATTTCTCTGTTGCTTCTGGTGGTGGTACAGGTCGTACTCTTCACCCGGATAACATGGCTGCCGGTCCTGCTTCTTATGGTATGACGGATACGATGGGTCGTATGCACTCTGATGCACAGTTCGCTGGTTCTTCATCAGTTCCTGCTCACGTAGAAATGATGGGATTCCTAGGAATTGGTAACAACCCGATGGTAGGATGTACAGTAGCTTGTGCGGTTGATGTTGCTCAGGCTTTAGGTAAGTAATTATAACGATTACGACATATTAAATCCCTGTAACTGATAAGGTTGCAGGGATTTTTTATTATCTATATTCTATAGATAGATGATAGTCTACTATTACTTATACACTTAATTTTCTTATTATAAATGGTTGTGGTTAGATGGTTGAATAAAGACAAAAAATGCTTGAATTTAACTCATTTGATAAAGCTAAGTACATGGCTGATTATATTTGAAATCGGGCTAAAATGAAGATGTTTTGTGTGCAATCTGTGTGCATTTTCGTACTTTTGGTAAACTGCACACAAAAATCAATCCAACCAACTAATATACAGAAAGATATATCATTTCAAAGGACATCCATAAGTCTAATTTCAAATGATAGAACAATGGTAAGAAGTTCTTTTGCAATTCTCTTTTTCATAAGAGATAGTAGAGTAAGAAAAGACGGTACGGCTTCAATAGAAGTAGTGCTAACAGTAAATGGTGAAAGATGCGCCTTTTCAACAGGAAAAAGAGTAAAATCCTCTAACTGGGACAAAGTTAAACAACAAGTAAGAGGTAAAGATGAAGAGGCCCAAAGCCTCAACAACTGCCTAAAAGCTATTAAAGCTAAACTGTATCAGAAAGAAGCTGAATTGTTAGACAGAGGTTTTATAATCACAGCGGAACTATTACGTGATGCTTACTTTGATAAAGTAGAATCCATAAAAGAGAGAAGCCTGTTTGAAGTCTTTGAAGAGCACAACAAAGAACAAGAAAAGTTAGTTGGTAATGGGGTTTCTAAAGCTACCTATTGGATATCAGTCTATACAGTCAGATTATTAAAAGATTTTGTTCAACAAAAGTACAAACGTGAAGATTTATACTTACGTGAACTAAACATAAACTTTATCCAATCCATTCACTCATTTCTAAGAGTTGATAAAGGCATGGCACAAAATTCATCTACTAAGCACTTGAAGTTATTGAAAAAGATAATCAACCTATCTGTAACCAACTCATACATAACTTTCAATCCATTTTCCACTTATAAAGTCGAAAGAGAACCTGTAGAAATTGATTTCCTAGACGAAGAAGAGCTAAGAAAAATTATCAACTTTGAAACTCCTATCTCACGTTTTGAGAAAGCAAAAGATTTTTTTCTTTTTGGATGCTTCACTGGATTAAGCTATATTGACATCAAAACGTTAATGCCAGAACACTTTGAAAAAGATAATGCAGGCAGAATATGGATAAAAAAACGAAGAGTAAAAACAGGTATACTTTCCAGAATTCCCCTACTCCCTATTGCTAAATTAATACTGGACAAATATAAAGGCAGTAGTAGAATAATACCAATCCAAGACCCAGCAGATATTAATAAATACCTAAAGGATATAGCTATACTTTGTAATATCAACAAACGAATTACATTCCATACCAGTAGGCACACTTTTGCTAGTACAGTTACTTTAGCTAATAATATTTCATTAGAGGTAGTATCGAAGATGCTAGGTCATACCAATACAAGAATGACTACTCACTACGCTAAACTTTTGGATAAATGTATAGGCGAACAAATGGATAAATTGATAGATACATTTAATTGTGAAAAATAGAATCTTCTTTAAAATAAAATGTCGCTTTGCTTTTATGGTGAAGCGGCATTTTTTTATTTTTGTGACAAAGTTTGAAAATATGGAATATCAGATAATACCAATCAATACGATAAAGCGAATCGAATCATGGATGAATAGTGAGGTGGGATTCAGCCGTTCAATGTTTCATAATGAACTGGACTATATATCTGATGTATATCTTTTGGGTAATAAGTTCCCAATGGAAATACAGGATTTGTACTTGTCAATAAAGAAGGAAGAGCAGGAGATTCCCTATCCTAATTGCGGGACAGATGAGGACAAATATGAATTTAGCATGACTGTGGGAAAGAATTTAGTCCTTGAAAGTGGTAATTTTAAAGCCGAGTATATTGAAACATTGTGGAATACATACAATAAAAATGAAGACGAAGCCTATGAACAACAAGACCAAGATGTATTTTACGCTATTCTTCTTATTGTAAGTATCTACTATAAATACACACAGACCAATGGCTATTTTGATTTTAAGGATTATATTGCTGACCCAACGCAACTAAAGTATAGTTATTCTGTCAGACCGGATATGCTACGTCTTTACAAGATGTTTCATGAGAAGAAAAAGACCAAGAGTAATATTGTCACGATTGAATATAACAAACAGAAAATAGAACTTACGAATGATGATAGTTGGTTTCTCAATATGATAACTCCGTATCTTGATAAATATTTAGGAGTTTCAACTTTGGAAGAAGCGGAAACGGAATTGGATAAAGATTATCCCAGTATAGGTAAAAGAGGGAGGAAGCGCGAAAATGCGATACTTGATACGATAACTCTTAGTATATATAACCTACTACGCCACTCATCATTTGCAGCCAAAGGTAAAGGATTAACAGATAACGAGGGGAATTTTATTCTTGAGTTACTGAAATATCTCAAACTGATTGATGAGGACAGTCCTAAAAATGACATATTGAATTTACGGGCTACAATCAGGAACTTACAAAAATATGAAGTTCGTCCAAATTGGTGGAAAATCCCCATGTGCAAAACATCCCCCAATAATCCAGTTGAATATTTAAAATCATATTGGTAAAACATATAAATAAAAAAATATTAGCCTTGCATTTATATTGCAGGGCTATTTTTTTATCTGCATATAGTTGATATTTAATGTGTTGTGTGTTGCGAGTTCACATAAAGAATTAGACATAAAAAAAGGGATTTCTTTATGTTTTCTTCTTTATTCTACAGGTTACCATTTCTCCGTAAGTTTGTAGCGTAATCAGAAGCAGTAAGGCGCCAAGTTGATGATTACTTAAAACTTAATTATTAAACAAAAAATAAAGAAAAAAAATGGAAACAATTACTACAATGAGAGTAAACGAGAATGGAAATGTTAATGTGGAAACTTTAAAAAATAGTGATAATATGGAAAATCAAGCAGGAACTATTTCAAAAAACGAAGTATTGGAAAACGCTCGCAAAATCCTAATGGAAAAAAGAAAATATCTATCAGATAATGCAGATGCAGATACCAATATTGTAAAAGCAGCTAAAACTAATGTTGCTAAGGCTGAAAAGGATTATGCGGTTGCATTGCATGATGTTAAACTTCCTACTATTTCAGTAGAGTTTTGGCAAGTGGAAGAATCTACAGAGGAAAAGGAGGTTATTAGCAAAAGAAAAGAGGATATTATTATTGCAATTTCCGATTATAATATGACTGTAACTAAAGTGAATGTTGAATTGGGAAAAGATTTGATTGGTGATGATAAATTTGAAAAAACGGCTCTGCTTGTAACGGCAGCCCAAACTTTCTATGAGGCTGATATTGAATTGAAAGACTTGAATGGTAATGTCATTCCTAAAAATACTCCAAATGTTTATGTGCCTGTTGATACAGCAAATGGATATTGGCAATGGAAAACTTATCATGAAGCCAATATCGATAGAGTGGTTAAAGATGAATCAGCTTTAATTGTTGAAAATGTCAGAATCAAGGAATTTGTATCATTGCAAGAGTTTGCAAAGTATAGAGGGGTAAATAATGTGCTAAGTAGAGGGTTTAATGGTATGGAAAAAGCAGGTAATGCGGCATTGGCTACTCAACATGAATTTTATCAAAAGATATTCCAAAAAGCTAAAGAGCTGAAGGCTAATATTAGTGTAATTACTAAATATTATAATCAAGGAAAGACCTTAAGTCTAAAAGTTTGGAATAATGCAATGCTTGGTGAGGTTGAAACTAAATTTGAATATGATTTATCAGTTGGTGATAGAATTATAGATACTTTGAAAGTTAAGGGGTTCAAGGATAAGTTTATCAAAGAACGTTATATGATTGATGCTATGACTCTGTTAGCCAAACATAAACCACAAGGTGCAGAAAGTGCAATTGGAATCGATGAAGTCATAGAAACAGTTAAGGCTTTGGATGAAGCTACCGTTAAATTCATACCAAATATAACTACTGATAAATTGAATGAAATATATTCAGCTTTGTATAGTCAGTATCTAAGGAAGCATGATATTATAGGAAAGGCAGCCTAATTCATATTATATTCTAATAGAAAGTCCATGTGACAGGTGGACTTTCTAAAATTAAGTAACATATTATTGTTGTTAAAAATGCTTTTACCTGTAAATTGCAAAAATCAGGCGACTGTAAACTATTCCATTTTAAATAGATTTAAGCCTGCATATATTTATAGATTTTTCTGTTTGTCTCTTTCAAGAGATGATTGGTATAATGTGAGAATTACTTTAGATGAATTGAAAAGAACATGTGGCGATAAACTTGGAAGTTTTAATAAGGTATTTAAAGAATATTTGAATATAAAACTATATTCAGAGGATAACGGTTATAGGACTAAAACTAAGCGCAATATTTACCATATCCCTGCAATGGAAGAACAATGTATCACTATCTCCAAAAAGTTTGTCTTAATCGAACTGGACACAGCGAGTAAGGGTTTCTTTATCCAATTGCTTCTATTATCCCAATATGGCAATATAGAACTGATTAGAAAAAATATAATCAAAGCAATCGGAATAGATACAAAGACTTATGACAAGTATATAATAAAACTTGTTGGCGCTGATTTAGTATCAATTACTACTCCCTTAACTTTACATACTGAAAATATTCTATTGGAAAACGACTTTTCCAAGCAGAAAAAACTATCCACGAAGAAAGTAAATAAAATAGCAGAGATAGACGATAATGGGAATATCATAATTCCCAAGTAAGGGGAAAAAGTGTTCTTTATTAATATATTAATATACTGTACTTTTTCCCTTACACCTAACTATTTTACAGAATAGGATGCAATAAAAGTGATTTTTTCTGTGTACGGCAAAGAGAAATGTGATTATTAATACTATAAGTTATCCTTAGCTTTACATAGGTAAGGTAGTGGGGAAAAAGTATCTGATATTAATTATATATTATAACTCACATTTTCCCCTACTACTAAAGAATTTAAACTTTATGTGCGCATGAACTTCATTTTTTAGTGTGACAGAGTATCTGTTTTGATTTTTAAAGATTAAGAGTTATATAGGCTAACTCTGTATTTGAAGTATGAAACACTGAAAAATATGTCAATGCCTACAAATAAGCTCATTATAGAGACTTTGACGAATAAATTAGTCTACTATCCAACTAAAAACAAAAATAGCCGCAAGCGAGTACACTTACAAATGTGCTCAATTACGGCTTTTTTTGTGGAACTTCTAAATTCTTGTCTAATACAAGGGATATAGCAGTTCGCAATTTTAAATATGGGAGTTAATTTTCCCAATGGAAGTGTGGGAAAATGCAAATATGACCTGTTTGATTTACATATAATTCAAGGAGTTGAACCATTGACAAACAGGTAGTT
>NZ_JAPQKZ010000073.1:0-16196 GCF_027257075.1 Bacteroides sp. LFL-34 | reverse complement strand
AATGTTTCCAAGTTTTTCCAAATCGATTTTCTGCTAAATCCATAATGCTTCATTTTTATACATAGCAAAAATATAAGAATGAAAAAAGGCCGACAAGATAGAATCGCGGAGACGCTTACTTGGAAATGAAATATGTCACAATGGCTATTAGAATTTCTTATCAAGCCCTCAAATAGCTATGCTTTAGATAGGCTAAAGCGTAGCTATCCGTTCCCTAAAGCTATGCTTTAGGAAGGTGAAAAACCTGTATCGAAAAACGTAATTAATAAGAAATATAACCCTTTCACAATAGACAGCGACTGTCTTAAAATAAATCATCTAAGTGTTTATTATGAATTCCTCGCTGAAGAAGGCATCAACATTTAATATTCAACTCATTCAAAACCTTGCGTATTGCCTCAAATGTGGTAATGCGAGTAGGAACTAGTGGCAACCGAAGTTTATTCTCGATCATACCCATGGCATTCAACATTGATTTTACTCCTGCCGGATTTCCATCAACAAACAATAAATTGAATAATTCCGTGAATCGATGGTGAATGGTTAATGCATTGGCAAAGTCTCCTTGAAGCGCCAGGCGCGTCATACGGCTAAATTCACGAGGAAAAGCATTACCGATTACTGAAATCACACCAACGGCTCCCAATGTAATAAGCGGAAAGGTTATACCATCATCTCCGGAGATTACATTGAAATTTTCCGGTTTATTTTTAATAATATCATCCATTTGCGTAATATTGCCGGATGCTTCTTTAATAGCAACTACATTCTTAAAATCGCGGGCAATCCGCAAAGTAGTTTCAGCAGTCATATTTACCCCCGTACGTCCCGGAACATTATACAATACGATGGGGAGCTCCGTAGCTTCCGCAATCGCTTTATAATGCTGATAAATACCTTCTTGAGAAGGTTTATTATAATACGGCACAACAGACAATATGGCATCAACTCCTGTGAAATCATCATTTTTCAATGTTTCTACAATAGCACGAGTATTATTACCACCTACACCCAACAGAATAGGAATTCTTCCGTTAACGCGGTCAATTACCATCTTTTTTATAGTTTTCTTTTCTTCCTCGGTCAGAGTCGGTGTTTCAGCTGTAGTCCCCAGCACACACAAAAAATCCGCATTATTCTGTAATAGATAGTCCACCATACGCATCAACGCGTCATAGTCAACGCTCTCATCCTCTTTGAAAGGAGTAATCAGTGCTACCCCCATTCCTTTCAATTTAGTCTGTATCATGAGTTTTAATTATAATCTCTAATTTATTTAGCCGCAAAAGTACGAATATTTTTCTTATCTTACGATATAAGTTTCAGAAATTCGTCTTCGCTTAATATGGTTATTCCAAGTTTTTTTGCTTTTTCAAGCTTTGCAGGTCCCATATTGTCCCCAGCCAGTATAAAACTTGTTTTCGCAGAAATGCTTCCTACATTTTTCCCTCCGTTTTTCTCGATAAGCTCTTTATATTCGTCACGTGAATGATGAACAAACACACCGCTGATAACGATAGACTGTCCCGCTAACTTATCCGTATATCCGCTTAAATCTTCTTCGGTGCGATAAAGCTGCAGTCCGGCCTCTTTTAGCTTGGCAACCAACTCACGATTAGACTCATTCGCAAAATATGCAAGTATACTCTGGGCTATTTTTTCTCCGATTTCATCGATACTTACCAATTTTTCAAGATCTGCCTGTTGCAGATCATCTATATTCTCAAACGATTTTGCTATCTTTTTGGCCACAGTCTCACCAACAAAACGAATTCCCAAAGCAAAAATAACACGCTCGAAAGGAACGGTTTTGCTTTGTGCAATCCCCGTTATAATGTTCTCCGCCGATTTTTCTCCCATACGATCCAAACCTTTGATATCATCAGCTGTGAGTTTATATAAGTCGGCCGTATTTTTAATTAATCCCAAACGATAGAACATATCCACGGTTTCCGGTCCCAATCCATCAATATTCATAGCCTTTCGACTAATAAAATGCTCGATTTTGCCTTTGATTTGAGGAGGACACGCTGTTTCATTGGGGCAATAATGAGCGGCCTCCCCTTCATACCTGACTAATTTACTACCACATTCGGGACAATTGACGATGAATCGAACCTTCTCCCCAAGCATAAAACTACGTGCATCTTTATCTACTCCCGTAATCTTAGGAATAATTTCACCACCTTTTTCCACATAAACCATGTCTCCGATATGCAAATCAAGTCCTTCGATGATATCCGCATTATGTAAGGATGCACGTTTTACGACAGTTCCCGAAAGCTGTACAGGGTCCAGATTAGCTACCGGAGTGACTGCTCCGGTTCTTCCTACCTGATAGGTCACCTTATTCAATCGGGTCAATGCACGTTCTGCCTGGAATTTATAGGCAATAGCCCATCGAGGAGACTTAGCCGTAAAACCCAAATTTTTCTGTTGTCTCAAACTGTTCACCTTTAAAACAATCCCGTCTGTGGCAACCGGTAGATTTTTACGTTCTACATCCCAATAGTTGATAAATTCAAAGACCTCCTCCAATGTCTGGCACTTACGCGTCAAATCAGAGATTTTAAAGCCCCATTTTGCCGCTTCCTGAAGATTTTCATAATGTCCGTCACAAGGCAGATTATCTCCCAATAAATAATATAAATAAGCATCCAGCTTGCGAGAAGCTACAATAGAAGAATTTTGCAACTTCAATGTACCGGACGCCGCATTTCTTGGATTGGCAAAAAGCGGTTCTTCACGTGCCTCTTTTTCCCGATTCAACTCTTCAAACACTTCCCATGGCATAAGAATTTCCCCACGTATCTCAAAAGAAGCAGGATAATTATCACCATGTAATACAAGCGGGATAGAACGGATTGTTTTCACATTATCCGTCACATCATCGCCTTTTTCTCCATCTCCACGGGTAACGGCACGAACCAACTTCCCATTTTCATAGGTCAACGAAATAGAAGTACCGTCATATTTCATTTCACAACAAATCTCGAAATCCTCATTTAGCGCTTTACGGACACGATCGTAGAAGTCCGTCACTTCCGCTTCCGAATATGTATTTGCCAATGACAGCATAGGATATTTATGAGCCACTTGCGTAAAATTCTTGTTCAAGTCGCTCCCCACGCGCATAGTGGGTGAATTTTCATCTTTATATTCCGGATGTGCTTGTTCCAGATCCTGAAGTTCACGCATCTTATCGTCAAACTCTTTATCCGAGATTTCAGGAGCATTCAACACATAATAATTATAATTATGCCGATGAAGTTCGGCACGCAATTCCTCTATTTTTTCTTTTATATCCATATTTCTTCGATTGTTTAAGGCAAAAATACATGTTTATCTTTGAATATTTGTACTTTTGCGAAAAATTAAAAGATTATGCGCATTGATATTATAACAGTTTTACCCGAAATGATTGAAGGTTTCTTCAATTGTTCTATCATGAAACGAGCTCAAGATAAAGGACTTGCAGAAATACACATTCACAATTTACGTGATTACACCGAAGATAAATATCGTCGTGTCGATGATTATCCTTTTGGAGGATTTGCCGGAATGGTGATGAAAATAGAACCTATCGAACGCTGCATCAATGCTCTAAAGGCAGAACGTGACTACGATGAAGTTATCTTCACGACCCCTGACGGAGAACAATTCAACCAACCGATGGCCAACACTCTCTCTCTGGCACAGAATCTCATTATTCTTTGCGGACACTTTAAAGGCATCGATTACCGTATTCGCGAACATCTGATTACTAAAGAAATCAGTATCGGCGATTATGTATTAACAGGAGGAGAACTAGCGGCAGCAGTGATGGCAGATGCTATCGTACGTATCATTCCCGGAGTCATCTCCGATGAACAATCCGCACTTTCCGATTCTTTCCAGGATAATTTGCTGGCAGCACCTGTATATACACGACCTGCTGATTATAAAGGCTGGAAAGTTCCCGATATTCTATTATCCGGGCATGAAGCAAAGATCAAAGAATGGGAACTGCAACAGTCCCTGGAACGCACCAGAAAACTTCGTCCCGACCTATTAGGGGAGTAAAATAAAGTGTAAATAAAAACGACGATGAAGATTACGTAAATCCTCACCGTCGTTTTTATTTTATCTTCAATCTAAAGATTCTGTCCGTAGACAATTCCTCTAAACACGAACTTCTTTTTCATCTGCCACTACCTGCCTGTTTATCCTTTCTTTATTTAAAAGAGAAATAGCATTTTTCTTGCAGACTTAATGCGAAGGGTTATTGTATGTTTTCAATTACACCTCAAGCGCACCAATTATTTCCTTTACAGACTTACATCCGTGTCTTTCCAGGTAATTATTTATACCATCTTCCACTTTAATAGTCACAGCAGGATCTATGAAATTTGCCGTACCAATTTGGATGGCCGTCGCACCTGCAAGCATGAATTCAACAGCATCTTTCCAGTCCATAATACCTCCCAATCCAATGACAGGAATATTTACCGCCTTGGCAACTTGCCATACCATACGTAATGCGATAGGTTTTACGGCTGCTCCCGACATTCCGCCTGTTATAGTTGACAAAATAGGGCGTTTACGTTCCGCATCAATCGCCATACCCAGCAATGTATTGATTAATGACACGCTATCCGCACCACTTTCTTCTGCTGCACGAGCTATTTCAGTGATGTCCGTAACGTTCGGGGAGAGTTTTACGATAAGTGTCTTTTTGTAAGCTGAACGCACTGCTTTTACTACTTCTGACGCCCCTTTTGCTGACACACCAAAAGCCATACCACCTTGCTTTACATTAGGGCAAGAGATGTTTAGCTCTATAGCAGGAATTTTGTCAAGTTCATTAATGATTTCAGCTGTTTTTACATAATCTTCGATGGCAGATCCCGAAACGTTTACAATCATATTCGTTTGGATGTCTTTTATACGGGGATATATATGCTCCACAAAGTAATCAACACCCTTATTTTGCAGTCCTACAGCGTTTAACATCCCAGAAGGAGTCTCTGCCATACGCGGATAAGGGTTTCCTTCACGTTTGTGAAGAGTAGTTCCTTTTACAATAATACCACCTATTCGCGCTATATCAATGAAGTCGGAGAACTCTTCACCATATCCAAATGTACCAGATGCTGTCATCACCGGGTTTTTCATTTGTAATTCACCAATGTTTACACTTAAATCTGCCATAGTAGTTTATTTATATTAAAAACAGGACCTTCTTTACATACACACAAATGACCTTCTGTCGTATTTTCCACACAACATAAGCATGCTCCGATACCACAAGCCATTGTATTTTCCAAAGATACTTCACATTCTATCTGATTACTTTTGGCATATTTTGCCACAGCCACCATCATCGGTTTGGGACCACAAGTGTAAATCTGCTCAAATCGTACCTTATTTAATATAGAATGTTGGGTAACATATCCTTTTTCTCCATGGCTACCATCTTCCGTGGTGGTATATACCTCTCCATATTTGGCAAACTCTTCCAGCTGCAACAGATCTTTGTCGCTACGGGCACCTAACAGGAACGTAGGTTTATGGCCTTTTTTAGCCAACTGCTCACCTAAATAAAGCATAGGGGCTGTTCCGACACCTCCACCAACTAATAAGAGCTTATCAGAAGCCTCCAGAGGCATTGTATATGCATTTCCCAGTGGAAGCACTACATTTATTGTTTCACCGGGATTAACCTCTGCCAAACGTCTTGTTCCATCACCAACCAGCTGGATCAGAAACCAGACCTCATTTCGCTGTTTATCTACAAAATTAATAGAAATGGGACGCCGTAAGAATGTAGTAGGCGAACCGTCCACCCGGAGTTCGGCAAACTGCCCAGGTAACATTTCGGGCAGTAATGACTGAGAGGTCAATTTTAGCAATACATAGTTTGCATTCAATCTGATATTCTCGGTCACTGTCAGATCTAAAATAAATTTCTTCATGTATGGATATAAAAGTATAAATTCGTATTCCGGGTGCAAAGATACAGGAAATTGCTCAAACCACCGATTTTACTCTTCATTTTTCAGGTCGAAACGTCTCATAGGTATTATCATCGAAAAATATTCTTATTTCCGTGATTTTCCTGGCAGGCTTTTCTATATACCTAATCTCCTGTTTTACAATCTCTTTGGGGGCATTTTCGGCGTTTCTTAACGGCGTTTCCTTGCGATTTTCCGGAAGAGTCGGTTCTTTGGACGGATTTACGGGATTCTCGTCGAATAAAGAAGGCAGATAATCGTGATTAGAAGAAGAAAAGGAAGTTCCTTCTTCAGACACCATCATTTCGCCCTTACCATAAAGCAACCATTCAAGATTTACATAGTCATACTTTTGATGAACCTTCATAACGACCTCTAAGCTGGGTTTATTCCGATCATTTAAAATATGAGAGAGAGTAGATTGTTGCACTCCAATTGTTTCAGCAAAAACTCTAGGAGGAACTTTTTCTCTTTCCATTATCATTCTGATTCTGTCTTTTATTTCCATACTACCTTCTTTTTATTACAATTGTATGTGTTATGTACCTATTTCACAAAAATACGCACTATCTCATTGATTATACAAAGGTAAATAATTAGATTCACAAAAGCAAATTACAAATATAAAAATATTAATATTATAAAAGTGTATTATATTATACAAATCGAATATTACGCTTGTATATAGAATAAAACGAGTTATTATAAGCATATAGCTTTAGTTTAATTATATATCATAAAACACAGATATACAACCATATATATAACACAAATGGAACTCGAATAGAGACATTCACAAATATACATACCACATGTAGAAGGCGCTTATAGCACTAATTGATATAATAAACTATATAATCTTGATTTATAATAAGATAATAGAGATAAAAGTATTTGTTAATGCCTGAGAAACTACATTTGTATATAGGGTATTATTTTTGTAAATGCATAAATATATTATTGTAAACACCATCTTTTGATTACATTTGGAATTCATTCTCATAAATATACGACACATTTGTAACCACATAAATACACAAAAGTAAATATTGATAGTTGCAAAAGCAATAAAAGGAAGGGATCAACTCATACTTTACCAATGTATATTGCTATTTTTTTCTAATCATCCTTTACAATCTTCTCTAAAAAGAGAATCCTTGCAATATTTCCGTACCGATCTCCACTTATTTATTTTTTTTCAATTCTAGGAAGCTCATTTTTAGCATAAACAAATGAAATACAAATACTTACCCCTATAATTCAGATTCTATTTTTCTATTAAACTAGAAAAAATAGGCTTATAGTAATCAAAAATACTCTGGATTATCAAAATGACACTAATGGATGATTTTAGAGAAAAGAAAAAATCTCCATTCTCACTATAAAACGATACCTTTAAAATCCAAAATGCTTTTTTGATAAACTCAAGAATAAGTAAACTTTTCTCGTTTAAAAATTAAAGCTCCTATTTAAAAGAAAAAGTTTCCTTGAAGATAGATCAATACAAAATTCTAAAAATATACTTTGTGTAGTTCGTTAAATGGGTAACTCTATAAAACTACAAAAGGAGTAAATCTATTTGTAAAATAATCACTGGCATTGTGAAAGTCTTTTTTATAATGGAAGTAATTGCGGGAATACAAAAAAAGACATATACTTCCCGTTTCTATCTACGGTAAAAGTATATGTCTGATTATATAGGTAATTCTTAATCCTACTTAATGCAAAATTTTGAACACTAATTCACGAAGAATATCTCCATCTGTCATAGAACTATTTTGGACTCCTTTGGATTTTGCATCAGCATATCGTATTTCTCCAACAATCTGCATCGTCTTTACTCCGCTATATTTTCGCATTGCTGCCATATAATCCCGGGCCTGCCAGGGAGTTCTTAGTCCTAGCATATTTGCGATCCCTTGCTCTGATTTATCCGGTGCATAATAAGCCAACATTAGATTGGAGTAAAAGCTGAATAATAAAGACAGCGTCATTTGGATTGGGTTAGTTTTCGGATTTTCCTCAAAATATTTTATTATCTTATTTGCTTTCAATATATCCTTTTCCACTAAAGCACTGCGCAATTCAAAGTTATTATAATCTTTGCTTATGCCTATGTTTTTTTCTATCTGTTCAGGAGTTATGCGTTTTTGCCCGGCAGGTAAAGTGATAATCAACTTTTCAAGTTCTCCGGTCAGACGACTCAAATCTGAACCTACAAAATCAGCAAGCATAACAGTTGCTTTAGGTTCCATATCAACTCCTTTCCGTTTCATATATGAAGCTATAAAACCGGGAAGTTGTGCATCCTTTATTTTTTTAGATTCAAACAGTACACCAACTTTGTCCACCTCGGCAGCCAGCTTCTTTCTACGATCCAACGTTCCATGCTTATGGCATATCACTAAAATGGTGGAAAGCAAAGGCTTTTGAAGATAATACGACAACTCTTCCATATTACGTACCGCCTGTGCTTCCTTAACTACTACTACTTGGTGTTCCGACATCATGGGATAACGCTTTGCAGCATTTATAATCGTTGCCACATCCACATCAGCCCCATACACAACAGTCAGGTTGAATTCTTTTTCCGTCTCACTCAACACATTATCCGTTATGTAATCTGCAATCAAGTCGATATAATACGACTCTTCTCCCATCAGGTAATAGATAGGGCGATACTGCTTTGCTCTCAATTCCTTGAGGATGTCATCACAGGTCAGTTCTTGTTTTGCCATATATAATTTTCAGAAAGACCGGATTACCAGTCGAATTTCAAGTGTTTAACAGTTTTCTTTTCATCAATAATCATGCGCAAAGAAGCAATACCAATTTCAACATGCTCTTCTACATAATTTCTGGTAACCAAATTATCACTTCTATCTGTTTTTACTCCGTCGGGGGTCATTGGCTGATCGGACACTAATAATAATGCGCCGGTAGGAATATGATTGGCAAAGCCACAACTGAACAAAGTTGCAGTTTCCATATCAACTGCCATAGCCCGGGTCTTTTTCAGATATTCTTTGAATACATCATCATGTTCCCAGATACGGCGGTTGGTGGTATATACGGTACCAGTCCAATAGTCACGGCCTTTGTCACGGATGGATGAAGAAACGGCACGCTGCAACATAAATGCAGGTAATGCAGGAACTTCGGGAGGAAAATAATCGTTAGAAGTTCCCTCTCCACGGATAGCTGCAATAGGGAGAATCAAATCGCCAAGCTGATTTTTCTTGTCGATGCCACCACATTTTCCCAAAAACAAACAAGCCTTGGGTTGAATAGCTCCCAGCAAGTCCATGATGATGGCAGCGTTAGGACTTCCCATACCAAAGTTAATCATAGTGATGCCTTCGGCAGAAGCAGAAATCATATTTGCATCCCTTCCTAAGATGGGAACATTAAACTGATTTGCGAAAATCTCGACGTACTTGTTGAAGTTAGTCAACAGAATATACTCTCCAAAATCCTCCAGGTTACGTTTTGTGTAACGGGGCAGCCAATTAGCTACGATTTCTTCTTTTGTTTTCATAATTATCTATTAAATTTGTGCTCCCAATAATGGGAACCATTATTTAACTTACAAAAATAATAAATGTTATCGTTAAACCTACCAGTATTCGACACTAAAATAAACGTACGAAACGGAAAAAATGTAATTTTCGACGTAATTCGTAAACGATATGTCGCCCTTACCCCTGAAGAATGGGTACGGCAACACTTTGTTCACTTTCTTATTGCACACAAAGGATATCCGACTGCCCTTCTGGCCAATGAAGTAATGGTAAAGTTGAACGGTACTACCAAACGATGCGACACCGTACTTTATCGGAGGGATTTATCAGCCCGGATGATTGTGGAATATAAAGCACCACATATCGAAATCACACAGGCTGTTTTCGATCAGATCACCCGGTATAATATGGTATTGAAGGTCGATTATCTGATTGTCAGCAACGGAATGCAACATTATTGTTGCCGGATGGATTATGAGAATCAGAGTTATACGTTCCTCCAGGATATTCCAGATTACAAATCTTTATAAAAATGATCCGCTTCATTCGCCTTAAAAAACATACTTACCTATAAGAATAAAATAGCGTCACTATCCGTTCAAGATAGTGACGCTATTTGCTTACTATGGTGACACCATCCCAAACAGATGGCGTCACTATACCAACTCCCCTTTCAGGTAGTCTTCAAACAGCCTTTTACTTCTATACGGCAACATCTTTCTCACTATCCTCATTTCCTTTCTTTTTGCTGAATCGCTCTTGCAATTTCTGCATGAATTCGTAGAAATTAGGAATATAAATGGTAGCCAATAAAGTGTTCATGGCCATACCAAATACCACAGCGGCACCCAATGCTATACGACTTTGTGCACCTGCACCGGTGGCGAATAACAAGGGCATCACTCCTAATACAAAAGCAAAAGAAGTCATCAGGATCGGACGCAAGCGGACATGCCCCGCTTCAAAGGCAGCTTCCCTAATTGAATTACCCTCGGCACGGAAATCACGGGCAAATTCCACAATCAAAATTCCGTTCTTTGCAGAAAGCGCAACCAACAGGATTATGCCGATTTGCGTATAAATACTGACTGGAGTTCCCATAATCAGACAGCCAATCATGGCACCTAATAAGGCTACCGGCAATCCGATGACGGCTGCTACCGGGCTGGTCCAACTTTCATACTGTGCAGCAAGTACCAGAAAAGCAACAATTAACGCCATAATCAGAACAATGGTAGTCGTATTCCCAGCCTGGGTTTCCTGATAGGCAACGGAAGTCCATTCATACCTAAACTCATCTCCCAGCTGTTCCTTAAACAATGCTTCCACTTCTTGAATAGCCTGCCCGGTACTACTTCCCGGAGCAACATTACAAGTCAGAGAAGCAGTCGAGTACATATTATAGCGGTTAATCTGGTCTTGGCCTAACTGTTCCTCCACTTTGGTGAAAGAAGAAAAAGGCACCATCTCTCCTGCCGAATTCGGCACGCTTAGCTTCAAGACATCATCAATTACCCGCTGTGCTTGATCGCGTGCCTCAATCTTCACCTGGTAAATACGGCCGAATTCAACAAAATCATTCACATAAGCCGCTCCCATATAATAGCCCAATGTAGAGAAAACATCGTTCAAGGCAATTCCCATGAACTGGACTTTGTCACGGTCGATATTCAAGAAATATTGAGGAACATTTGCCTGATACTGACTGGATACAGATGCTAAAGCCGGTTTCGAGTGATAAGAAGCAAGCAAGGCATTGATGGCCTGCTGCATTTCCGTCGGCCCCAGATTACGCCGGTCTTCCAACTGAAGCTGTAAACCACCGGATGCACCCAACCCCGGAATAGCCGGAGGAACCATGGCAAACACTTCCGCAGCCTGAATAGTCATATACGCTTCACCATTAAAACGGTTGACTATGGCAGCAGCCGTATGCTCTTTCCCTTTCCTCTCACTCCAGTTTTTCAGTACCACAAAATAAGTTGCCGAGTTACTCTGTTCGCCACCACCCATGATAGAAAAGCCGGAAATACCAATATAATTCTTTACTTCCGGATAAGAATCCAGAATACCGTTTATCTTTTCTCCCACTGCTTGCGTACGCTCAAGGCTGGCGGCAGGCGGAAGTTGAACAACAGCAATAAAATATCCGTCATCCTCGTCCGGGATAAAAGTTGACGGCCAATGCATAAAAAGCAATAGAGCAATAACAGTCAAAGCGCCATAAGAAGCGAGAGCCATTCCCGGACGTTGAAGCAACCATTTGACAATTTTGTCATATACCCCTTGTGTCTTGTCATAAGCCTTATTGAAACCTTTGTATATAAAGAAGTTAGAAGGTTTACTCTTTTCAAGAAACAGTGCGCAAAGCGCAGGAGTCAATGTCAACGAATTGAAACCGCTCAATACGGTAGAAGCGGCAATAGTCAGCGCAAACTGCTTATACAGCTGACCTGAAATTCCACTAATCATCATTGTTGGAATAAACACGGCAAGCAATACGAGAACCACCCCGACAATCGGGCCCGTGATCTCTCCCATCGCTTTTGTCACGGCTTCACGAGGTGAGTACTGCCCAGTTTCCAATAATCTCGAAGCGTTCTCCACCACCACTATCGCATCATCCACCACAATAGCAACTGCTAAAATCAGTCCGAACAATGTTAATGTGTTGATAGAGAAACCAAATGCCGCCATTACGGCAAATGTACCGATCAACGATACCGGGATAGTAATACAAGGAATAATCACTGCCCGCCAATTCTGCAGGAACAAGAAAATAACGAGTATCACCAACAAAGTTGTTTCAAAGAAAGTAACCATCACTTCATCAATGGAAGCATGGATAACATCAGTCGTATCCAAAGTGACATTATAGGCCACTCCTGACGGGAAACTTTCTGCAAGTTCTTCCATCTTAGCTTTCACTCCTTTTGAAACATCCAGCGAATTGGACCCCGGTTGCTGGTAAATAGCAATAGCAGCCGTAGGTTTTCCATTCAATCGCGACACTACACTGTATGAAGCAGACCCCAAATCAATGCGTGCAATATCTTTCAGACGAAGCATCGCCCCGTCCTGCTCACGGCGGATAATAATATTCCCGAACTGTTCCGGAGATTTCAATCGTCCCTGAACATTCAACGTATACTGAAAAGCATTATTATTATCCTGTCCGATAGGCTGACCGATATATCCGGCGGATACTTCCACATTCTGTGACTGGATCGATTGATAGACTTGCTGCGGTGAAATATTCCGTATACGCATAGCCTCCGGATCGAGCCAGATGCGCATCGAATAGTCCCCTGCTCCCATCACATTCACAGCACCCACTCCGGGCACACGTGTCAGCTGGTCCACTAAATTCAATTTGGCATAATTAGTCAGATACAGGCTGTTGTACACAGAGTCCTGCGAAGTCATTGTCAAAAACATCACAATGTTTGAAGATTGTTTCTGCACAGTGACCCCTTGCACCACCACCGGTTCCGGCAGCGATGATTGTGCGATACTTACCCTGTTTTGTACCTGCACAGTTGCCATATCGATATCCGTACCAACAGCGAATGTAATAGTCAGAGAATATGCTCCCGAAGATGAAGAATTGGAAGACATATAAAGCATGCCGTCTACACCATTCACCTGCTGTTCGATAGGAATACCCACTGTTTGAGCAACAGTTTCAGCATTTGCCCCGGGATAAACGGCAGAGACCTGCACCGTTGGCGGTGTGATCTCCGGAAATTGCGCCACAGGCAATATATTGAGTGTGACCAGACCGGCTACTACAATAAGCAGGGCAAGGACAGTAGCAAATATCGGTCGGTTGATAAAAAACTTAGAAAACATAATGTATAGGTTTAAAAGATTTCATTTGTTAATCAATCAGTTATCCAAAAGACCTTATTTCCCTCTTTTAGGGAGGGAATCAGGAAGTGGCTTTACTTTCATTCCGTCTCTGACTTTCATCAAAGCCTCCGTGACATACTGTTCCTGCGGGGAAAGTCCCCCCAATACCTGCCGTAAAGTGCCGTCGACCAACTGCCCTATTTCAATATGCCGGTAATGAACTATATTCGAATCATTTACAATATATAAGTATTTGCCTAACTGGTCGGTTCCGATAGAGCCCTCTTTCACCAACATGGCATTTTTAGCTTCTCCATAAGGTAAAGTTATGCTTACATATAATCCGCTCTTCAATATCCCTTTCGGGTTATCAAAATTGGCACGAACCATCAGTGTTCCTGTATTCACATCTACATTTGGTGAAAGATAATCGAGCGTAGCCGGATAACTTTCAGTTCCCCCCTTTCCCAGTTGAACCATTATTTTTTTAGGAAGATCAGTCGGTAACTGCTGGGTATCCATCGTCATTGCCAACCATTGATTATCAGCAACATTAAAGTAAGCATACATCTGATTATCTTTATAAATAGTAGCCAATGTGACTGGTTGCAACGAACCGCCTACATAACTTCCTATATCTACAGTCGCCTTACTGATGGTGCCGTCAAACGGTGCACGGACATAACAATATCCCAAGTTTGTACGGGCGGTGCTCAAAGCTGCTTCCGCGTTGCTGACAGCTGCAACACCCTCTTTCACAGAAGATTCAGCCTGAAGTACCTGTATCTGACTGACCGCATCACTCTTTACAGCCTCTTTCATACGGCTATAATTATTACGAGCATATTCCAATTGCGCTTGGGCAGTTTTCAGTTCTGCTTCTGCTTGCTCCACCTGATCTTTATATAAGGTTGGTTCAATGACAAACAACAGTTGCCCCTGTTTCACCCGTCCACCTGCGACATAAGAGGTAGACTGCAAGGTTCCGTTCACCCTGGCTACAAGATTCACCGTCTTTTCTGTTGTCAGATAACCCGGATAATCTTTCGTCAAAGTAATATCCTCCACTATGGGTTTGGTCACACTAATTTCCGGAGTTGGCATACCTCCCATCGCTCCTGTACTTTTCTTCTCCTTGCAACCCGTCAATATAGGCAGTGCAAGAAAGATATACATCAGTTTTTTCATATCTGTTAGGTTATATATTTTATAGATTGATTTTTATTCTCTCCAACCACCCCCTAAAGCCTTGTAGAGGGCTATCAGTTGCAAAAGCGAACTACCTTGTGCCTGTACCAGCTGATTCTCATAAGATAACAGAGAACGTTGTGCATCAAGTACGTTTTGGAAAGGCGAAAGTCCCTGTTTATAAAGTTCCAGTGAAAGTTTCAATGTCTCAATTCCTTGATTGCGTACTTCCCGCAGGGCTACAATCTGTTTGATTGAATTCCGGTAGGAATTCATAGCATTGTCCGTTTCCTGTACGGCAGTTAAAACCGTCTGATTAAACTGGTTGATCGCTTCATCCAGTTGCGCTTTTGCCAGCCGGGTTGCATTCACCAGCTGTCCTCCATTGAAAATAGTCCAGTTCAATGACGGAGCAATTTCATAAGTCATACTTTTACTTTTGGTGAGATCCTTCAGGTCACGGGCGGCATATCCAAATGAACCTTTCAAGAAAACTTTCGGCAACCAATCCGCTTTCGAAGCTCCAAGCAATGCTGCCTGCGCATTTACGCTCAATTCCGCACTTCGTACATCAGGCCGTCGCAGTAATAAATCGACAGGCATTCCCACTCCGATAGGTTCCATATAATCGGGCAATGTACCACTAGATTCAAGAACAGGACGAATGTCCTGGGGATACATTCCCAATAAGACAGCCAATGTTGTGATATACTGATTGATACCCGCTTCCAACTGGGGAATGGAGGCTTTTGTGCTATATAATACAGACTTGGCCTGTGCCACATCGAGTTTAGCAACCAGCCCGGTGTTATAGCGTACTTCCGTGATTTTCAGGACTTCTTCCTGCGAAGCACTGTTTTTCTTCACCACTTCAAGCTCTTGTTGCAACTCCCTTAGATTGATATAAGCCGAGGCTACTTCTGCAGCTAATGAGACCATGACTCCAGTGTATTCTTCCTTGCTGGCGGCAAAATTCTCTTTCTGCGCTTTTACCCGTTTCCGGATACTGCCGAAAATATCAAGCTCCCAGCTCATGCTTAGCGAAGCATCATAATAATGATCGGTTGTTTGGGGCAGTGAACTTGTATTTCCACTGGTTTCCTGACGGGTCCATCCTGCATTCAATCCGATGGAAGGAAAAAAGTTACTGCGTTCTATCCAAAGACTGGCACGAGCGGCAGCTATACGGTTGATTGCCATGGCAACGGAGTAATTACGATCTACTGCCAGAGCTATCAAAGAGTCCAGTTTGGTGTCTTGGAATGACTTCCACCAATGGTCATCTACCGGAAGTATCTGTTGAAACACTTCCCCGCTCTCTTCCCAATCTTGAGGAAGTGGAGCTTTCAAATAACGGTTTGCGGTCTGTCCAACCGCGGTCACAGTTGAAAGAAACATAAGGAGCGATGTGCCCCACACTCGTATATTCATATCAGTTCAGGTTTTTATGAAATGAAAAGATAACAACTAAAGGGTAAGTTTGTTTATCGATTCCTTTTATACGAGCACTTGTTAAAACAAAAAAGGAGGTGTGTCGTAATGCACGATGCACCTCTTTTTTTGTTCATCACTATACAAATCTGTTCACTTTCTTTAAGCTGCGATCTTTTGAAGATTTCTTTGATTTATGTGTTCCCAGCAT
>NZ_JAPQKZ010000072.1:0-17339 GCF_027257075.1 Bacteroides sp. LFL-34 | reverse complement strand
AGCACGAGGGTTCCACCTCTTCCCATTCCGAACAGAGAAGTTAAGCCTCGTCACGCCGATGGTACTGCGTAACAGTGGGAGAGTAGGTAGCCGCCGTTTTTAAGAAGCCCCTTGATTCATTTTGAGTCAAGGGGCTTCTGTCATTTGGTACTTTGCGAAAATTATCAATCTTCAGTCTTCCGGTAAGTCATTGTCGAATAGATCTCCCCGAAGTTTTAGTTTTCTATGAATTTGGTGAAATACCGATAGCTTTTGTTATTTAATCTTGTATTAGTATCCTGTTTGTCGTTTTAAGTATATACATATTTCCAAATGTCTTTTAGATTCCTTATATTTGTTTACCGGCTTGAAAGATTCGGTAAATGTGTCATTTAGTAATAAAAAAGGGGAAAAAGCGGAATAAAATAGGTGTAGGACTGTGATTTTTTTGCAAACAAATCTTTTTCTTTTCTTCTTTCTCTTTTTTATCAAATTGATTTTTGTAAATTTGGCGAGAATCTGACAAAGGACACATAGTTAATATAGTAATAATACTAAATACTCCTGTTAATATGGAAAACAAAATTCAAGAGTTGACCGATAAGATTTATCGTGAAGGCGTGGAAAAAGGAAACGAGGAAGCGCAGAGACTTATCGCGAATGCTCAGGAAGAAGCTAAGAAAATCATTGAGGATGCCCGAAAAGAGGCAGAATCAATTGTAAACTCCTCTCGTAAATCTGCTGATGAGTTAGCAGAAAATACTAAATCAGAGTTAAAACTATTCGCCGGTCAGGCTGTGAATGCGCTCAAATCAGAAATCGCTACAATGGTAACTGATAAGTTGATAACCGCTTCCGTGAAAGATTTCGCTCAGGATAAAGATTACCTGAATGCGTTTATCGTAGCATTGGCATCCAAATGGAGCATAGATGAACCTATCGTCATCTCAACAGCCGATGCGGAATCACTGAAAAAGTATTTTGCAGCTCATGCAAAAGCTTTATTAGACAAGGGGGTGACCATTCAGCAAGTAAATGGTATCAAAACTCTGTTCACTGTTTCTCCGGCGGACGGTTCGTATAAGGTGAACTTCGGAGAAGAAGAATTCATGAATTACTTCAAAGCGTTCTTGCGTCCTCAATTAGTAGAAATGCTATTTTAAAAGAAGCGACTATGAGTAGTAAGTACTATTACTTGGTAGCGGGTTTGCCGGAACTTTCGCTGGAAGACAGCAAACTGAGCTATACAGTAGCCGATTTTAAAACTGAAATCTACGATGGATTGTCTGCTTCAGACCAGAAGTTGATTGACTTGTTTTATCTGAAGTTTGATAATGCAAATGTGCTGAAACTTCTCAAAGATAAAGAAGCGGAAATCGACAAACGGGGAAACTACTCTGCTGACGAACTCTCTGAATATATTTCTATTCTGAGAGAAGGCGGAGAAATCAGTCCTAAAGAATTTCCGGTCTATCTATCCACTTTTATTACTGATTATCTGAATACTCCGGCTGAAAGTACGGTTTTACACGAGGATCATCTGGCTGCTCTATATTATGAGTATGCGATGAACTGTGGGAATAAGTTCGTTTCTGCCTGGTTTGAATTCAACCTGAACATCAATAATATTCTTGTTGCATTTACTAGCCGTAAATTCAAATGGGATATTGCTTCCAACGTTGTGGGAAATACGGAAGTATGCGAAGCATTGCGTACATCGAGTGCCCGCGATTTCGGATTGTCCGGTGAGGTGGATGTGTTTGAATCGTTAGTGAAAATCAGTGAGATTACAGAACTGGTGGAGCGTGAGAAGAAGTTGGATGCTTTGCGGTGGAATTGGATGGAGGATGCTATTTTCTTCGACTATTTCACTATCGAACGTATTTTCGCTTTCCTGCTGAAGCTGGAAATGATTGAACGGTGGATTTCACTGGATAAGGAAAGAGGTAATCAGTTGTTCAGAAGCATTATCGAATCGCTGAAGAACGAAGTGCAGATTCCTGCAGAATTCAGATAATAAAATAAAAAAAATATATGGCAACAAAAGGAACTGTTAGTGGCGTTATTGCCAACATGGTGACCCTCGTCGTTGACGGACCGGTAGCTCAGAATGAGATTTGTTATATCTCGACCGGTGGTGATAAGTTGATGGCGGAGGTGATTAAGGTTGTAGGTTCACATGTATATGTCCAGGTGTTTGAAAGCACACGTGGACTGAAAGTGGGCGCCGAAGCCGAATTTACAGGACACATGCTTGAGGTGACATTAGGTCCGGGTATGCTATCGAAAAACTATGATGGTCTGCAAAATGACCTCGACAAGATGGATGGAGTTTTCCTGAAAAGAGGACAATATACATATCCGTTGGATAAAGAACGTGTATGGCACTTCGTACCCTTAGCGAATGTAGGTGACAAAGTGCAGGCTTCTGCATGGTTGGGACAGGTGGATGAAAACTTCCAGCCGCTGAAAATTATGGCCCCGTTCACTATGAAAGGAACGGCTACCGTAAAAACAATCATGCCGGAAGGTGATTATAAGATAGAAGATACAATTGCCATCCTGACAGACGAAGAAGGAAATGATATTCCTGTGACTATGATTCAGAGATGGCCCGTGAAACGTGCGATGACGAATTATAAGGAGAAACCGCGTCCTTTCAAATTATTGGAGACTGGTGTACGTGTGATTGATACGCTGAATCCGATTGTGGAAGGTGGTACAGGATTTATCCCCGGTCCGTTCGGTACTGGTAAAACAGTGCTTCAGCACGCTATCTCTAAACAGGCGGAAGCGGATATCGTTATCATTGCGGCTTGTGGTGAACGTGCCAATGAGGTGGTGGAAATCTTTACCGAGTTCCCCGAACTGGTAGACCCGCATACGGGACGTAAGTTGATGGAACGTACTATCATCATTGCGAATACTTCCAACATGCCGGTAGCTGCCCGTGAAGCATCTGTATATACAGCAATGACACTGGCGGAATATTACCGTTCCATGGGATTGAAAGTCTTGTTGATGGCAGATTCTACTTCCCGTTGGGCACAGGCTTTGCGTGAGATGTCCAACCGTATGGAAGAATTGCCTGGGCCGGATGCTTTCCCGATGGATATTTCGGCTATTATCTCCAACTTCTACGGTCGTGCGGGATATGTAAAACTAAGTAATGACGAAACGGGTTCTATTACGTTTATCGGTACGGTATCTCCTGCGGGTGGTAACTTGAAGGAGCCGGTGACTGAAAATACGAAGAAAGTAGCCCGTTGTTTTTATGCTTTGGAACAGGATCGTGCGGATAAGAAACGTTATCCGGCAGTGAATCCGATTGATTCTTATTCAAAATATATCGAATACCCGGAATTTGAGGAGTATATCAAAGGTCATATCAACGATGAATGGATTGGAAAGGTAAACGAACTGAAAACCCGTTTACAGCGCGGTAAGGAAATTGCCGAACAGATCAATATCCTCGGTGATGATGGTGTACCGGTAGAATATCATGTGATTTTCTGGAAATCAGAATTGATTGACTTTGTTATTCTGCAACAGGATGCTTTTGATGAAATTGATGCGGTAACTCCGATGGAACGTCAGGAAGATATTCTGAACATGATAATCGACATCTGTCATACGGAATTTGACTTTGATAACTTCAACGAAGTAATGGATTACTTCAAGAAGATGATTAATGTCTGTAAGCAGATGAACTACTCGAAGTTCAAATCGGAACAGTATGAAGGATTCCAGAAACAACTGAAGGAATTGATTGCCGAAAGAAGTGTCAATTCATAATCTTTAATTTATAATTTTAATTATCAAAGATGGCAACAAAAGCTTTTCAAAAGATATATACCAAGATTACTCAGATTACCAAGGCTACTTGTTCGCTGAAAGCGACAGGAGTAGGGTATGACGAGCTTGCCACTGTGGACGGTAAACTGGCACAGGTGGTTAAGATTGCCGGTGACGATGTCACTTTGCAGGTATTTGAAGGTACGGAGGGTATTCCGACCAATGCCGAAGTAGTATTCCTCGGCAAATCGCCTACATTGAAAGTGAGTGAGCAGCTGGCCGGACGTTTCTTCAACGCTTTCGGTGATCCGATTGATGGAGGTCCGGACATTGAAGGACAGGAAGTGGAAATTGGCGGTCCGTCTGTGAACCCGGTTCGACGTAAACAGCCGTCGGAACTGATTGCAACGGGTATTGCCGGTATCGACTTGAACAATACACTGGTATCGGGTCAGAAGATTCCGTTCTTTGCCGACCCCGACCAGCCTTTTAATCAGGTAATGGCAAATGTAGCCTTACGTGCTGAAACGGATAAGATTATCCTCGGAGGTATGGGTATGACGAATGACGACTACCTGTACTTTAAGAATGTGTTCTCTAATGCAGGTGCGCTGGACCGTATCGTGAGTTTCATGAATACGACCGAAAATCCTCCGGTAGAACGTTTGTTGATTCCGGACATGGCATTGACTGCTGCAGAGTATTTTGCAGTAAATAATAATGAGAAAGTGCTGGTGCTATTGACGGATATGACGAGCTATGCGGATGCGTTGGCAATCGTATCTAACCGTATGGACCAGATTCCTTCGAAAGACTCTATGCCGGGATCGCTTTATTCGGATTTGGCAAAGATTTACGAAAAGGCGGTGCAGTTCCCTTCCGGTGGTTCAATCACTATTATTGCGGTGACTACTTTGTCTGGTGGAGATATTACGCATGCTGTACCTGATAATACGGGTTACATCACTGAAGGTCAGTTGTTCCTGCGTCGTGATAGTGATATCGGTAAGGTAATTGTTGACCCGTTCCGTTCATTGTCCCGTTTGAAACAGCTGGTAACCGGTAAGAAGACACGTAAGGACCATCCGCAAGTGATGAATGCCGCTGTACGTCTGTATGCCGATGCCGCTAACGCTAAGACGAAGATGGAAAATGGTTTCGACCTGACCAACTACGACGAACGTACGTTGGCTTTTGCGAAGGACTATTCCAATCAGTTGTTGGCTATTGATGTCAATCTTGATACTACTGAAATGCTGGACGTTGCCTGGGGCTTGTTCGGTAAATATTTCCGTCCGGAAGAAGTGAATATCAAGAAAGACTTGGTGGATCAATACTGGCCGAAACAAAATAATTAGACAATTAGACGATTTGCTATTAGGATGATAGTGGACGGATTATATATGTTTATAAGAAGTAATTTCAATCGTCTGGTCGTAAATTGTTAAATTAGTAAATCAACGAGATGGCTATAAAGTTTCAATATAACAAAACCTCTCTTCAGCAGCTCGAAAAGCAACTGAAAGTGCGGGTGCGTACGCTTCCTATCATTAAGAATAAGGAAAGCGCCCTCCGCATGGAAGTGAAACGCTGTAAAACGGAAGCTGCCGATCTGGAGGATAGGCTCGAACAACAAATTCAAGCCTATGAAGCCATGTTCGCCCTTTGGAATGAGTTTGACGCTTCATTAATAAAGGTGAATGATGTTCATCTTGGCGTGAAAAAGATTGCGGGTGTGCGCGTACCGTTGCTCGAGAATGTAGAATTCGAGATACGTCCGTACAGTATGTTTAATGCTCCCAAATGGTATGCCGACGGTATCCATCTATTGGAAGAGCTGGCTCATACGGCAATTGAACGTGAATTTATGCTCGCCAAGCTGAACTTGTTAGAACATGCAAGGAAAAAGACCACTCAAAAGGTGAACCTTTTTGAGAAGGTGCAGATACCGGGTTATCAGGATGCATTACGAAAGATCAAACGATTCATGGAAGATGAAGAAAACTTGTCGAAATCTTCGCAAAAGATCATGAAGTCCCATCAAGAAAAAAGGAAGGAGGTAGAGGCATGATTACAAAAATGAAGAAACTCACATTCCTGGTTTATCACAAAGAGTATGAAGAATTCCTGAACAGTCTGCGTGAACTTGGGGTAGTCCATATTGTGGAGAAACAACAGGGGGCTGCTGATAACACGGAGTTGCAGGAGAATATTCGTCTTTCCAATCGCTTGGCGGCTACCTTGAAGTTGCTTCAGAATCAGAAGCATGAAAAGAATGCTGTAATTGCTACGGAAGGTGGAACGGCTGCCCGTGGTATACAAGTGCTGGACGAAGTGGATGCCCTGCAAACAGAGCATGGAAAGCTGTCGCAGCAGTTGCAAAGCTATGCCAAAGAGAAAGAAGCGCTGGAAGCCTGGGGTAACTTTGAACCGGATAATGTTCAGAAGCTGAAAAATGCCGGTTATGTAATCGGTTTTTATAGCTGTTCGGAAGGAAATTACAAGGAAGAGTGGGAAACGGAATACAATGCAATGATTGTGAACCGTATCTCTTCTAAAGTATTCTTCGTGACTCTGACGAAAGGCGGGCAGGAAGTGGATTTGGATGTAGAACAGGCGAAATTACCTGCATACTCTTTGGCACACCTTGAAACGCTTTACAATACGACCGAACAGGCCGTTGAAGAGAATGAAAAGAAGCTGGTTACGTTTTCCGAAACAGAAATTCCTTCCTTGAAGGCTGCTCTGAAAGAGTTGCAAAGCCAGATTGAGTTCTCTAAGGTGGTGTTAAGTTCCGAACAGACTGCCGGTGACAAACTGATGTTAATTGAAGGATGGGCACCTGCATTCAGTCAAGTGGAAATAGAGGCTTACTTGAATGACGCACATGTATATTATGAGATTACCGATCCGATGCCGGGCGATAATGTTCCTATTCGATTGAATAATAAGGGATTCTTTGCCTGGTTCGAACCGATCTGTAAGTTGTATATGCTTCCGAAGTATAATGAATTGGACTTGACTCCGTTCTTTGCCCCGTTCTTTATGGTCTTTTTCGGACTTTGTCTGGGAGATTCCGGATATGGGGTGTTCCTGTTTCTGGGAGCTACGGCCTATCGGTTGATGGCGAAGAAAGTGACTCCGTCAATGAAGTCGATCATTTCATTGATACAGGTATTGGCTGCTTCAACATTCTTCTGCGGTTTGCTGACAGGTACGTTCTTCGGAGCGAATATCTACGATTTGAACTGGCCGATTGTTCAACGTCTGAAACATGCCGTCTTGATGGATAACAATGATATGTTCCAATTATCGTTGATATTGGGAGCTATTCAGATACTATTCGGTATGGTGTTGAAGGCGGTGAATCAGACTATTCAGTTTGGTTTCAAATATGCAGTGGCAACTATCGGATGGATCATCCTGCTGGTTTCCATGGCAGTTTCGGCTTTGTTGCCGGAGGTAATGCCGATGGGAAGTACAGTGCATTTGGTTATTCTGGGTGTTTCGGCTGCTATGATCTTCCTTTATAACAGTCCGGGAAAGAATGTTTTCCTGAATATCGGACTGGGATTATGGGATTCATATAATATGGTCACCGGTTTGCTTGGCGATGTATTGTCTTACGTTCGTCTGTTTGCCCTCGGACTTTCCGGAGGTATTTTGGCGGGAGTATTCAACAGCCTGGCAGTAGGTATGAGTCCGGATAATGTAATAGCAGGCCCGATTGTTATGGTACTGATTTTCGTTATCGGTCATGCCATCAATATCTTTATGAATGTGCTGGGTGCAATGGTTCACCCGATGCGTCTGACGTTCGTTGAGTTCTTTAAGAACTCCGGATATGAAGGAGGCGGTAAAGAGTACAAACCGTTCAGAAATTGAAAATTTGAAGATTAAGAATTAGAAATTGAGAATTAATATTTTAAGAATTAAACAATAAAAAATAGAATAAGATTATGGAAATGAATTTGTTTATCGCCTACATTGGCATCGCGATTATGGTTGGTTTGTCGGGCATCGGTAGTGCTTACGGAGTAACTATTGCAGGTAATGCTGCTATCGGAGCATTGAAGAAGAATGATAGTGCATTCGGTAACTTCCTGGTATTGACAGCTCTTCCGGGTACACAGGGTCTTTATGGTTTTGCAGGTTATTTCATGTTTCAGACAATCTTCGGTATTTTGACTCCTGAAATTACACCTATCCAGGCATCAGCAGTGCTTGGTGCAGGTATTGCTCTGGGATTGGTTGCTTTATTCTCCGCTATCCGTCAGGGACAAGTTTGTGCAAACGGTATCGCAGCAATCGGACAGGGACACAATGTATTTAGCAATACGTTGATTCTTGCCGTATTCCCCGAACTCTATGCAATCGTTGCTTTGGCTGCAACCTTCTTGATTGGTAGCGCACTCGTTGCATAATTTTTAGCAAGAATATTTCCTATAAAGGACTTTCAATCCCCTTGTACATGCTGCTTTGCATGTGCAAGGGGATATTCTTTTTTCATTGTTAGACAACGTTTCTTTCCTCTTCTTAACTCATATTTTTTGTATAAAGTATTATTTTTCAAAGAATAATGTGTACTTTTGCACTCGCATACTAAAAAGAGTTTTAATATATTATATGGTAAAAGATTTATTAACCCCCGATTATATCTTCGAGTCCAGCTGGGAAGTATGTAATAAAGTGGGAGGGATATATACCGTCTTGTCGACACGGGCAAATACATTACAGGAAAAATTCCGCGACAGAATTTTCTTCATAGGTCCTGATGTGTGGCAAGGAAAGGAGAACCCTCTGTTCATCGAGTCGGATAACCTATGTGCTGCCTGGAAAGAGCATGCGCTTGAGAAAGACGAACTTTCTGTCCGTGTGGGACGATGGAATATCCCCGGTGAACCCATAGTCATTCTTGTTGATTTCCAACCTTTTTTTGAAAAGAAAGACGATATATACACAGAAATGTGGAATCGTTATCAAGTAGATTCGTTGCACGCCTATGGCGATTACGACGAGGCTTCTATGTTTTCCTATGCCGCAGGAAGAGTGGTGGAGAGTTTCTATCGCTACAACCTGACGGAAACGGATAAGGTGGTATATCAGGCACATGAATGGATGACTGGAATGGGAGCACTTTATGTACAGGAAGCTGTGCCGGAGGTTGCTACTATTTTTACGACCCATGCTACGTCTATCGGTCGTTCCATTGCCGGCAATAATAAGCCGTTGTATGACTATCTGTTTGCTTATAATGGCGACCAGATGGCACAGGAACTGAACATGCAATCGAAACACTCGATTGAGAAACAGACTGCACATTATGTAGACTGTTTTACTACGGTGAGTGAAATAACCAATAATGAATGCAAGGAATTACTGGATAAACCGGCAGATGTTGTTCTGATGAACGGTTTTGAAGATGATTTTGTGCCGAAAGGAAGCACGTTTACCGGCAAGCGTAAGCGCGCACGTACCTTGATGCTTAGTGTTGCCAATAAATTATTGGGAACAAATCTGGGTGATGATACGTTAATTGTCGGAACCAGTGGGCGATATGAGTTTAAGAATAAAGGTATTGATGTTTTTTTGGAATCATTAAACCGCTTGAACAGGGATAAGAAACTACATAAGAATGTGTTGGCATTCATCAATGTACCCGGTTGGGTGGGAGAGCCTCGCGAGGATTTGCAGGCACGTTTGAAGAGCAAAGATAAGTTCGACACTCCCCTCGAAGTACCGTTTATCACTCATTGGCTGCATAATATGACTCATGACCAGGTGTTGGACATGTTGAAATATCTGGGAATGGGCAATCGTCCGGAAGATAAGGTAAAGGTGATTTTTGTTCCTTGTTATCTGGATGGTCGTGATGGTATCATGAATAAAGAATATTATGATATATTGCTGGGGCAGGATTTGAGTGTCTATGCTTCTTATTACGAACCGTGGGGATATACTCCGCTGGAAAGTGTAGCTTTCCATGTGCCGACAATCACTACGGATCTGGCAGGATTCGGACTTTGGGTAAACAGCCTGAAGAACCAGCATGGCATTAATGATGGAGTGGAAGTGCTGCATCGTTCGGACTATAATTATTCGGAAGTGGCGGATGGTATCAAAGATACGATTACGTTGTTTGCGGATAAGACTGATAAAGAGGTGAAGGAAATCCGTAAGCGTGCTGCTGAAGTTGCAGAGCAGGCTTTATGGAAGCACTTTATACAATATTATTATGAAGCTTATGATATCGCTTTGCGTAAGGCAAGGATACGTCAGTTGAGTTAAGAAAGAAATTATTTATCAATAAGTAAACGAAAACATTATGAAAATCAAAGTTAGTAATGTGAATACTCCCAACTGGAAAGAGGTTACTGTGAAATCACGTATACCGGAAGAGTTGGAGAAGTTGTCTGAAATCGCACGCAACATTTGGTGGGCATGGAATTTTGAAGCGACTGAACTGTTTAGAGATCTAGATCCGGAACTTTGGAAAGAATGTGGACAGAATCCAGTACTGTTGTTGGAACGTATGAGCTATGAGAAGCTGGAAGCGCTGGCAAAAGACAAGGTGATTCTAAGAAGAATGAATGAAGTTTATACGAAATTCAGAGATTACATGGATGTGAAGCCGGATGAGCAACGCCCATCTATAGCTTATTTCAGCATGGAATATGGCTTGAGCAGCGTCCTGAAAATATATTCCGGTGGTCTGGGCGTATTGGCTGGTGACTATCTGAAAGAGGCTTCCGACAGCAATGTTGATTTGTGTGCGGTAGGTTTCTTGTATCGTTACGGCTACTTTACTCAAACGTTGTCTATGGATGGACAGCAGATTGCCAACTACGAGGCACAGAACTTCGGTCAACTTCCTATTGAACGCGTAATGGATGCCAATGGTCAGCCGTTGATAGTTGACGTTCCTTATCTTGATTATTTTGTTCATGCAAACGTATGGCGTGTGAATGTTGGACGTATTTCTTTGTATCTGCTTGATACGGATAATGAAATGAACAGCGAATTCGACCGTCCTATCACTCACCAGCTTTATGGTGGTGACTGGGAAAACCGTTTGAAACAGGAAATCTTGTTGGGTATCGGTGGTATCCTGACTCTGAAAGCTCTGGGTATCAAGAAAGATGTTTATCACTGTAATGAAGGACATGCTGCATTGATTAATGTTCAGCGTATCTGCGACTATGTAGCTACTGGATTGACTTTCGACCAGGCTATTGAGTTGGTTCGCGCTTCTTCTCTTTATACTGTTCATACTCCGGTGCCTGCAGGTCACGACTATTTTGACGAAGGTTTGTTCGGCAAATATATGGGTGGTTATCCTTCCAGAATGGGTATCTCATGGGATGACTTGATGGATCTAGGACGTAACAATCCGGGCGACAAGGGCGAACGTTTCTGTATGTCTGTTTTTGCTTGTAACACTTCACAGGAAGTGAACGGTGTAAGCTGGCTGCACGGAAAAGTTTCTCAAGAAATGTTCTCTTCTATCTGGAAAGGTTATTTCCCGGAAGAAAGCCACGTAGGATATGTAACGAATGGTGTTCACTTCCCAACTTGGAGTGCAACAGAATGGAAAGAATTATACTTTAAATATTTCAACGAAAACTTCTGGTTCGATCAGTCTAATCCTAAGATTTGGGAAGCTATCTACAATGTGCCCGATGAAGAGATTTGGAAGACTCGTATGACTATGAAGAATAAGTTGGTTGACTATATCCGTAAGTCATTCCGCGATACATGGTTGAAGAACCAGGGAGATCCTTCTCGTATCGTTTCACTGATGGATAAGATCAATCCGAACGCATTGCTGATTGGTTTCGGCCGTCGTTTTGCTACTTACAAACGTGCACACTTGCTGTTCACCGACTTGGATCGTCTTTCTAAGATCGTGAACAATCCTGATTATCCGGTACAATTCCTGTTTACAGGTAAAGCTCACCCGCACGATGGAGCAGGCCAGGGCTTGATTAAGCGTATCATTGAAATCTCTCGTCGTCCGGAATTCCTGGGTAAGATTATCTTCCTCGAGAATTACGATATGCAACTGGCTCGTCGTCTGGTTTCCGGCGTTGATATCTGGTTGAATACTCCGACTCGTCCGTTGGAAGCATCCGGTACATCTGGTGAAAAAGCTTTGATGAACGGTGTTGTCAATTTCTCCGTATTAGACGGATGGTGGCTGGAAGGTTACCGTGAAGGTGCAGGTTGGGCGTTGACTGAAAAACGTACTTACCAGAATCAGGAACATCAGGATCAGCTGGATGCTGCTACTATTTACAGTATTCTTGAAACTGAAATCCTTCCGTTGTATTATGCACGTAATAAGAAGGGATATTCTGAAGGCTGGATCAAAGTGGTGAAGAATTCTATCGCACAGATTGCTCCTCATTATACCATGAAGCGTCAGTTGGATGATTACTATAGCAAGTTCTATTGCAAACTGGCAAAACGTTTCCAGACTTTGGCTGCTAACGATAATGCAAAAGCAAAAGAAATCGCAGCTTGGAAAGAAGATGTGGTTGCTAAATGGGATTCTATTGAAATCGTATCTTGTGACAAGGTAGAAGAGCTGAAGAATGGTGATATCGAAAGCGGAAAAGAATATACTATTACTTACGTTATCGATGAAAAAGGCTTGAATGATGCAGTGGGACTTGAATTGGTTACTACTTACACAACTGCAGACGGAAAACAACATGTTTATTCTGTAGAACCGTTCAGTGTAGTCAAGAAAGAAGGCGACTTGTATACATTCCAGGTTAAACACAGCTTGTCAAATGCAGGTAGTTTCAAGGTGTCTTACCGTATGTTCCCGAAGAATCCGGAACTTCCACACCGTCAGGACTTCTGCTACGTACGTTGGTTTATCTAATTGCTTGAGTAAAAGTAGGGGAGTATATTTCCCTCACTTTCATACATACATTCAGCCCCTGTATTCTTTGAGAATGACAGGGGCTGAATTTTTTATCTGTTTGGAGAGTGAGGCGTAAAGTCTCGCAAATAAAAAAGACTGTCTCATTTTCTATTTGAGACAGTCTTGTATAAATTTCAAGGCCTTTGGAAAAGCCTTTCTTTGGATTTGTTATTTTACAGCTTCTGCAATTTTAGCTTGAAGTTCTTCTCCGTGCAGACCGCGAGCAATAATCTTACCGCTACCGTCGATCAATACAGTGTGAGGAATGCTGTTTACAGCATAAAGCTGTGCACCTTCACTTTGCCAGAATTTCAGGTCGGACATTTGCGGCCAAGTCATGTCTAGCTTCTTGATTGCTTCTTTCCATGCAGCACCATCCTGATCGAGAGATACACCTACGATTTCGAAGTTTTTGCCTTTGTACTTAGCGTATGTTTCTACCAGGTTAGGCATTTCGCGACGGCAAGGACCGCACCAGCTAGCCCAGAAGTCAACCAATACTACTTTTCCTTTGCCTACATAATCAGACAATTTCACTGTCTTTCCTTCCGGAGTCTGCATTTCGAAATCAACAAATTGAGTACCTACAGCAGTCTTTTTCTGCTTGTCAGTCATCTCTTTGATTCTTACGATTGTTTCGTCATTCTGGAAATTAGCAGGAATTTGTTGCAACAAAGCCTCATTTTCGTCCGTAGAGTTATTGTAGAAAGTTTGTTTAAACAAGAATACTCCAACCGGGTTGGTGATATTCTTTTGTACGCCTTCTTTGATTGCTTTGTCATATTGTTCTTCCAGCTGAGCACCTTCTTTTTGTTTGGCCTCTTTCTGCTCATCACTTAAAGATGTATTACCCATTGCCTCATAAATGGCATTCATTTTTTTGCTGATGTCATTGATTTGAGCTCTGATTTCCTGGTATGCATCGTTGTTGGGAGTACCGGTAACAGCGTCATTATCCTTGGTCAGGGCAACGTTGATTTTTCCGTTTTCCAGGAAGAAGTCGATCATCAACGGTTCTCCGTTCACTTCACAAGTGACATAACGGCTAACCACAGAATCTTGTGTGCCTTCAAAGGTAAAAGTACCTTTGGTGATAACGGCTGTATCTAGTTTGGTCAGATTTCTACCATTGGCTTCCTGAAGATAAACGGTGTCACCATCGCTTGCACCTTCTACTGTACCTGTAATAGTGTATCCGGCTTTGTTTCCGCCAGTACAAGCTACCATGCTTAACGCTGCCGTTGCAATAACTAAATAAGTAAACTTTTTCATGCTTTTGTAAAATTGGTGAATAAATATTTATGCAAAGATAGATTTTTTTTCTGTCGGGCATCGAAAAACACTGTTATATTAGATTAACACGTAGGTGGAAACCGCAGAAATGTGTACCTTTGCAGCCCAAACTTTAGTATGAATATGCAAGAAGATAAATCCATCATTGAGGTGAGCCATGTATCGAAGTACTTTGGCGATAAAACAGCATTGGATGATGTGACTCTGAACGTGAAAAAGGGCGAGTTTGTGACTATCCTTGGTCCTTCCGGTTGCGGTAAAACCACGTTGTTGCGTCTCATTGCTGGTTTTCAGACAGCTTCGGAAGGCGAAATCCGAATTTCGGGGATGGAAATAACACAAACTCCTCCCCATAAGCGTCCGGTGAATACGGTATTCCAGAAATATGCCTTGTTCCCGCACTTGAATGTGTATGATAATATCGCTTTCGGCCTGAAACTGAAAAAAACACCGAAACAGACCATTGAGAAGAAGGTGAAAGCTGCTTTGAAAATGGTAGGCATGACGGATTATGAATACCGCGATGTGGATTCTCTTTCCGGTGGTCAGCAACAACGTGTAGCTATTGCCCGCGCCATCGTGAATGAGCCGGAAGTGTTGTTGTTGGATGAACCGCTGGCAGCGCTCGATCTGAAAATGCGTAAGGATATGCAAATGGAGCTCAAAGAAATGCATAAATCTTTGGGAATCACGTTTGTGTACGTCACTCACGATCAGGAGGAGGCACTTACGTTAAGTGACACGATTGTCGTGATGAGTGAAGGAAAGATTCAGCAGATCGGTACGCCGATTGATATTTATAATGAACCTATCAATGCTTTTGTTGCGGACTTTATCGGAGAAAGCAATATCCTCAACGGTACCATGATTCATGATAAACTCGTACGTTTTTGCGGTACGGAGTTTGAATGTGTGGATGAAGGATTTGGCGAGAATGTTCCGGTGGACGTAGTCATTCGTCCGGAGGATCTTTATATTTTCCCCGTTTCGGAAATGGCACAGTTAGTAGGAGTGGTAGAGACTTCTATTTTTAAAGGAGTGCATTATGAAATGACGGTGTTGTGCGGCGGATATGAATTCTTGGTGCAGGATTACCATCATTTTGAAGTAGGGGCTGAAGTCGGTCTGTTGGTGAAGCCTTTCGATATTCATATTATGAAGAAAGAGCGTGTTTGCAATACATTCGAAGGAAAATTGCTGGATGCTACTCATGTGGAATTCCTGGGCTGTAACTTTGAATGTGTTCCGGTGGAAGGAATCGCTTTCGATACGAATGTCAAAGTGGAAGTAGACTTTGAAAAAGTGATTCTTCAGGATAATGAAGAAGACGGAACGCTGACGGGCGAGGTGAAATTCATCCTTTACAAGGGTGACCATTATCATCTGACTGTATTGTCAGATTGGGACGAGAATGTATTTGTAGATACGAACGATGTATGGGATGACGGTGACCGTGTAGGTATTACCATCCCTCCAGATGCTATTCGTATAGTTAAAATAACCGATTAACAGGAAAGGAAGTGAATAAGAGGTTTATAGTCTTTTTGTCATCACGTAAGAGTTGGACTCTCCCTTACATTATTTTTTCGGCGATCTTTGTGATTATACCGTTGTTCTTAATTGTCGTATATGCCTTTACCGATGATAGCGGCCATTTGACACTCGCCAATTTTCAGAAGTTCTTCGAACATCCCGAAGCAATCAATACCTTTGTCTATTCGATTGGTATTGCCATTATTACCACCCTTGTTTGTATTTTATTGGGTTATCCTGCTGCCTGGATATTGAGTAACAGCAAGCTGAACCGTTCCAAGACGATGGTCGTACTGTTTATTTTGCCGATGTGGGTAAATATTCTGGTGCGTACCCTTGCCACTGTTGCCTTATTCGACTTTTTCAGTGTGCCGTTGGGCGAGGGAGCGTTGATATTCGGTATGGTATACAACTTTATCCCTTTCATGATTTATCCTATCTACAATACTTTGCAGAAGATGGATCATAGCTATATCGAGGCGGCGCAAGACTTGGGAGCCAATCCTGTGCAAGTCTTTCTGAAAGCAGTCCTTCCGCTTTCCATGCCGGGGGTGATGAGTGGTATCATGATGGTGTTCATGCCGACTATATCGACATTTGCCATTGCCGAGTTGCTGACGATGAATAACATCAAACTCTTTGGTACGACGATTCAGGAAAATATCAATAACAGTATGTGGAACTATGGAGCGGCACTTTCGCTCATTATGTTGCTATTGATAGCTGCTACTTCCCTGTTCAGCACCGATGATAAGGAAAACTCAAATGAAGGAGGCGGGCTATGGTAAAGAAGATATTTGCACAGACTTATTTGTGGATATTGCTGCTCTTGCTTTATTCTCCGATCGTGATTATTGTGATCTACTCATTTACAGAGGCGAAAGTGTTGGGTAACTGGACGGGATTTTCTACCAAACTTTATTCTTCGTTATTCACTACCGGTGCTCATCATTCTTTGATGAATGCATTGATTAATACGATCACTATCGCTCTACTGGCTGCAACAGCATCTACGTTATTAGGAAGCATCGCTGCTATCGGTATATTCAATCTGAAAGCCCGTTCACGCAAAGCGATCGGATTTGTGAACAGCATTCCTATTCTGAATGGTGATATTATCACCGGTATATCCTTGTTCCTTTTGTTTGTATCTCTGGGGATCACACAAGGCTACACAACCGTAGTGCTTGCTCATATTACTTTTTGTACCCCGTACGTTGTTTTAAGTGTATTGCCCCGTTTGAAGCAGATGAATCCGAATATTTATGAAGCTGCCCTCGATTTAGGAGCTACTCCTATGCAGGCCTTGTGGAAAGTCATAATTCCGGAGATTCGTCCGGGAATGATTAGCGGCTTTATGCTTGCACTGACACTATCCATTGATGATTTTGCCGTAACTGTATTCACTATCGGTAATCAAGGTTTGGAAACGCTTTCTACTTATATCTACGCCGATGCCCGCAAGGGAGGTTTGACCCCGGAACTTCGCCCGCTTTCGGCTATCATTTTTGTCGTGGTACTGGCGTTATTGGTTGTAATCAATTACCGGGCAGGAAAAACGAAGAAAAAAGATTAATAGACTATCAAATGTGCTACTACGTAAATAATATGAAAAGAATAATTCCTGCTATCCTGCTCTTATTGGCTTTGACCGGGTGTTATAATTCCGGTGAACCTCGTGAGCGGGTTCTGCTGAATTCAACTTGCAAATGCAACAGAATTCTGATTAATAATTTGTTTAAATTTTTCGTTTGGCGTGAGGTATCCAAGTCTTTTACGAGGTCGATTATTGAGTTTATTTTCAATC
>NZ_JAPQKZ010000071.1:0-17765 GCF_027257075.1 Bacteroides sp. LFL-34 | reverse complement strand
AAAACTTTATACCTAAAGATACGAAAACTTTGGGTAATAACAAAGCCCGGGCTTGAGAAAGTCTGGGCTTTGCGCATAAAAAAAGGCTGTGTCAGCGTTTTGACACAACCTCTTTACTTTCTTCTTTATATTCTTTCTTCTAAAAGAGTTATTTCTTATCTCCCAGATAATTCCAAACAACTGCACTCAATGCAGCTCCTACAAATGGAGCAATGATGAATAACCACAACTGTGACAATGCTTCTCCTCCTTGGAATAATGCCGGAGCAATACTACGTGCCGGGTTCACAGAAGTCCCTGTGATAGGAATACATACAATATGTACTAACACAAGAGTCAAACCGATGGCAAGTCCTGCCAGATTACCTGCTCCCTTCTTCGAATCGGTAGAGCCGAGCACTACCAATACAAAAATGAAAGTAAATACTGCTTCCGCAATAAATGCCTGCAACATTTCTCCATCACCAAAACCATTCGAACCTGTCGCTGTAGGCCCGTCATGAGCACCGGTAGCAACTAAAGCAAAAAGAATAGCCGAGCCGATAATAGCTCCGATTACCTGGAAAATCATATACATACCTGCATCTTTTCCATTCATACGACCAGTCAAAAACACTCCTAATGTAATAGCAGGATTAATGTGACATCCCGAAATACCTCCGATAGCATACGCCATCGCTACTACGGACAAACCAAAGGCTAAAGCTACGCCGATCGTTCCAACCCCAGCGCCTACTGTATCAGCCAAACCACCAGCAAAAACGGCACTACCACATCCCATAAGGACGAGCACCATCGTTCCAATCATCTCTGCAATGTACTTTTCATAATCACTAAATATAAATAGTTGTTTCGCCAAATATAGGATTTTAGGTCTGAATAAAAATTCATATGTACAATAATGACTATCTTTGCAGCATTTTTGAACGAACATTTATTTATTAAAATAAAAAAAAGACCTTCTTCATGTCATTTGGCCTCCATTCTTTGAACGGATAAACATCTGATATTCGGTATGGGGGATGGGGATGATAATCATTGTCAGCTCTTTCTATTTTAAAGGAGCTAAGATAAGTGTAAAAAGACTCCTGCCAATCAAAAAAGATGAGCAGGAATCATCTCAATCTCTAATATACTATAACAAACATTGTATGGGCTGCAAAGAAAGCATTTCCTTGGGAACCACCGCCTTTATTTCCTTCTTCAGGACGCATAGCAGACTGTGACGAATAAAATCTCTATTTGTCGCCAACACCACCTGTCGTGTCGGTCGGGGGATGGCAAACGGGCGTACTAATTGTCGCTGTTCTTCTGTCAATTGCATCACTGCCAGTTCGGGAATAAAAGTGATTCCTTTTCCACTTTCTACCATTCGCATAAAGGTTTCCATACTTCCCAAACGATAGGCCATCTGATTAACCTTCACGGCCTCCATCTGACAAAAACGGACGAGTTGATCGCGAAAGCAGTGTCCTTCGTCCAAAAGCCAAAGATGTTCGCCTGTTATATCGGAAGTGCGGATAACGTCATGTTTGAATGAGGGTTCTTTCCGTGATACATAAGCATAGAATTGCTCATAGAAAAGAGTTTCTTCCGTCAAAAATGTGTCTTCTAATTTACTGGCAATAATCCCTGCATCCAAATCACCGGCATGCAAAGCCTGCTGAATATCCTGTGTTTTCATTTCCGTGACACGAATATCCAGTTCGGGATATTTTTCCATCAATTGAGGAAAAAAGCGAGGAAGCAAATAAGGAGCGATAGTTG
Organism: Bacteroides sp. LFL-34; assembly: GCF_027257075.1. NCBI lineage: Bacteria > Pseudomonadati > Bacteroidota > Bacteroidia > Bacteroidales > Bacteroidaceae > Bacteroides > Bacteroides sp. LFL-34. The sequence continues at coordinate 15,998 of NZ_JAPQKZ010000071.1, read as the reverse complement.
GCAATACTCCCAAGCGGAATACGCCTGATAATGACTGCTTATCTTCACTGATTATTTCTTTCACTTGAGCTGCCTGCGCCAGAATCACGCGAGCCTGGTTTATCACTTTCTGTCCAATGGCTGTCGGACAAACGGGCTGTACCGTCCTATCGAACAACTTTACTCCCAGTTCATCTTCCAGCTTCTGAATCATGGCACTCAAAGTGGGTTGCGTCACACGGCAATATTCAGCTGCCCGTGCGAAATGCCTGAACTGGTCTACAGCTAGTATATATTCTAATTGTTGTATTGTCATCTATCAAATCATATTAAGTTATAGATTTCATCTATGCAAAGATAGAAATTTTCAGTTTGACAACAAGCATTTTCCGCCTTATCTTTGCAATACAGAAAAAAAAGAAAGCAAGTATAAATCATTAAAAATAAAAGAATATGAAAACTTTAGAATTTATCAAACTGAACGAATCGGGAGCAAACAACGTAGTAGCATCTTTGCAACAACTATTAGCAGACTTCCAAGTGTATTACACCAATCTTCGCGGTTTCCACTGGAATATCAAGGGACATAATTTCTTTGTACTCCACAGTCAATTCGAAAAGATGTATGATGACACGGCTGAAAAGGTGGATGAAATCGCAGAACGTATCTTGATGCTGGGTGGTACTCCTGCCAATAAATTCAGTGATTATCTGAAAGTGGCAAATGTGAATGAAGTGGATAAGGTAAGCAACGGAGACGAAGCATTGAATAATATCCTTCAGTCTATCAGTTATCTGATTGGCGAAGAACGTAAGATTTTGTCTATCGCTTCTCAAGCCGGAGACGAAGTAACCGTTTCGATGATGAGCGATTATCTGAAAGAACAGGAAAAATTGGTTTGGATGTTGGTTGCTTATAATAGCAAGTAATTAAAATAAAAAGATGTCCCGGTCTTGCTTATTTGCAATCAGGACATCTTCTATTTATATATAGAAAGACTTTTTAGTCAGTCTACCATTATCTATTTCTTCATTTTTCCTTTTATAAGGATATATAGTTTTGCTATTCAGCAGCATTATCAGGACAACGAACTCCTTGTACAAAATTGAGCGTTCCACGTCCGGCATAAGTAGCACTATATCCGTTTCCTGTAAGGTCGGTTATTACTTTATTATTATCCGGAGTAGACTCATTAAATCTCCAATAAGCCACTAAACCATCTGTTAAAGGATCCACCCAGCAGACATTATTTTTCAGATCAGCAGCCGAACGAGCAACAGCCCATACACGTACTTCACTTACATACCCATCCATATAACGATTATCTGCTGCAGACTGACCAATATAGAATGCTGCATTTTTATCATGTCCATAGGCTTGCGTTAAATCGATAGTACCTCTTGTATCCGGAAGTTCTCCCTGTAGTTCACCATTAACATATACAAACTTCTTTCCTTGTGAACCGTCATATACACAAGCCAAATGCAACCATTTATCATTGGGTAAAACATCTCTGGAATCAATTGCCGGACTACCTCCACTCAATTGCAATTTCCAACCGCTTTTATTATCACCGGCAGTACGCAAACAGAAATTCTCTTCCAATCCCATAACAGAGAAGCACCATTTTCCACTGGTAGAAGTCATCTTTTTAAAACGAACTCGTGCTTCAAATGTTACATTATTCAATGCCGTGGTATTGTATTGAGATTCTTTTCTGAAATCGACCTTGAAATACCCGTTATTAGCAGAAATATCCGCAGCTTGAGTAATAATAATTTGATTGATAACAATGTATATGGTACGTGAACCTTCTATTACGGACAAATTCTTATCCGACACACTCACAATACTTATAGGAAGCAGATACGTTTTGCCTTCCTTTAATAAGTCCCGGCTGATAACACTTAAACGCACACCATCTGTGGAAGTATTCTTTCCATTTTCAATAGTTAATGTTGTATTCTCCAACTTGTACGACTTTTCAGGAAGAAGTTCATAATTCTTCTTATATTCCTTATTGAAAGACTCCACTAATTCCGGAGTGGCCTTCATACCCACTTCTACATGATCTCCTATCGCACATGATGAAGCAACTTTAATTCCGATAACTGCAGGCAAATCATCAATTGTCAGATTAGCAACCGGTGATAATTGATCTGCGCCAACAACATATAATCCTTCATAGTATTCCTGACTTTTCTGGCATGATACCATTAGAAGGACAAGCAAGCTTAATAATATGTATTTTATATTCTGTTTCATTTTTTCTAAACTTTAATGTTCGTTCATTATTCTGATCGCATTACGTGTCCATTTGTAATTAGGATTGGAACGGTAATCGTTCTCCATGTGATAGGTACCACATCCTCCTTTGCGGGTGGCTAATTTTCCTTCATACATGGGGAGGAAACGTGCCATTCCTTCTAATGAAGGTACCGACCCGCCTTCTCTTAAAGAGTGATCTACTCCTCCACTTGCATACTTACCCCCCTCAAAGGTTTCAGCAAAAATGTATTGTTCCGGTTTCCAACCATTTTTAGCTGCATTATCGAAACGCCCCTGCAGATCTTGATATCCCCTAGAATTATAAGACTGAACCACTCCATAATTAAAATATTCAGCCAATCCTTGCTTTAAATGATAAGGTACTCCATCAATAATTAATAGATTACGAGTTCCCGACTTCGGACCAATATATTTTCCTAATGCCTTTACAAACATTTCCATATTATCCATATAATCAGGCCACATATAAGACGGACCTACTAAAGGACCACTGAACGGAACCCCAGGAAATTCCTGATAGCCGGGTTCATAATCAAGATCAATACCCTGATAACCATACTTATACATAGTATCTACCAAAGACTTGGCATACTCTTCTATTCCTTCAGGAGTAGCAATCTCATGATTTTCACCAGACATAAATTCATCTGGAATTTTGTGAGCAAAGATAGTATATGTGACACGAGTTCCTTTCACATCCTGTACATAACGTAAATCTTCCATTTGTGCCGGACTTAAGTTCTGGTAAGCTCCCCAAATAGAAATAATATCTACACTGTCAGGCACACTTCTTAAATAGTTGATCATATCAGCAGAGTTAGCCGTCCATCCGCCAAACCAGCCAAAAAAGACTTCATGGTCGTTTCTTGCTTTATATGCTCTTAAATTTTCCCAATATTCTTTGGACATCTTATCAGGCACCACTATATCCAAAGCTTCTATATCTGTATTACACGATATAATTCCCGTACCAACTATTACGAAAACTATTATATATGTTAATAATTTCTTCATGTCGTTTTATCTAAAAGAATATGATTACTTATTTTCTACATCCCACCATAAGCGAGTAGCTCCGGTATCCGGACCACCCAATAGTTTAACGGCTTTTTCCACCTCTTCTTTATTTCCTTGATATTCGGAATAGGGGAAAGGAACACGACGGATCTGTACAGAAGAGCTAATAACACCACCACTCTCATTATTAACTATTTCATAGATCTTAGGATAGCCTGTTCTGCGGAATTCACTCCATGCTTCCTGTCCTAATGGGTACATTGCTATCCATTTTTGGGTGATGATCTGTTCTAACTGCTTTTCTTTATCATTTTCATCCCAGACTATCGTAACATCAGATGGGGCTGGTGCGGAAGGACTGCTTTTGAATCCAGGGTATTTTGCCGGCACTTTAGTACTTGCAAGATAAGTTTCCACTCCTTTTACTCCATGTTGTTCGAAAGAAGCACGTATGCCTGAATGATACAAACTTTTAGCGGTTCCTTTCATGTTCCATGTCTTCAAGGCACCTTCTGCCCGCAAAAAATAAACTTCTGCAGCTGTCATCCAAACATAAGGGGTTCCTTGCAATATATTAGGTTTGGAGAGTCCTAAATCACCTTTAAATATATCACCATTCTTATGTCCGTTACGCAATCCACGATAATTGTCATTTGAAGACAATTGGAAAAATACGGATATACGTGGATCTCCAAACCCATTCAAATAAGCATCCATACTAGCCCCCATTACATCTTCTTCATAGCCGTCTGCGCTGCTAATACTATTTATAGGGTTGTGATAGGTGAACGAAAGAGTTGAATTAGATTGCATTGCCGGATTATTATCATTTGTTTCAATCACTCCATACGAATGTGTAACAGCAGCTTCTGCTTCTTTTTGAGCCTCCGGATAAACAGCACTTAAACGTATTGCCAAACGCAGCTTCAAAGAATTCGCAAAACGAATCCAATTAGGTATGTTACTGCCAAATATTAAATCAAACTTTTCCAATGCCTTAGAATTTGGGTTAGCTTGATCAAACTTGGTCAAGATATCAATAGCATGGTTCAGTTCTTTGAAAAAAGATTTATAGATAGCTTCTTGCGAATCATAAGGGACAGGATTAGTCAGACCAAACTTTAGATAAGGTAACGGACCGTACATATCTGTAGTTTTATGTATAGCTGTCACTTTTACAATTTCACCGACAGCAAACAATACAGATGCAGAGTCTACCTTTTGGCGTAAAATATTCCATGAAGATAAGAACTCTACAAATGCACTTTTAAAAGGTGCATCTTTCCATTCGTCAGAAATAGCATAAGTCGTTCCATTCGCTCCTCCGCCCCAATTTTGCGTTCCGGCAAAATATCCAGAATACATGTTGCCAAAAAGGTCTTCCGAGCGTTGAAACAAGTTAACATCTTCAGATACTACCCTACGTTGCATCGTAGTAAGATAGCTGCCCCATAAATTATCTTTATCCAATTCTTTTTCTTGAACTTTATCAGGATCCAGATTAATCGTATCAGACATACAACTTCCCAATAAAAAGCAAACAGCAAACACCAGGAAGCAAGTTTGTATAACGTTATAGATTCTATTTTTCATTTTATTCTTCGTATTAAAGTATTAAAATCAAAAGTTAACTTTTACACCAAAACCGAAACTGCGTAAGCTAGGTGGCATAAAATAATCGAAACCCTGATAATAAGTTCCTGTATTTGCTGTTAGTTCCGGATCAAACGGAGCTTTCTTATAAAACATCAGCAAATTGTGTCCTGTCAGTGACAGAGAAATGTTCAATTTTTCTCCGAACCACTTTGCCGGAAGCATATATGATAATGACATTTCACGTAAACGAACATTAGTCGCACTGTACACATAATGCGCCAGTAAACCTGTTTTTCCGGAAGCAACGGTACCATAATATTGTTCTGCATCCAACTTTCCATTATTTACAGGTACACCACCGTTATCACGGGCTGTAGCTGTTTGTTGTGATACTCCGAATTGATCCATCAAAGCTTGTGTAGCGGAAATCACCTCACCGCCAACACGCGCGTCAATCAGAAAATCAAGTTCCACCCCTTTCCAAGAAAAACTGTTTCTAAATCCTAGATTATACTTAGGAGCTGCCGAACCAACTTTTATGAAAGTATTTTCTTCAGCCGATACACCTCCATTTGAAATAAGAATATCACCATGTAAGTCTTGTTTCAATTTTGTCGCATAGATATCAGACATAGTACCACCTTCTTTCAAAATCATTCTGTATGAATCTGCACTGGCAACGGAAAATTCTGTTGGTGATTTTACTGTTGTACTAGTAGTGCGGTCAGTCACATACTCAGGAAGTAACTCTTTGATTTCATTACGGTTCATTGAATAAATCAAATTTGAGTTCCAATTTACCGGGCCTAAATCCTGATTAAAACCTACACTTAGTTCAATACCCCAGTTGTTTACTTTTCCTGCATTTTCATATGCAAAAGCGTATCCTGTGCTGGGCGGCAATTCATATTTAAACAACTGATTGTATGTGTTTGAATTGTAATATGTTGCTGCAAGGTTCAATTTATTATCAAACAACCGTAAGTCCATACCAAATTCAAATGCTTTGGTCATTTCCGCTTTAAGATGATTGGCAGGTGAGAAGTTAGCACTTGTAGCATTACCATTTTCCAAAACCACTGTTGCATAAGGCAAGTATGCACTTGGAGGATTACCTACTTGCGCATAGGAACCACGAATCTTCCAGAAAGAGAATACTTTTTTAGGAAGCGGAATAATCTCTGACAACACTACAGAAAGACCTACGGACGGATAGAATACATATTCCTTGGAAGTACCTACCAATGTAGAAAACCAGTCTATACGACTTGTCACGTCAGCATAAAGAAAATTGCGGTACCCCAGTTCTGCTTTACCATATAGAGATTGAGTCTGGGTATGCAATGATTGTTTGCTATATCCGCTTTCTGTTGAAGGTATATTACTTGGATGGAAAAAGTTCGGTACTCCAAGCAGATTGCCTTCAAAAGTACTTGATTTATATTTTTCATCATAATAACTACCACCAAGGTTTACTAACAAGTGATAATTCTCCCCGAATTTCTTATCTATATTTACTAAGAAATCAAGATAAGTTGCAGTATTCTTGTCTTCCTGTGTCATATAGTTACCTTGAGATTTGGAGAACAAACCATCAGTGGAAGCGTATAATTTACGTTCGAAATCAGTATAAGCATTATCAACGCGGGCACGTCCGATAATATTAAGCCAATTGGTTATATTCCATTTCATTGATAATGACATGATATAGCGGTCTCTATCAGTATTGAACATATTACGATTAATAATCCAATATGGATTCTGCATACCCAATCCCTGATTTTTATAAGGCCAATATTGAGTTTTGAAGTTTCTATCAGCGTCATATCGTTCATAAACTACATATTTATTCATATCATCACTTGGTGGAAACAAATAGACTGGAACCAACGGATTATAGTACATACCTTGTCCGTTACTGTTTTGGTTATTCTGTTTGATATAAAATAATCCCATATCCATACTTAAAACGTCTTTAACGATGTCCCAAGAATTACGGAATGTAAAATTATAGCGATTATATTTATTATTATCAATGACACCTTCTGAATTTACAGACCCAAAAGATATATGCGTCTGATTTGTTTCTGTACCAGTAGATACAGCAATAGAATTCATTGTATTAAATCCTGTTTGAAAGAAATCCAAAGGATTATAATCGGAAGGTTTCTCTAATTTATCCCCCCAACTTTTAAATTCACCTTCTTTACGTCCATACGTATTCTGGAATTCAGGAGTAATAAAAGGTCTTGAAAAACTAGTGCTATTTGAATAACTTATTCTGGGTTTTCCAATCGCACCTTTTTTGGTTGTGATCAGTATCACACCATTCGCACCTCTATTACCATATAAGGAGGCTGCAGAAGCACCAGTCAGGATGGACATACTTTCTATATCCTCCGGATTAATATTAGATATTCCATCTCCGTCGGCCACTTCCACTGACTCATAAAAATTATCTGATTGTTTGGTTCTTAACCCTTGCATTGGAATACCATCCAAAACGTACAACGCATTGTTTTCACCAAATAATGATTTGGTACCACGCATGACAACGCGGGAAGATCCTCCAGTTCCAGACGAACTCTGATTAATAGTCACACCTGCTACCTTACCAGAAAGGCTATTTATAAAGTTGGCATCTTTCACTTTTGTTATACCGGCAGCTTTTATTTCCTGCACATTATACGTCAATGCCTTAGCTTCTCTCTTAATACCCAATGCTGTAACAACCACTTCATCCAAGGCCTTTGTGTCAGAAGCCATTGTAATATTATAAACAGTCTTATCTGATATTTTAACCATTTGAGTCGTATACCCGATATACGAAACCTTCAGGAAATCGTTTTTGGTAACACGGATTGTAAAATCTCCATTCAGGTTAGTTATTGTACCACCACTACCACCATTAATTGAAACATTAACTCCAATCAAGGCTTCTCCTTGTTCGTCCACAACCCGACCTTGTATTTCCTTTGATACAGACTCTTCCTTTTTTTCCGGAATTATCATGATATAGCTATCTTTTAATTTATAACTAAATCCTGTTCCTTTTAATATGACCTTGAGTGCCTGTTCTAACGGTAGTTCACTCACATTCAAAGAAATACGTTTACTTCCTCCAAGTTGAGATTCATTATAGGCAACGGACATTTTAGATTGTTTCTCAACTTCTGTCAATGCTTCTCGTAATGTTATTTCATTTTTCTTAATAGTTATTTTCACATTACTTTGAGCAAAGAGCACTGTTTGCGCGAATAGCAAACAGCAAAAAAATGTTATACATTTAGCTTTTAATAGATATAAATTCATATCTTAGTAGCGTTTTTAGTGTTAAACTCATAATATTATATTCATCAAAGATTTAAGCCGGTAGCTTTAATACTAAAAAAGTCATTTCATATCCGGAATCAGGCGGCATCCTTTTTCCGGATACTTTTTTACATAATCAATGATATTTAAGGTTAAACAAAATATTTGTAAGATAATTACTTAATCAGTTTTATATAACATACATTCTCTTCTATTTTATAATCAAATCCTCCTACTACTTCTTTCATAATATCCATAATTTCTCCAATATCCGAGTTTTTACGGAAACTAAAATTATATTTATCATTACTGAAATGACTGGTATTACATTGGAATGTGATATTAAAGCGACGCTCCAATTCAGCTATGATTTCTTTCATCGTATCTCCGCGGAATATATACAATCCCTTTTGCCAAGCTGTTACAGCTTCTACATCAGCATTAGCTAACACTACTTGACCACTATTTTTTTGATATATAATTTGCTGTCCCGGATGTAGTATATAGTTTCTTCTTTCTTCATCACAATCTACTTTTATCTTCCCATGAAGTAATGTTGCAACAATTTCATTACTTTCCGGATAAGCACCCACATTAAACTCTGTCCCCAAAGCTGTAACAGCCATGCTTCCCGATCTCACAATAAATGGTTTCTCCGGATCCTTTTTCACCTTAAAATTAGCTTCTCCTACCAAATATACCGTGCGAGTATCTCCTTTGAAAGCTTCCGGATAAAGTAATAAGGTTCCGGAATTAGTCTGTACTTTACTTCCATCGGGTAGTTCGATTGTAATCATATCACCAGCAGGAGTGAATTTTTCTATCATAGCAACTTCCGAATACATATTCTTAGCATAAAAGAAAGTTCCTGAAATAGCAACAGCCAGTACAACTACTGCAACTGCTGCATATTGCCATATCTGCATTCGGAATTTTCGCACAGTTTTTTGTTGACCTGCACCTATCTTATTATATACATTAGAAAGAGAAGCCCATGTACCCGCATCAGCTTTACCGTCAGTTTCACTCCATAGTGTATGTAAAGCAGCCTCTTTTTCATCAGAATGCTCTTTATCCACCAGCCATTGATGCACTTCTTCAATTACTTTCTCACTATGCTTGGAAGCTGTGAATACACTAATTATTTTTTGAATATAATTCTCCATTTTTCTGTTGCCTTATAATATATAGACAACTAGCTAAAACAGACTACTCAATAGAAACAGAAAAAAAATGCAATTAAAATGACTTTTTTTAATTCTTGCAAAGCTAAATAGATATGTCGTTCTACAGTCCGAACGGAAAGCTGCAGATTATCAGCTATTTCCTGATTACTCATTCCTCTTTGCCGGCTCATAGAAAAAACTTTTCTCCGTTGCTCTGGCATATTATCTAAAGTAAGTTTTATTAAAAGTTGGAGTTCTTTTGCATAAAGCTTATCATACATATCAAATTCATAAGAAGGAGAATTTTCTTGAGATAGTTTTTCCTGATAATTAAGTTCTACGGACTGATGTTTCAGGAAGTTATAAATCTGATTACGAGCCATTGTATAAATATAGCTATCCCATGTCTCTTTATTCTCCCAAATCTCTGGATTATCCCACAGTTTGACGAATATATCCTGGGCAATATCTTCTGCATCTTCTTCCGAATGTAGGATTTTCCATGCGAAAGCTTTTACTTTAGGAAAAGTAAGAATGAAAAATTGTTCAAATTTTCTCTTCTTTTCTTGTTCTTTTATGTGTGTCATCAAAGATCGTCCGGTTAGATTTATTTTTTATGAGAGCCAAAAATAAACGCTTTTATCAAAAAAAACAAATAATAACAACGATAAAAATAAATATATTTATGTCATCCAGTCATCTACCACGCCAATAAGTCGTTCTAATAAGGGTCATTACCAACCCAAATAGAAAAAATATATTTTCTTCTTGAACATGATGACATAATCATATTTCTATAGTGTACTCATACAGTGTCATGATTATTGACACTATATGAGCAAATTAACTTATTTCACAGAAATCGTCTTTGATAATCTGATATCATCCGACGCTGCTCCAATCATCAGCTGGAAGCTTCCCGGTTCTACGATTCGCTCCATTTTTTGATTGATAATGGATAAATCCTCTTCTACCAAAGTGAATACAATTGTTTTTTTCTCTCCCTGCTTCAAAAAGAAACGCTTAAAATGTTTGAGTTGCCGAAGTGCCCGGACTACAGAAGCATACTCATCACGAATATAAAGTTGAGCCACTTCTTCACCATCATACTTTCCTGTGTTTTCTACATCAAATGATATTTCAAAATGCAAAGGCGCTTGTTGTGTCACTTTTAAATTGGAATATTCGAAAGTTGAATAACTTAATCCATATCCAAATGAATACAATGGGGAGGCAGACATTTCTACATAATCGTGACATTTAGGGGCTTTCTTATTATAATATACGGGAATTTGTCCCTCTGACCGGGGAACAGAAACAGGCAAGCGACCTGCCGGATTATAATCACCAAATAAAACATCAGCAATGGCATCCCCCCCCTCTTGTCCGGGATAATAGGCGGTCAGCAATGCATCTGCATGTTCCGCTGCCCAATTTTTATTTAATGGACGTCCCTCAATGTAAACCACAATCAGGGGCTTTCTCGTTGATTTCAAGGATTCTAGTAATTCCAGCTGTTTTCCTAACAAAGAAAGAGTTGCACGATCAAAGCCTTCTCCACACTCCATATCACTGATTTGGCTTTTATCTGCAATAGCAGCTCCCGTCTCTTTATAAGTCGTTTTAAAATCACGAGCACTGGAACCACCCACTACTGCAATCACCACATCTGCACGATTAGCAGCTTCAACTGCTTTCGCTATTTCATTGTTGGTAGTATCACGGATAGCGCAACCTCTTACATACTCAACACGTGAAAGAGATAATTTAGAAATGATTCCATCCAGTACCGTTTTTATATTTTCGTCTTTTTGGGGAGCTGTATAATCACCCAGCATATTATAACAATTATCTGCATTTGGGCCAATTACCGCTACTTTACGGATGTTTTTACTCAAAGGCAGAATGTCATGCCTATTCTTTAATAAAGTCACCGATGCTTGTGCCATCCGTCGTGCATTGGCAATATGATTTGCATTACGAACTCTTTCAATCGCTATTTGGGGATCTACGTATGGATTTTCAAACAATCCCATTTCAAATTTTAATCGTAGAACCCTGCAAACGACTTCATCAATAATAGCCTCTGACAAACGTTTCTCTTTTACAGCCCGATAAATATTCGTATAAGCTTCTCCACCTAAGTCAACATCTACTCCGGCAGAAACTGCTTGAATAGCCGCATCCTCTATAGAAGAAGCCGTATAATGACTTTCATATATTCCTTCAATACTATATAAATCGGAAACAACAAAACCTCTAAACTTCCACTCATTTCGCAACAGTTGATTCAGCAAATATGAGTTGGCAGTACATGGGATTCCGTCTATTGAATTATAAGAAGTCATCACAGAAAGAGCACCAGCATCAATCGCTTTTTTAAAAGGCGGTAGGAAGTTTTCATGCAATTCTCTCATTCCAACTAAAGCTTGATTCCCATTCTGTCCGCCCTCCGGTACGGCATAGGCTAAAAAATGCTTTAGAGTAGCTATCGTACTGTTTTTCCGGGAAATATTTCCGTTGATTAATCCATCTACCATTGCCGCCCCCAAAGTCCCGCTTAATACCGGATCTTCCCCAAATGTTTCTTCCACGCGGGACCAACGGGGATCACGGGTCAGATCAAGTACGGGACCGTAACTAATATGCCCACCTTGGGAACGAATTTCTTTAGCGATAACTTGACCAACTTCTTTTACTAACTCCGGTGACCAGGTAGCTGCCATTCCGATACCCGTAGGAAAAACAGTAGTACCAATTGCCATGTGCCCATGAGGGGCTTCTTCTGCTAAAAACATCGGAATTCCCAGACGGGTATTCTCCATCACATACTTTTGCAATGCATTTCCTGCCTTTGCTGCCAGTTCCGGATTAAGTCCATTTGCTATAGTTTTCTTTGTCCAAGGATCGGCACGATAGGTTGCCCAAAGCATTCCTACATTCCTTTCTTTGATTAATTGCTTGAACTTTTCGGAAGGATGAACTTCACTACCATGGATTTCATACATTTCCCAACCTAAAGGACAAAGTAACTGACCGACCTTTTCTTCTAAAGTCATGCGGGAAAGTAAATCTGAAAGTCTTATATCTATCGACAAACAGCGATCTTTGTAAGCAGGTAACGAGGGAGAGGATTGAGTAAACCCCAAAGTACATACCATCTGTACTATCACCAAGATATACAATCGTTTTATCATAATGTTATATGCAGTAAAATGACTCAATTAATTTATAGTGTATTTCTAATCTTTCAAATAGAGATATTCAATCCTACTTACCTATTTCTCCTTCAAATATAACTGTATGTACAGGTTGATGAGCATCATTTGTTATCAACTTGACCTTTGCATCCAATAGATGGTTTGAAGATGATACATTTAATTCAAACAGAACCTCCAGACACTCATTTTGCTTCAAAACCTTTTCACCCCGGATATTAGTAGAAACAAATTCCGGACATTCTATCTTGCGGATAATAAGAGGATTCGCCCCTTCATTAGTAACTTTTACTTTTCGCTGAATATGCTTTTTTAATGAGATATTCCCCAAATTAAAATAAGATTGTGAACATTTCATCCGGGGAGCAGTTGCCGTGCTTACTTTTCTCATATCATCAATCACTGTACCAAAGATTTGTATAGGAGAACTGTGTACGGAATTGGCACTAATAATAATCTTATCTTTAAATGTACCGTAAAAGCCTTTTAAAGGAGAAGCTGTTATTTTTATAGTCGCATAAGATCGACCTTGAAGAGATGATGGCATAGAAATCGACAAACATCCGCTCTTATCCAACAGCGAGTATGACAACCTGACCATTTTATCCGATCGGTTATAGATTCTAATTTCCAATTGTTTTGGCCTCCCATTATGTTGTAACAGATCATAAGATAGAGTCATTCGGTCTGCCAAAATATCTGATGATAAAGAATAAGGATATTCATCCTCTATACGATTCATTGTATTTATCGTGCCTTTTACCCAAAGAGTATTGACACTTTGCCCTGAATTAGAAACAACCCTTATACTCTTAGAGAAAAAGTTTGTTCGCCCTTTAGGATCGAAAGTTACGGTAATAGTGCCTGTATGCCCTGGTTTTACAGGTTGTTTACTATAAACAGAAATGGCACACCCACAAGTTGAAATCACTTCTTCAATCACAACCGGAGAAGTATGCATATTAGTAAAATGAAAAGTATGACTCACTTTGCCTCCTACTTCCTGAATATTACCAAAATTCCAAGTAGTAGTATCAAAACGCAATACAGCTCTTCCCTGTTGTTGCGCACATACGCCAACAATAGAGCACAGTAAAACGATCAAAGCTGACATAAAACGTTTCATCATCATTTCTTTAAGTTAATATTGGGAGCTACGTAAAAACACAATAACTCCCAATATAAAATCACATTTTAATTATCTTGAGGCAAATCATTGAATTCTGCATTCCAAATGATATTTGCCGAAGCCGGGAAAGTTAAATCACGCCCATTGCCCGAACTGTCCTTCAATGTATTTCCTTCTCCTTCATCCAATTTCCAATAGCCATATAAGTCCGAAGAAGATGGAGAAGCTATTGTACGCAAGTTAGCTTTTACTTCTTCCGCTGTCAGACACTTCTTCCACATACGAATATCAGAAATCAGACCATCAAAATACATACTTGAACTTGTATTACCAAACTGAATACCAGTCAACGTATATCCCACCTTGAATCTTTGAGAAGAGGATGGTCCCCAACGTTTAGTAGGTTTTGCAGAAGCAACTTCCTCACCGTTAATATATAAACGATAAGCAACCTCAGTATTCTGGCCCGTTTTCGTTCCGTCACAAGTAATAGTCAACCTAACCCATTGATTAGCCGGCAACGTTATATTTTGATTAGCCAATGTCAAGTCACATTGACGATTACCAATATTAGACGCTCCCGTTGCACCAGTTACACGTAGTTCACAACCACTAAAAACCTCATTATTATTGTTGGTATCCTTACCACGCCATGTACCTATATAATTAGTTCCACTGTGCCAATTATATGGATATACAAGCATTTCAAACGTATGTGTATTATCTTCAATCGTAACTACTTCATCATTTGCGAAACTTAACGTACGATACATATCCGTTGAATAAGAACTCATATTCAATCCCGGTATATAATCCAATTCCCCATCAATGCTAATCGTAAAATAAGAAACAGAACGAGTGTCCGTTACAAATTGTCCTACACACGTTTCATCTATTGTTGCAACAATAGGAAGCAAATATTCTTCACCTTCCACCAAACCGAACAATGATGAAAACTTAACTGATAAGGAATTGGATTCTTGCTGTCCTGCCTTCACTATCGCATTTTTAGCTTGCAACTCATAGACAAAAGCGGGCATCATCTTATAAGACGTGTTATTTGCAGCGTTATAAGCCTCTACCATACTTTCGTCCACGGCAATGTCACACAATAAAGTAGTAGCAGCAGGTTTATCCAGTTTGATAGTATAATCATAGACATAGCTTCCTGCATCCAGTATCTCCCTATAATCAATAGAAACAGGTCCTGCCTCCGACTGTGGCATCTCTATTGTCGGCAATTCAATAAAATCATTGTCATCATCCGAACAAGATGTGAATCCTACTCCTCCCAATAAAACAAGCAAAAGGAGAGTTAATCTATTTATATTGTTTTTCATTATCATACAGTCTATTCATTTATTATTACCTTATTCAAGACATTTATTCGTATCATCATAAGTCCAGTCAATCGTGATTCCATTCTTATAACTGATATCACGCTTTGACGGAGATAAATCATAGAAAGTAGTTCCTTCTCCTTCATTCATTCTCCAATAAGACACAAGCCCATTGGTAGAAGGGTCTACCCCACATACATTTGCTTTAATTTCACGAGCAGACAAAGGACGAGTCCAAAGACGCATCTCACTCAAACGACCATAAAACAATTGTGAAGATTGATAACCTTTTGAAGGCATACCGATCTGTACTCCATAAAGCGCATATTCATACGGAGCAACTGTCATTGAGTTATCTTTCTCTCCATTGATATACAATGTCAACGTACTGCCGTCATTTACCAAGGCAACAGCATACCAGGTATTTAAAGCAAAGCGAGTATTCGATGACATTTTACCCTGTTTAGTTGTTACATGCAACTGGTTCGGTTCATCCGTTCCTTCACCAAAACGAAGCAGGTTCTGGTCACATTTAAAGCCTCCATCATCAATCGCTCCCCCTTCTACAGATGCTTCACTACCTCCAAATGAGCAAACACGGGTAGTACCGGAAGCTCCGGAAGAACGGAATTTAGTGGCGTAAATCTTCACTTCCCATGTATAAGTAGGCAAAGAAGGAATAGGATCCGGAAGCAAAAATTGATAAGCCATAGAAGCCTGTCCTACATACGGAGCATGGAAACGCAATGTTCGAGATACTTTCAGGAAAATAGTACGCCCTGCTTCTATAATATCCAAATCTCCCGTCGCACTTTTTATGGTAACCGGTATCAGCTGAATTCAACTTGCAAATGCAACAGAATTCTGATTAATAATTTGTTTAAATTTTTCGTTTGGCGTGAGGTATCCAAGTCTTTTACGAGGTCGATTATTGAGTTTATTTTCAATCCA
>NZ_JAPQKZ010000070.1:0-20122 GCF_027257075.1 Bacteroides sp. LFL-34 | reverse complement strand
TAGTGAAATTCTTATGCCTAAAGATACAAAATCTTTAGGTAATAACAAAGCCCCAGCTTGTGAAAGTCGGGGCTTTGTGCGTAAAAAACAGAAGGTGTGCATTTTGACACACCTTCTTCCCATTACTATCGCCTTTCACTAGGCTATCAAATCCTACCACCATGTTAAAACAACTTATCAAATTTTATCACATCAGCACTCCTGCGACTCCTCTTAAAAAAGACAAGAAAAAACTTAAAAGATTGCAGTGGGCTACCTTTCTTTCCGCCACAGCCGGATATGGTATTTATTATGTCTGTCGGCTAAGCCTGAATGTAGTAAAGAAACCGATTGTTGAAGAAGGAATCTTTTCAGAAACAGAGCTCGGTATTATCGGAGCAGTGTTATTTTTCACCTATGCTATCGGAAAATTCACTAACGGATTTCTGGCAGACCGCAGCAATATCAGGCGTTTCATGTCCACCGGACTGCTAATTACAGCCCTGGCAAACTTATGCCTAGGATTCACCCACTCTTTCATTCTATTCGCCATATTATGGGGAATCAGCGGATGGTTTCAGTCAATGGGGGCTGCTTCTTGCGTAGTCGGATTATCCCGTTGGTTTGAAAATAAGAAACGGGGATCGTTCTATGGCTTCTGGTCGGCAAGCCACAACATCGGGGAAGCAATGACTTTCATTATTGTCGCCTCCATTGTCAGTGCTTTAGGATGGAGATACGGTTTCATTGGAGCCGGAAGTATCGGAATAATCGGGGCATTAATCGTCTGGAGATTCTTTCATGATTCTCCGGAAAGTGAAGGGCTGCCTGCCGTCAATCATCCACAAATGCAAAGTGAAACAGGTGATGCTGCCGATTTCAACAAGGCACAACGGCAAGCTCTAATGATGCCCGCAATTTGGATACTTGCCATTTCGAGTGCATTGATGTACGTCAGCCGCTATGCCGTAAACAGCTGGGGAGTCTTCTATCTGGAAACCCAGAAAGGATATTCTACACTGGACGCCAGTTTTATCATTTCTATCGGTTCGGTTTGTGGAATTATCGGTACAATGTTTTCCGGTGTCATCTCCGACAAGTTTTTCAGTGGGCGCAGAAATGCTCCTGCACTCATCTTCGGTCTGATGAATGTAATGGCACTTTGTCTGTTTCTATTAGTTCCGGGTGTCCACTTTTGGGTAGACGCGTTATCCATGGTACTGTTCGGTACTGCGATCGGAGTACTCCTCTGTTTCTTGGGCGGATTGATGGCAGTTGACATTGCTCCCCGGAACGCTTCAGGTGCAGCATTAGGAATCGTAGGTATTGCCAGTTACATCGGGGCAGGTATACAGGATATTATGAGCGGTATTCTCATAGGAGGGCATAAAAGCATTGTCGATGGCAAAGAAATCTATGACTTTTCTTATATCAATATTTTTTGGATCGGAGCCGCATTACTCTCCGTCTTTTTTGCTTTATTGGTATGGAATGTGAAATCAAAGGATTAACAGAACTGTCAGTATCATAAAAAACGTGAGTTCTTTTCGTCCTCATATGAATTTATTTCGTATTTTTGCGTGGACATCCCCTTTTTTGATGTTCAGGAAGATAATTTGTTGTTAAAGCAAAGCGAAGATTGATATATGAGTGACGAAATCAACGAGATAACGGAAGGACATTCAGACTACAAACCGGCGGACACGCGGGACGAAAACGTAAAGCATCAGTTAACAGGCATGTACCAGAATTGGTTTCTGGACTATGCTTCATACGTTATACTGGAACGTGCCGTGCCTCATATCAATGACGGTTTAAAGCCTGTGCAACGACGTATTTTACATTCAATGAAACGTCTGGACGACGGACGGTATAATAAAGTGGCTAACATTGTGGGACACACCATGCAGTTCCACCCTCACGGTGATGCTTCTATCGGAGATGCCCTGGTACAGTTGGGACAGAAAGACCTGTTGATCGATTGTCAGGGTAACTGGGGTAATATCCTCACCGGAGACGGCGCAGCTGCTCCCCGTTATATCGAAGCACGCTTGTCCAAGTTTGCGCTGGATGTTGTCTTCAATCCCAAAACTACCGAATGGAAACTTTCTTATGACGGACGAAACAAGGAACCGGTCACTCTTCCTGTGAAATTCCCGTTATTATTAGCACAGGGAGTGGAAGGTATCGCCGTGGGACTTTCTTCAAAAATTTTACCACACAATTTCAACGAACTTTGTGATGCCTCTATCAGCTATTTACGCGGAGAGGAATTCCAACTATATCCTGATTTCCAGACAGGAGGCTCTATCGATGTAGCCAAATACAACGACGGAGAGCGTGGCGGAGCCGTGAAAGTACGTGCCAAGATCAACAAGATTGATAATAAAACGCTTGCTATCACAGAAATTCCATACGGAAAGACGACTTCGACAGTGATCGACTCTATCCTGAAAGCTGTTGATAAAGGAAAGATCAAAATTCGTAAGGTAGACGACAATACGGCTGCCAACGTAGAAATATTAGTGCACCTCGCACCCGGCACCTCATCAGATAAAACGATTGATGCTCTGTACGCTTTCACTGACTGTGAAGTAAGCATCTCGCCCAACTGCTGTATTATCGATGACAGTAAGCCACATTTCCTCACTGTGAGCAAAGTCCTGAAAAAGTCGGCAGACAATACGATGGATTTGCTGAAGCAGGAGCTGGAAATCAAGAAAGGAGAAATTCTGGAATCCCTGCATTTCTCTTCTCTCGAAAAGATATTTATCGAAGAACGCATCTATAAGGATAAAGAGTTCGAGCAATCCAAAGACATGGATGCAGCCTGTGCACATATCGACGAACGTCTGACACCTTACTATCCGACATTTATCCGTGAAGTTACGAAAGAAGATATTCTCAAGTTGATGGAAATCAAAATGGGGCGTATCCTGAAATTCAACTCAGACAAAGCAGATGAACTGATCGCCAAGATGAAAGAGGAAATTGCCGAGATTGATAACCACCTGGCTCACATCGTGGATTATACCGTCAACTGGTATCAGATGCTGAAGAACAAATACGGCAAGAATTTCCCGCGCCACACGGAATTGCGAAACTTCGACACCATCGAAGCAGCCAAAGTAGTAGAAGCAAACGAGAAACTCTATATCAACCGTGAAGAAGGATTTATCGGAACGACCTTGAAGAAAGATGAGTTCGTAGCCTGCTGTTCGGATATCGACGATGTCATTATCTTCTTCCGTGATGGTAAATATATCGTCACCCCCGTTGCCGATAAGAAATTTGTCGGTAAGAACGTTCTTTATGTCAATGTATTCAAGAAGAACGATAAACGTACAATCTACAACGTAGCCTACCGCGACGGAAAAGAAGGAACGACCTACGTAAAACGTTTCGCCGTAACTTCCGTGGTCCGCGACCGCGAATATGATGTGACACTGGGAACTCCCGATTCACGAATTACCTATTTCAGTGCCAACCCGAACGGAGAAGCCGAAATTATCAAAGTGACATTGAAGCCGAACCCGCGTGTACGCCGCATCATCTTCGAGCATGACTTCAGCGAAGTCAGTATCAAGGGACGCCAGGCACGGGGGATAATTCTCACCCGCTTGCCGGTACACAAAATATCCTTGAAACAGAAAGGCGGCTCTACTCTCGGTGGACGTAAAGTCTGGTTCGACCGTGACATACTTCGCCTCAACTATGATGGACGCGGCGAATACCTGGGAGAATTCCAAAGTGACGACTCCATACTGGTTGTACTGAACAATGGTGATTTCTACACCACCAACTTCGATTTGAGCAATCACTACGAAGACAATGTGAGCATCGTTGAGAAATTCGATCCCCATAAGGTATGGACCGCTGCACTTTATGATGCCGATCAACAGAATTACCCGTACCTGAAACGTTTCTGCTTCGAGGCCTCCAACCGCAAACAGAACTATCTGGGAGAGAATAAGAATAACCGTCTCATCTTGCTGACCGATGAGTACTATCCGCGTCTGGAAGTTATATTTGGCGGACACGACAGCTTCCGTGATCCGTTGGATATCGATGCAGATGAATTCATAGCTGTCAAAGGGTTCAAAGCCAAAGGAAAACGCATCACGACCTATACCGTGGATACGATCAACGAACTTGAACCGACCCGCTTCCCCGAACCTGAACAAGAGCAGCAGGAAAGCCCGGAAGAGGAACCGGAAAATCTGGACCCGGACAGTGATAAGAGCGAAGGCGATATTATTGATGAGATCACCGGGCAGATGAAATTATTCTGATGAAGAAAAAACTAATATATCTGGGGCTGACAGGATGCATCCTGTTCGCCCTTTGCACCAGATTACAAGCGCAGATTGACAGTCTGCAAACCCATCGGTATGTAACACGTGCCACCATGTACGGTGTAGGATTTACCAACGTATTCGACACCTATCTTTCACCGCAGGAATACAAAGGAATTGACTTCCGTATTTCCCGCGAGACGATTCGGATGACTAAGTTATTCGATGGAAATGTGTCTGTGCAGAATTTCTTTCAGGCAGACATCGGTTATACCCATAACCGTGCCGATAACAATAACACCTTCTCCGGATTAGTCAACTGGAATTACGGATTACACTACCAGTTTCGACTGACGGAGAATTTCAAATTATTAGCCGGAGGATTGATAGATGCCAACGGAGGCTTTGTCTATAATCTCCGGAACACCAACAATCCGGCATCCGCACGGGCATACGTCAATTTGGATGCTTCCGGAATGGCTATCTGGCATTTGAAAATCAAACGGTACCCGATGGTATTACGCTATCAAGTCAATCTACCGGTGATGGGAGTAATGTTCTCACCGCACTACGGACAATCTTACTACGAGATATTCTCTCTGGGAAATTCGAGTGGAGTGATAAAGTTCACCTCCCTGCACAACCAGCCTTCACTGCGGCAGATGCTCTCGGTCGACTTACCGATAGGATATACAAAAATGCGATTCAGCTATCTGGCTGATTTGCAACAATCCAATGTAAACAATATCAAGACACATACCTACTCGCACGTATTCATGGTAGGATTTGTGAAAGACCTATACCGTATCCGAAACAAAAAAGGAACAGCTTTGCCTTCATCGGTCAGAGCCTACTAAGAGAACAAAATTTAATGTTGAAACTTCAAGTGAGATCAATTAAGAATGAGAAATAAGATTAGACAAATGCTTTGGCTGCTCTGCTGTCTTCCGGTATTGACCGGTTGCATCGAAGAAGAAGACTACGCCAATGATCCTGTAGGAAACTTCGAACAACTATGGAAGATCATCGACGAACAGTATTGTTTTCTGGAAGCAAAAGGTATTGACTGGGATGCCGTTCACGACAAATATAGCCCACTGATTATTCCGACAATGTCTAATGACGACCTGTTCGACATCCTAAGCCAGATGCTATACATTTTAAAAGACGGACATGTCAATCTATCCTCTGCCAAACGTACTTCTTTCTACGATGAATGGTATCAGGGTTACGACTGGAACTACCGGGAAGATATTCTCTATCAAACTTATCTGGGCAGTGCCAGCACAGGATACTATACATCCGCCGGTTTAAAGTATAAAATATTCGATAATAATATAGGATATATTCGTTATGAAAGTTTCAGTTCCGGAGTGGGCGATGGCAACTTGGATGAAGTTCTCCTCTACCTGGCCACCTGCAACGGATTAATCATCGATGTACGTGATAACGGAGGCGGAAACCTGACCAACTCCACCCGCATTGCCGCCCGGTTTACCAACGAGAAAACACTTACCGGATATATACAGCACAAAACCGGACCGGGACATAATGATTTCTCCAAGATGGAGCCGATCTATCTGGAACCATCCAACAGCATCCGGTGGCAGAAGAAAGTAATCATTCTGACCAATCGTCGTTGTTATAGTGCCACCAATGATTTTGTGAATGCGATGCGCAGCTTAAACAAGGACAACGAAGAGAAAAGAATCATCCAGTTAGGTGACTGGACCGGAGGTGGTTCGGGACTTCCCTTCTCATCGGAATTACCTAATGGATGGAGCGTCCGTTTCTCCGCCAGTCCGCATTTCGACAAAAACAAGCAACCCTTGGAAGAAGGTATTGAGCCGGACATTGCCATCAATATGTCTGAATCAGATCAACTTAAGCACAAAGACACTCTGATTGAAAAAGCATTCGAAATCTTAAGTGAATAACTTTATTGTCGAATTATTTGCCAAATCAGAAAATCTTCCTATCTTTGCACCGCTAAACAAAAAAGCTACACATGCGGATGTGGCGTAATTGGTAGCCGCGCCAGACTTAGGATCTGGTGCCGTGAGGCGTGTAGGTTCGAGTCCTATCATCCGCACCAAAAATAAACTATAAGCCTTCAAGATACTATCTTGGAGGCTTTTTAATTAGTTAAACATGAATAAACATCAACTTTGCTGCATCGGTCACATCACATTAGACAAAGTAGTCACTCCTCAAAACACTGTCTACATGCCGGGAGGAACAGCTTTTTATTGCTCACATGCCATCCGCCATTTTAATGATATCGATTATGCGCTGGTAACGGCAGTAGGTGCCACTGAAATGAAAGTTGTAGAGCAGCTGCGCAAAGTGGGTATTAACGTAACTGCCTTACCGAGCAAACACTCCGTATACTTCGAGAACATCTATGGAGCCAATCCGGACGACCGTACCCAACGGGTATTAGCGAAAGCCGATCCGTTCACAGCCAGTCAGTTGAAAGAGATAGATGCGCAAATCTACCATCTCGGCTCTCTGCTGGCTGACGACTTCTCATTGGAAGTAATCAAAGAACTATCTCAAAAAGGGTTGATTGCAGTAGACTCACAAGGCTATTTACGTGAAGTGCGTGACACCCACGTCTATCCGGTGGACTGGACAGATAAGAGAGAAGCCTTGCAATATATTCATTTCCTCAAAGTCAACGAGCATGAAATGGAAGTACTGACCGGTCTTTCCGACCCGCATGAAGCTGCCCGCCAATTATATGAATGGGGAGTGAAAGAAGTATTAGTCACATTAGGCGGCATGGGCTCACTTATCTTCGACGGAAAAGACTTCTATCGTATTCCGGCTTATAAGCCCAGAGAAGTGGTAGACGCAACGGGATGTGGAGACACGTATACCATCGGCTATTTATATCAACGGGTATCAGGTGCCGGCATCGAAGAAGCCGGTCGTTTTGCAGCCGCCATGTCTACATTAAAAATAGAGAAATCAGGTCCTTTCAATGGCAGCAAAGAAGACGTCATTCAATGTATGACCACTGCGGAACAAATGTTTTAAAACAGGAAAGGCATGAACCACACCGGTTCATGTCTGAACTTTTTCAACAGTCTCCTCACCCTTTTGTGTTAAAAACAAGCATCCTCTCTTTTTTCTCAAATCTTTTTTGAATTTCGTTTGTTTCCTTTGTTACTCTCGCCAAAAGACGGCAGAAAAAAGACTTCAACCTAAATAATAACAAATGGAAAAATTTAATGCAATGAGGACTAGACTTTTACAACATCTTCAGAAAAAAGCCATCAGGTCAAGGAGCATCATGACGCTTGTTTGCCTGCTATTGACCTCCACATCGGTCTTTGCACAGACAAAGACGGTGACAGGAACAGTGACGGATGCTGCCAATGAACCATTGACCGGTGCATCGGTACTCGTACAAGGAACTTCCACCGGAACCATCACGGATATGGACGGTAAATATTCAATCTCTGTCACACCGGAGGACGTACTGGCATTTTCATACGTGGGGATGACTTCGCAAACCATTAAAGTGGGGACACAGAACGTCATCAATGTCACTTTAAAAGAAGATTCACAAGTACTAGCCGAAACAGTCGTTATCGGATACGGTAGTGCAAAGAAAAGAGACTTGACAGGTTCTATCACCAATATCAAAGGAGAAGAGTTAGCCAACAAACCGGCAATGAATCCGCTGTCTTCCCTGCAGGGAAAGGTAGCAGGTGTGCAGATTGTCAACTCCGGCCGGGCCGGATCTGATCCGGAAATACGTATTCGCGGAACAAACTCCATCAACGGATATAAACCGCTGTACATTGTCGACGGATTATTCAATGACAACATCAATTTCCTGAATCCGGAGGACATCGAATCTATGGAAATCCTGAAAGACCCGTCATCTCTGGCTATCTTCGGTGTTCGCGGTGCGAATGGTGTCATCATCATTACCACAAAGAAAGCCAAAGAGGGGCAGACGCTGGTCAATATCAATACTTCTTTCGGTTTCAAGAAAGTGGTGGATAAAGTGAAACTGGTGAATGGTTCACAATTCAAGGAACTATATAACGAACAGCTCGCCAATCAAGGAGACGATCCTTTCGATTATACCGGCTGGGATGCCAATACTGACTGGCAAGACGAAATTTTCCAGACTGCTTTCATTACAAACAATAACATCAGTATTACAGGGGCTTCGCCCAAACACAGTTTCTATCTGGGCGTAGGCTACTCTTACGAACAAGGCAACATCGAGCATGAGAAATTCAGCAAGGTAACCATCAACGCAAGTAATGATTATAAGATTACGGACTTTTTAAAAGTCGGTTTCCAATTCAACGGAGCACGTATGCTTCCTGCCGATTCCAAACAGGTGTTGAATGCCCTGCGTGCAACTCCTATCGCTCCGGTGTATAACAACGAATACGGATTATATACGGCTCTGCCCGAATTCCAGAAAGCGCAGATTAGCAACCCGATGGTAGACGTCGAATTGAAAGCGAATACTACCAAAGCGGAGAACTACCGGGCATCCGGTAATATTTATGGTGAAGTAGACTTCCTGAAACATTTCACGTTCAAAGCAATGTTCTCCATGGATTATGCGTCGAACAACGGACGGACGTATACACCGATCGTAAAAGTATACGATGCCGCTGTCAACGGAGGGATCTCTACTTTGGGAACAGGCAAGACCGAGGTCAGCCAGTTTAAAGAGAATGAAACAAAAGTTCAGAGCGACTACCTGTTGACATACACCAACAGCTTTGATAATGGAAATCATAACCTGACAGCTACCGCCGGTTTTACTACCTATTATAATTCGTTGAGCCGGTTGGACGGAGCACGCAAGCAGGGAGTCGGACTGGTCATTCCGGATAATCCGGACAAATGGTTTGTCAGCATCGGCGATGCGGCTACCGCTACCAATGGAAGTACTCAATGGGAACGCAGTACATTATCCGTACTTGCACGCGTGATCTACAACTATAAAGGTAAATACTTGTTCAACGGTTCTTTCCGCCGGGATGGTTCTTCCGCTTTCTCCTACACAGGCAATGAATGGCAGAACTTCTTCTCACTGGGTGGAGGTTGGTTGATGTCCGAAGAAGAATTTATGAAAGACATCAAATGGCTGGATATGTTGAAAATCAAAGCATCTTACGGTACGTTAGGAAACCAGAACCTGGATAAAGCCTATCCTGCCGAACCCTTATTGACCAATGCTTATTCGGCTGTATTCGGTAAACCGTCCATCATTTATCCCGGATACCAGCTTGCCTATCTTCCTAATCCTAACCTGCGTTGGGAAAAAGTAGAAGCCTGGGAAGCCGGATTTGAAACGAACCTGCTTCGCAACCGCTTGCATTTTGAGGGTGTTTACTATAAGAAGAATACCAAAGATTTGTTAGCCGAAGTTCCCGGAATTTCCGGAACTATCCCCGGTATCGGAAACTTGGGAGAGATCCAGAATAAAGGAGTGGAAATGGCTGTAACCTGGCGCGATCAGATTGGTGACTGGGGATATTCCGTCAGTGCCAACCTGACTACTATCAAGAATGAGGTAAAAAGTCTTGTTCAGGAAGGATATTCCATCATTGCCGGAGATAAGCAGCAAAGTTACACAATGGCAGGTTATCCTATCGGATATTTCTATGGTTATAAAGTGGCAGGCGTTTATCAGTCACAAGCAGATATTGACGCATCACCCAAAAATACACTGGCTACCGTTACCCCCGGTGACCTAAAATTCGCCGATGTGAACGGTGACGGAGAAATCACCCCGGAAGACCGTACCATGATAGGCAACCCGACTCCAAAGGTCACTTACGGTTTTTCTCTCGGAGTAGACTACAAGAATTGGTCGTTAGGCATCGACATGATGGGACAAGGTGGAAACAAGATTTTCCGTACATGGGATAACTACAATTTTGCCCAGTTCAACTACCTGGAACAACGCTTGGACCGCTGGCACGGAGAAGGTACGTCCAACACCCAACCGTTGCTGAACACCAAACATTCCATCAACAACCTCAACTCCGACTATTACATTGAGGACGGCAAATTCTTCCGTATCCGCAACGTACAGTTAGCGTATACGTTCGACAAGAGCTTAATTGCCAAAATACGTCTGCAAGCTCTGAAAGTCTATGTCAACATACAGAACTTGAAGACATGGAAACATAACACCGGATATACTCCCGAACTTGGAGGAACTGCCACCGCATTCGGAGTAGATAACGGCAGTTATCCTGTACCTGCAGTCTATACCTTCGGTATCAACCTAACATTCTAGTGACAAGGTGCCACTGCCAGTTTTCCATGCGGAACACAACTTTAATCTTTAAAACTATCATTATATGAAACTGAATAAATATATATTTGCAACCCTTATTACTTCAACTACATTATTTCTAGGCAGCTGTAGTGACTTTCTGGATCGTAGTCCACAAGGACAGTTTACGGAAGATGATAATCCGAACGCTCTGGTCAACGGGAAGATTTATAATGTCTATACGATGATGCGTAACTATAATGTGACAGCCGGCCCTCCTGCTTTTGCCATCCACTGTTTCCGTTCGGAAGATTCGGAAAAAGGAAGTATTGCCAGCGATGGCTCTGATGTAGCCGAAATGTATGATGATTTTGTGTATACACCGACCAACGGCCTACTGGGTGCTTATTGGGGACAGAATTATGCCATCATCTACCAATGTAATGAGATTCTTGATGCCATTGCAGAAAAAGAAACAGCCGGACAAACAGAAACTGAAGACATCATCAATAAGGGAGAGGCCTCTTTCTTCCGTGCTTATTGCTACTTCAATCTGGTAAGAGCTTTCGGCGAAGTTCCTTTGGTGACTTATAAAATCAACGATGCTTCGGAAGCCAATATCCCGAAGACAAGTGCTGATAAAATCTATGAGCAAATCGACAAGGACCTGAAAACAGCAGAAGAGTCATTGCCGGAAACATGGAGCAGCGAATACACCGGACGACTGACTTGGGGAGCTGCCCGTTCCTTACACGCGCGTACTTATATGATGCGCAACGACTGGAACAATATGTACACAGCCTCCACCGATGTCATCAAAAAGGGGCTCTACAACTTAAAGACTCCGTATAATGAGATTTTCACGGATGATGGTGAAAATAACGGAGGTTCCATATTCGAGTTGCAATGTACAGCTACTGCCGCTCTTCCTCAAAGTACCGTTATCGGTAGCCAGTTCTGTGAAGTACAAGGCGTACGCGGAGCAGGTCAATGGGACTTGGGCTGGGGATGGCACATGGCAACAGAGTATATGGCGGAAGCATACGAACAGGGTGATCCACGCAAAAACTCCACCCTACTCTACTTCCGCCACTCGGACAGCGATCCTATCACTCCGGAAAATACCAACGAGCCATACGGTGAATCTCCGGTTTCTCCGGCAATAGGTGCTTACTTTAACAAGAAAGCCTATACCGACCCGGCTTTGCGCAAAGAATATACCAACAAAGGATTCTGGGTAAACATTCGTCTGATCCGCTACGCAGATGTATTGCTGATGGGAGCCGAATCAGCTAATGAAAAAGGTATTCCGGGTGAAGCAATCGACTATTTGGAACAAGTACGCGCACGCGCCAGAGGCACCAATAGCAATATATTGCCTAAAGTGACGACTACCGATCAGGGAGAATTGCGTGAGGCCATCCGCCACGAACGCCGTGTGGAATTAGGGTTGGAATTCGACCGTTTCTATGACCTCGTTCGTTGGGGCATTGCAAAAGAAGTGTTGCACGCAGCCGGTAAAACCAATTATCAGGACAAAAACGCACTGCTTCCACTGCCGCAGACAGAGATCGACAAGTCTAAGGGAGTGTTGGTACAGAACCCCGACTACCAATAAGAAAGTTCCTCGGTGCCGAACGGTTGTTTCCTCGGTGCCGAAACTACTGTTCCTCGGTGTCGAACAATGTCCTCCTCGGTGCCGAACATTCAACGCATCAGGAGGACTTTATATGAATAGAGATAAAAGCAACTATAATAATATGATATACAAAAAGTTAAGTCTATCCGTCCTGTTGTTTGCCGCAGGTTTTCTAACCGCGTCGGCACAAAAGTCGCCACAGGATATGGATCGTTTCATCGACGCATTGATGAATAAAATGACGCTGGAAGAAAAAATCGGACAGTTAAACCTTCCTGTCACCGGAGAGATCACTACGGGACAGGCTAAAAGCAGCGACATCGCCGCAAAAATCAAGAAAGGCGAAGTGGGAGGATTGTTCAATCTGAAAGGAGTAGAGAAAATACGTGAAATACAGAAACAAGCTGTGGAAGATTCCCGGCTGGGTATTCCGTTATTGTTCGGGATGGACGTTATTCACGGATACGAAACGATGTTCCCTATCCCGCTCGGTTTGTCTTGCACCTGGGACATGACAGCCATTGAAGAGTCTGCCCGCATTGCGGCTGTAGAAGCAAGTGCTGATGGAATCTCATGGACTTTCAGCCCGATGGTGGATATTTCACGTGACCCTCGTTGGGGACGCGTATCCGAAGGTAGTGGCGAAGACCCGTTTCTCGGTGCCATGATTGCCGAAGCAATGGTGCGCGGCTATCAGGGGAAAAACATGGAACGGAATGACGAAATCATGGCCTGCGTAAAACACTTTGCGTTATATGGGGCAGGCGAAGCCGGCCGCGACTATAACACCGTGGATATGAGCCGCCAACGAATGTTCAATGATTATATGCTGCCGTATGAAGCAGCCGTTGAAGCGGGTGTAGGCAGCGTGATGGCTTCTTTTAATGAAGTAGACGGTATTCCGGCCACTGCCAATAAATGGCTGATGACGGATATTCTCCGCGGACAGTGGGGATTCAACGGTTTTGTGGTAACTGATTATACGGGCATTTCAGAAATGATCGACCACGGTATCGGTGATCTTCAGACAGTATCCGCCCGTGCCATCAACGCCGGAGTGGATATGGATATGGTAAGCGAGGGTTTTGTAGGGACACTGAAGAAATCCGTTCAGGAAGGAAAAGTCTCTATGGAAACATTGAATACGGCTTGCCGTCGTATTCTGGAAGCCAAATATAAACTGGGATTGTTTGATAATCCTTATAAATATTGCGATCCGAAACGTCCGGCACGCGACATCTTTACCAAAGCCCATCGTGATGCAGCCCGCAGAATTGCAGCAAAAAGTTTCGTTCTTCTAAAGAATGACAGTCCCGACGGTAATCCGAACGGAAATCCGTTGTTGCCTTTCAACCCTAAAGGAAATATTGCAGTAATCGGTCCGTTGGCAAACAGCCGTAGCAATATGCCGGGTACATGGAGTGTAGCAGCTGTGCTCGACCGTTGCCCTTCTTTGGTAGAAGGATTGAAAGAGATGACAGCCGGAAAAGCGAATATCATGTACGCTAAAGGAAGCAACCTGATTAGTGATGCAAGTTACGAAGAACGGGCAACGATGTTCGGCCGTTCCCTGAACCGTGACAACCGCACCGACCAGCAGTTGTTGGACGAAGCATTGAACGTAGCCCGTCGGTCGGATATCATCATCGCAGCGCTAGGCGAATCTTCTGAAATGAGTGGTGAAAGCAGCAGCCGTACGGACTTGAATATTCCCGACGTACAACAGAATCTGTTGCAAGAGCTTTTAAAGACAGGCAAACCGGTGGTACTGGTGTTATTCACCGGACGTCCGCTTACGCTGAACTGGGAACAGGAGCATGTGCCTGCCATTCTGAATGTATGGTTCGGAGGTAGTGAAGCCGCTTACGCCATTGGTGACGCCCTCTTCGGTTACGTCAATCCGGGTGGAAAACTGACCATGACTTTCCCGAAGAATGTCGGCCAGATACCTCTTTATTATGCGCACAAAAATACCGGACGCCCATTGAAAGATGGCAAATGGTTCGAGAAATTCCGCAGCAACTATCTCGATGTGGATAATGATCCGCTTTATCCGTTCGGTTACGGCCTTTCTTATACGACATTCTCTTACAGTGACATCGACTTGAGTCATTCTTCCATGGACATGAACGGTTCGTTGACCGCGGCAGTGGAGGTTACCAATACCGGAACATGGCCCGGCTCGGAAGTGGTACAGCTTTATATCCGCGACGTTGTGGGTAGCAGTACCCGTCCCGTCAAAGAGCTGAAAGGTTTCCAAAAGATATTCCTCGAACCGGGAGAAATGAAGATTGTCCGTTTCAAGATTGCTCCGGAAATGCTTCGATACTATAATTATGACTTGCAACTGGTTGCCGAACCGGGCGACTTTGAAGTGATGATCGGTACGAACAGCCGTGATGTGAAAACCGCGAAGTTCACGTTAAACTAAACTTTTATCACCTTGATTATGAACGATAAATATAAAAGAATAATAGAAATGAGCGCACTTCCGCTCATGTTACTATTTCTATCCGCCGTTGCCCTGACTTTCCAGAGCTGTAAAGGGAAAAGCAAAAGCAATAACCTTTCCGCAGCCACCGACTCGTTATCGGACGACGCCCTGATGGATACCGTCCAGCGACGGACTTTCCTTTATTTCTGGGAAGGTGCCGAGCCGAATAGCGGCTTAGCTCCCGAACGTTATCATGTAGACGGCGTTTATCCAGAAAACGATGCCAACGTAGTCACTTCCGGCGGCAGCGGCTTCGGCATCATGGCTATCCTTGCGGGAATCGACCGCGGTTACGTCACCCGCGAAGAGGGACTGGCACGAATGGAACGCATCGTTTCTTTCCTCGAAAAGGCAGACCGTTTCCACGGAGCTTACCCTCATTGGTGGTATGGTGATACGGGCAAGGTGAAACCATTCGGCCAGAAAGATAATGGGGGCGATCTGGTGGAGACAGCCTTCCTCATCCAAGGTCTGCTGGCTGTACACCAATATTACGTCAACGGAAATGAGAAAGAGAAAGTCCTCGCCCAACGTATCGACCAGATTTGGCGGGATGTCGACTGGAACTGGTATCGGCAAGGCGGGCAAAACGTCCTTTACTGGCATTGGAGTCCGACGTATGGCTGGGAAATGAATTTCCCTGTACACGGCTACAACGAATGTATGATTATGTATATTCTTGCCGCTGCTTCTCCTACCCATGGGGTACCTGCGGCTGTCTATCATGACGGTTGGGCACAGAACGGAGCCATCGTTTCTCCGCATAAAGTGGAAGGAATCGAGTTGCATCTCCGCTATCAGGGCACTGAAGCCGGACCGCTTTTCTGGGCTCAATACTCTTTCCTCGGACTTGATCCGGTGGGACTAAAAGATGAATATTGCCCCAGCTACTTCCACGAAATGCGCAACCTGACACTAGTCAACCGTGCTTACTGCATCCGCAACCCTAAACATTACAAAGGTTTCGGACCGGATTGTTGGGGACTGACCGCCAGCTACTCCGTCGATGGATATGCGGCTCATTCGCCCAATGAGCAGGAGGACAAAGGAGTGATCTCCCCTACTGCCGCACTCTCATCCATTGTCTATACACCGGAATATTCCATGCAAGTGATGCGCCATCTATATGGTATGGGAGATAAAGTGTTCGGTCCTTTCGGATTCTACGATGCTTTCAGCGAAACGGACAATTGGTATCCGCAACGTTATCTGGCTATCGACCAAGGTCCTATTGCTGTCATGATCGAAAACTACCGGACCGGATTATTGTGGAAACTCTTCATGAGCCATCCCGACGTACAGGCCGGATTAACCAAACTTGGTTTTAACACCAACAAGCAAGACGTGAGACAGAAATAAGAGGAAATCTCGGTGTGCGGAAGTGGTCTACTGACCACCTCCACCACCGGTGTTTCCACCTCCTCCGCCGCCACCTTTCACATCGTCATTGTCGATGCTTCGTGCGGCTTTCTTCACACTGGCTTTCAACTCTCCAAGCCGATAGCTGATACTGAAACCGTAATACCGGCTCGGATATTTGCTCGAACTCTTCGAAATAAAGTTAGCTCCTTCTGTGTGGTTATTGTAAGTTCTGTATTTCTCCAGAACATTGCTGCAATAAATATTCAAAGAAAGACGTTCTTCTTTCAGGAAAGAACGGCTCAATCCCAAACTATAATAACTATATCCTGAACCTTTTCCCTGCAAACTGATTCGGGGTGTGCTACCTCCGCCGTTCAGGCTCAAACGTACTTTTCCCGGTAAGGTCTGCTGAATTCCTCCATAAGCAGAAGCATTCCATCCATAATTGTGCAGCTCTTGGGCAGGACTCCGCAAATCGCTATAATTGCCACGTCCATTGACGTAAATTCTCGTTTTAGGAGAAGCGTTCCAGTTCAAATAAAAGTTCAATCCTGTTTCCCGGCTCTTTCCGATATTACCGTATGTGCTATACAGTGCACCGTAGGGAGCTTTATGCCCACCTTCAAAGATTTCTCCGTCTTTATCAGTAATCAAACGGCTGATTCTTTCAATTCCATTGTTATTGAAAGAATGACGCAAAGAAAGATTGATGTTGAACTTGGACGTAAAACTGCTGTAAGACAAGTCGAACGAATGACTCTTCTCACTCTTCAGGTTCGGATTTCCCTGATTGATAAACATCGGATTCTGATTATCGAAATAAGGATTCAAATTCCAGATACCCGGACGCCAGATACGCATATTATATCCACCACGCAAATTCTGCGTCTTTCCTAGTTTTATTCCCAAGGAAACGGAAGGAACCAGATCACTAAAATTCGAATCAAAGTTCTCGCCCGGACCCACCAGATACTTCACCTCTTGTATGGTTTGCTCATAACGTAATCCCGGTTTGAAAGTAAATCCCTTGTATTTCAGCGTATATCCGGCATAAGCAGAGAGAATATGATTCAAATGACGGTACTCGCTACTACGATTCTCATTATATGCATAGTTTTCACTTGCTCCCTCGGCTTCATAAAACCGATTATCACTGGAGTTACGTCGGAAAATATATTTGGCACCGGTTTCAATTGTATGCAGCTTTCCAATCGGAGTAGTATAGTCCACTTGGAAAGTCTGCTCCATCGTATTTGTCTTTCCGTCCGAATGGAAATTCTTTAATGACAATTCTTTAATGATATCCAGTTTATTCTCATCAGGCTCGATGTCCAGATAAGTATTATATGAATCATTCGTTTGGGGTTGGGAATTGATTTTATAAGAAAACGTAATCATCCGTTCTTTATTTTTTCGGGAAGTACGTTGATAGTCTATATTTCCGTTGATAGAATACCATGACCCTTTTCCATGATTGTCGGTTCTATAACGGTACGCAAAATCCTGTCGATCAGCTCCGTGCATAATCGTATTTCCGCCACTGTTACTTTTGTCACTGCTACCGTACATTCCGAAAGCCACGGTCAGCAACCTCAACGTATCAATCTCGTAACTGGCTTCCAAATTGCCATACTGGAAATTCCCTTTCGACTTGGAGCTACTTTCCGATTCCAGATATTTTTCATTCTCTTTATCCGGTTCGTAGTTTTCGCGATAACTGTCGGAATAGCTGCGCGGGCTATTATTATAATTGTAGTTATAGTTGGCAGAAACAGTCAGTTTACCTTGTTTCACCATTGCGTAAGTGCCGGCACCTACTCCGTTATTATTAGCATTTCCTCTGAAAGTAGCCGTGTATCCTTCAAATCCGGAACCTACTGTGACGATATTCAGAATACCTCCGATACCTTCCGCATCATATTTAGCTCCCGGTGAAGTTATCACCTCAATATATTTGATCGTGTTTGCCGGCATACTTTTCAGTACTTCCTTCGGATTATTACTCATCATATTATTGGGCTTTCCATTTACATGTATCTTGAAACTGCTACTGCCGTTTACTTGTACATTGTCTTCTCCATCCACCGTTACCAAAGGCACTTTCCGAAGCATCTCCAATATACTGTTCGATTTTGAGTCCGGGTCATCTTCAATATTATATTCAATCTTATCCACATCTACCTTTACCAAAGGTTTTTGTGCAACTACCTCCACTCCTTTCAATACGTTATTGGCCTCTGAAGAAATCATTGTGCCCAAGTCAACCTCCTTCACGGACGGTTTTAGAGTAAATTCCTTTACTATCGGCGCTTTACCAATCGAAGAAATAGTGATGATGTAATTACCCGCAGCGACATTCAGTTTCTCCTGAAATTTACCATTCGCCCCAGTCACCGCCATCTTGACTGCTTTATCCGGAGCATTTTTCTTTGCTATTTTGATGGTAGCATACGGTTCTCCCTCTTGTGTTAAAGAATCAATAAGTACTCCTTTGACTGTATAAGAAGGAGCTGTGGATTTTTGTGCCCACCCCGCCACGGAGGTAGCGAATACGAATAGAATTAGTAGTAACAGTCTGTGTTTCATGACTAGAAATATATTAGTTTATGTTTATTAGACGCAAGACATTCAAAAATGCTGCAAATTCGAGAGCCAAAAGTAGTTGGTTTATCTACACTTACGAATTTTTCGGAGTTAAGAATATAAAACGAATGGATAAAAAATCTTACTACAGTATATTTCTAGTATTTTTAAACATTTCTATTTAGGGGTATCTTTAAATATATCTATTCATGGGCATCTTTAAATTTTCTATTCAAGAGTACTTTTAGACATTTCCGTTCAACGGTATCGGTTATTCTTTATTTAAAAGGAGATAGAATGGTATTTACCGTCGTATCAACCGTATCAGTCGCCTTAAGTGAGCGCAGATTCTTCCAACCCAGCAGGAACTAAAGTTCTCTTCATATTTCGTGAACACTTTCTCACAATCCCGGAGCCGGCTGTTTTGCCTTTTCATAGCTGTTTGTATCTCTTTCATTCGAGCTATTTGCTCTCTTTGATACAAGAGTTCTTTGTCTTGATAGCCAATAATTTCAGCATATAAGTTACAGATATTTGCTTTTTCAATACATAGGTCTTCCAATGTGTCGATATACTCGGCTGTAACTCGATCCTTATTCTGATGCAGGAATCCGATAAGGCTTTCTTCATCAACAGTGGTGATACCTTTCTCATACGACATCGGGAATCTTTTCATATCCGCCCAAAGCCAGATTACTTCTTTGTTGATTCCATACTTGGCAGCCGCTTCTTCGACGCTAATCCATTTTGGCATAATGCTTTTGTTTTAATGTGTTCCACAATAAAAATGGAGTATTATTTTGTTTATGTGGAGCAACGGGCATTCACGTTTTCTGTATTTCGGGCGGACGGGGAATTGTTTAGGTTAGACTTTTAGGGGTAATCATAACCGACCGGACACAAAAAAGACGTGAATGCTGTTGCACCATTATCTCCACTCGAGGTCTTAGCATACCCTATAGAAAGACAATGATAACAACAGACATCCACGCCAATCGTTTATATATAACACATCTCCAACGGATATGTTGATATAAAGCCGTTCGCGTGGAATATCTGTTGAATCATCTCTCCTCTATATGAAATTGCTAAGTTTCGAGTGGGAGAGACAATACATTACATATTCCATTTAGTAATATATACCGCTTTCTACTAATTTCATCACGCTGATGAGCAGAAACCGTATGACAAAGATATACATATTTTTTTAAATGTGGTGGAAATATGGAAATAAATGCTGGAAGTTATGTATATTCAACAAGCCGACTCAATTGTAATTCTTGGAGGATTTGGTTTAGCACAGCCATATCCCTAAAATTAGATTCATTCCTGCACTGATTTGAGCCGAAATATGATCTCACAATATTTCACTAAAGATTTAAAAAGGGTTCTTCGTCAAATTTGGTGGTAATCTCTTTTTTATTTCAACTGTCTTCTTCTTTCTTAATCCTATTAAAAGTTGTAGATATGTTTGCTTTTTAGTAACTTTAAAGACACCACAT
>NZ_JAPQKZ010000069.1:0-21804 GCF_027257075.1 Bacteroides sp. LFL-34 | reverse complement strand
TTGGAATATAGCAACTTGTTGCCAAATGCATGAGGAAAAAGCAGCATAGCCAAAAGAAAATATAGCAGAACTGTAAAATATAAAAGAGGTTGTGCCAACGTTTTGACACAACCTCTTTTTTTGTTATATTTGCGCCCACATTATTATATATAATAGAAGTAAAGAATGAAAGAATTTGTAATATCCGAAGCCAAAGTAGAAACAGCAGTGCTTGTAGGACTCATCACACAGACGCAGGATGAGCGTAAAACAAACGAGTATCTGGATGAACTGGCTTTCCTTGCCGAGACGGCTGGGGCGGAAGTTGTGAAACGATTTACACAGAAGTTGCCGACGGCTAACTCTGTGACTTATGTTGGAAAAGGAAAGTTGGAAGAAATCAGACAATATATCCATGACGAAGAGGAAGCAGAACGTGAAGTAGGAATGGTCATCTTTGATGATGAGCTTTCTGCGAAACAGATTCGTAATATTGAAGCTGAACTGAAAGTGAAGATACTGGACCGTACTTCACTGATTCTTGATATATTTGCCATGCGTGCGCAGACAGCCAATGCGAAGACACAGGTAGAACTGGCACAGTATAAATATATGTTGCCGCGTTTGCAGCGGCTTTGGACTCACTTGGAACGCCAGGGAGGTGGTTCCGGTGCCGGTGGTGGCAAAGGTTCCGTGGGACTTCGTGGTCCGGGTGAAACACAGCTTGAGATGGACCGCCGTATCATCCTGAACCGTATGTCATTGCTGAAAGAACGTCTGGCGGAGATTGACAAGCAGAAAGCTACCCAACGCAAGAATCGCGGACGCATGATACGTGTTGCACTGGTTGGTTATACCAATGTGGGAAAATCAACCATGATGAATCTTCTCTCCAAGAGTGAAGTGTTTGCGGAAAACAAACTGTTCGCTACTTTAGACACTACTGTGCGCAAAGTGATTATCGATAATCTACCGTTCCTGTTGTCAGATACAGTAGGGTTTATTCGCAAGTTACCTACCGACTTGGTAGAATCTTTTAAATCTACCCTGGATGAGGTACGTGAAGCAGATTTGCTTGTGCACGTAGTCGATATTTCCCACCCCGGATTTGAGGAACAGATTGAGGTGGTGAACAAGACCCTGGCAGAGATTGGAGGCAGTGGCAAACCTATGATACTTGTATTTAATAAAATAGACGCTTACACCTACGTGGAGAAAGCGCCGGACGACCTTACCCCCCGAACAAAGGAAAACTTAACACTCGAAGAACTGATGAAGACGTGGATGGCAAAAATGGAGGATAACTGCCTCTTTATTTCCGCCCGCGAACGAATCAATATAGACGAACTGAAAAATGTAGTTTATCAGCGAGTGAAAGAATTACACGTTCAGAAATATCCCTATAACGATTTTCTTTATCAGACCTACGAAGAAGAGGAAGAATAATCAATATGCTAATGTGCTGATGTGCCAATTGGTTGCGCATACTGCATCAGAATTGGCACATTGGCATATGGGCACATTAACACATTATTAAGATGAAAGACTATCGTAGATTGACTGAAGATGAGATACTTCAGTTGAAGAGCCAGTCATGTCTGGCCGATGATTGGGGAAATGTATCAGTGGCAGAGGGTTTTAATTGTGAGTACGTCCATCATACCCGTTTCTCGGGTGAAGTAAAACTGGGGGTATTCGAAGCTGAATTTACATTGCCGGGGGGAATCAAGAAACATTCGGGATTACGTCATGTGACGTTGCACAATGTGTCGGTGGGCGATAACTGCTGTATTGAGAATATACAGAACTATATTGCTAATTATGAGATTGGCAGTGACACCTTCATTGAGAATGTAGATATTATTTTAGTGGATAGGTTAAGCACTTTTGGTAATGGGGTAGAAGTGGCTGTCTTGAATGAAACAGGAGGCCGTGAGGTGTTGATGAACGATAAATTGTCTGCGCACCAGGCATATATTCTTGCACTGTACCGCCATCGTCCCGAGCTGATAAACCGTATGAAATCTATTGCGGATTATTATTCCAATAAACATGCTTCTGCTGTCGGCAGTATTGGCAATCATGTGATGATTCTCAATACGGGCTCGATCAAGAATGTCCGGATTGGTGATTACTGCCATATCTGTGGGACCTGCCGCTTATCCAATGGCAGCGTCAATAGTAATGTGACGGCACCTGTACATATCGGACATGGTGTAATCTGTGATGACTTTATCATCTCTTCCGGCTCTAAAGTGGATGACGGCACGATGTTGACTCGTTGTTTCGTCGGACAATCCTGTAAACTGGGACACAATTATTCCGCTTCCGATTCTTTATTCTTCAGTAATTGTCAGGGAGAGAACGGTGAGGCATGTGCTATTTTTGCAGGTCCTTTCACTGTGACACACCATAAATCTACTTTATTGATTGCCGGTATGTTCTCGTTTATGAATGCGGGTTCGGGGTCCAATCAGAGTAATCACATGTATAAGTTAGGTCCTATCCATCAGGGAACGATGGAGAGAGGAGCGAAGACCACTTCCGATTCATATATCCTGTGGCCGGCACGTGTCGGGGCTTTCTCTTTGGTAATGGGACGTCATGTTAATCATGCCGATACTTCCAATCTTCCTTTCTCTTACCTGATAGAGCAGCGGAATACCACTTATCTGGTTCCGGGAGTTAATTTGAGAAGTGTAGGTACTATCCGTGACGCACAGAAATGGCCAAAGCGTGATAAGCGAAAAGATCCGAACCGGCTGGATTATATCAATTATAACCTGCTGAGTCCTTATACCATTCAGAAGATGTTTAAAGGACGTTCCATTTTGAAAGAATTGAAACGTGTATCCGGTGAAACTTCAGAGATCTACTCCTACCAGAGTGCTAAAATCAAGAACTCTTCTCTGAATAACGGAATTCGTTTTTATGAAATCGCCATTCACAAGTTCTTGGGAAACTCCATCATAAAACGATTGGAGGGTATTAATTTCCAGACCAATGAAGAAATCCGTCAGCGACTGAAACCTGACACGGAAATCGGACTTGGCGAATGGGTGGATGTTTCCGGACTGATTGCTCCCAAGAGTGAAATCGACCGATTGTTGGATGGTATTGAGAATGGAACAGTCAATCGTTTGAAATCCATCAATGCAAGCTTTGCAGAAATGCACGAGAATTATTATACCTATGAATGGACATGGGCTTATCATAAGATTCAGGAATTCTACGGCCTGAATCCGGAAACGATTACAGCACAAGATATCATCGGTATCGTGAAAGCGTGGCAGCAAGCTGTTGTCGGATTGGATAAGATGGTATATGAGGATGCCAAGAAAGAATTTTCGTTGTCTTCCATGACCGGATTTGGTGCTGACGGCTCCCACGACGAAATGAAGCAGGATTTTGAGCAAGTACGCGGTGATTTCGAAAGTAATACCTTTGTGACTGCCGTCTTGAAACATATTGAAGATAAAACAGCTCTTGGAAACGAGTTAATCAAACGGATTGAAGCAATCGAATCATAATAGGAGTGGCAGATGGCGAACTGTGGATGATAAACAGGATATGATAAATAGCAAACTGTAAATAAAATAGTGAGCGGTGAACGGCAGATGTCAATGAATGGCATAGCTTGTTTACCGCTCGTTGTTTATTGTTTATGATTGTCTTTTGCTGTTCCTGCTTTTCTCCGTTATTCATTCTTAATTCTTCATTCATCATTCGCCATTCTTCATTCTTAATTACTACCTTTGCCACACTAACTAACATTACGTAATAAAATAAGAAACTTATGGCAACACCTCCGTTTAAGTATCAGCCCATGTTTGAAAAGGGAAAAGATACAACTGAGTATTATCTGCTTACAAAAGACTATGTATCAGTAAGCGAGTTTGAAGGAAATCCTATCCTGAAAATTGAGAAAGAAGGTTTGACTGCGATGGCTAATGCAGCTTTTCGTGATGTATCATTCATGCTTCGTCGTTCGCACAACGAACAAGTTGCTAAGATTCTGAGTGATCCGGAAGCAAGTGAAAACGATAAGTATGTGGCATTGACTTTCCTGCGTAACGCGGAAGTTGCTTCAAAAGGTGTACTTCCTTTCTGTCAGGACACTGGTACTGCTATTATCCATGGTGAAAAAGGACAGCAGGTATGGACTGGATATTCTGATGAAGAAGCGCTTTCACTGGGCGTATATAAAACATACACTGAAGAGAACCTGCGTTATTCACAGAATGCGCCTTTGAATATGTATGATGAGGTAAATACAAAATGTAACCTCCCTGCACAGATTGACATCGAAGCTACCGAAGGTATGGAATACGAATTCCTTTGCGTAACAAAAGGTGGTGGTTCTGCCAACAAGACATATTTGTATCAGGAAACAAAAGCGATCCTGAATCCCGGTACACTGGTTCCATTCCTGGTTGAAAAAATGAAAACATTGGGAACAGCCGCTTGCCCTCCTTATCATATCGCTTTCGTGATCGGTGGAACTTCTGCTGAAAAGAACTTATTGACAGTGAAGCTGGCTTCTACTCATTTCTATGATAACTTGCCGACTACTGGAAACGAATATGGCCGTGCATTCCGCGACATCGAACTGGAAAAAGAAGTTTTGGCAGAAGCTCACAAAATTGGATTGGGCGCGCAATTCGGAGGTAAATATCTTGCTCATGACGTACGCATCATCCGTTTGCCTCGTCACGGTGCTTCTTGTCCGGTAGGCTTGGGAGTATCTTGCTCTGCCGACCGTAACATCAAATGTAAAATCAATAAGGAAGGTATCTGGATTGAGAAACTGGATTCAAATCCGGGCGAACTTATTCCTGTAGAACTGCGTCAAGCAGGTGAAGGTGATGTTGTAAAGATCGACCTGAACCGTCCGATGCCTGAAATCCTGAAAGAGCTGACTAAATATCCGGTAGCTACTCGTCTGTCATTGAACGGAACGATCATCGTAGGTCGTGACATCGCCCATGCTAAACTGAAAGAACGTTTGGATCGCGGCGAAGACTTGCCACAATATATTAAGGATCATCCTATTTATTATGCAGGTCCGGCAAAAACTCCGGAAGGCATGGCTTGTGGTTCTATGGGTCCTACTACAGCAGGACGTATGGACTCTTATGTAGAACTGTTCCAAAGTCATGGCGGCAGCATGGTCATGTTGGCAAAAGGTAACCGTAGCCAGCAAGTGACAGATGCTTGTAAGAAATATGGTGGTTTCTATCTTGGCTCTATCGGAGGTCCGGCAGCTATCCTTGCACAGAATAACATCAAGAGCATCGAATGTGTGGAATATCCGGAATTGGGTATGGAAGCCATCTGGAAAATTGAAGTAGAAAACTTCCCTGCATTTATCTTGGTGGATGATAAGGGTAATGACTTCTTCAAACAGTTGAAACCGTGGAATTGCACAAAATAACCGGTTTTAACCTGTTGGGATAAAACTTTAAGAAGAGGCTAAATGCCCTGAATTTATAAAATCCCCTCACTCTGCAATGTAGTGAGGGGATTTCATCTTTTGAGGACTTAAAGACTTTCCGGATATTTATTTTTGTAGTGTAGATATCAGCCTTTCATCATTTGTGATTACTTGTTCTGTTCTTTTTTCCATTTTTCATATCTCTTCAATACCTTACTACCATCTTTGTTATACCAACTATAACCATTCCGGCGCTCATGCCCGATTTCCGATATATCATATTTTTTAATGCCGTCACGGTCGCAGAAAAAAGGCCGATTCGTTTCCAGTTCATAAAAACGTGCCCAGAGAGTTGGACAGTCTTCACAGGGAACCATACGATAGTCTTTTTTACCTTCACCGTTAGTGAAATATTCCTTCTGTATTCCTTTTATTTTAGACTTTTGGAACCATTTGATTGCTCCTTCTATGGATTTTACAATGTCTGTGGATGGATTAGGAAGTGACATCAACAGCAATACAATATTGTCCGACTCTTGTCCGCTTAGTGACGGAAGTTCATAAGCACGTGCTTTGCAGGGTTCCAAAGTGACACGGTCGTGTTGGGCGCACCATACTGTTAATTCACCATTTTGGCACACCTGCGTTTTGAGTATACACTCTATACCTTTGTTGAATGCATTGCGTGCTTGTTCGCAGATATTGTCAGGAAGAAAAATATATGGAGCTTTCTTTTCGTATATGCTCCGAAGTTGATTCATGACTCTTACCATTGCATTGTCATTGTAGGTGATTTGTACATAATAACCTTTGGGACGTGGATAAAATTGAGGCCATCCTCCGTTTTCATACTGCGATTTGAGCAGATATTGAATACCGTTCAGCACTCCTTCTTTATATTTCTCTTTCTGTGTAGCCAGATAAAGTCGTGCCAGATATTCTATTTCTGTCGTGGTGGCATTGTTGTCGATTGTGCTTTGGTTGATATCCTCTTTGGCTTTTAGTGCCGCTTTATATTCCTGTTCTGTCAGTTCTGCCGGCATATAGATATTTTTTGGCCATCCTCCGGTGATTTGCTGATACAGTAACACGTTGTCACCAATGCGTTGGGCTTCTTCCGTCTTGAAGAAATCGTCGTCAAATTTAGGAGCGATGTGTACCCATTCTTTGTAATTTTGTTGTTTTCTGTAGTCTGTTGCTTTTTGGGCTGAGGCGTTTGTCAGGATAAAAAGTAGCAGTAAGAAAAAACCTGGTTTTCTCATGGCTTTATTATTTAATGTTTTTATAGTATGCAAATGTATGAAGAAAGAAAAATACTGATATGTAATAACTGTTTTTTATAGAGTAAAAATTGGGTTAACCCTCCCGATAAGAAGATTAACCCAATCAAAAAATAAATGGAAACTACTTCCTTATTCCAGATATTTCGTAATCTTTCCGCTGATTTGTAACAGGGATATTTCGCAAAGTTTCGTATTATATTCAGCAGAGAGGATGCGTTCCTCTGCATCTAACAAACTTTTTTGTGTTTCACGCACTTCAAAACCGGAGAGGTCTCCCTGTATATAACGGTCCATGGCAATATCGTGATTATCTTTGGCGGTTATCAGGTTTTGACGTTCCAGATTCAGCAATTGAAGATTGTTGCGATAGGCTTGCCATAGGTTACTGAGATCAGAGCGAAGTGCTAATTCCAAGTCCTGTCGTTCCAGGCGACGATTCTTGAAAGCCAGACTTGCATTTCTCTTTTCGCGGCGACGATTACCGTCGAAGATATTAAAACCGACAGTTATTCCGGCATTGAAGCCCAGTTCACCTCTTCTGCTGTTTGCATTGATGTCATACTTGTTGAACGTATATCCATATCCGGTATTTAATTTGAGATATGGATAGTTGCGTGAGTTTATTTTCTTGTAGTCCAATTGGGCAAGTACTGTGTTTTGATCGGCCTTGAGCAAAGAAGCATTGGTTGCTAACGTAGAATTCCACAAATCATCAAATTGCAAGTCGCTGTGTACGTCGATAGTGGAGTCTTTGATAATAATGTTTTGATTGACATTGTTGTTAGCCATCAGTTCATTCAACTGGATGCGTGAAGAATGTAGCAATTCCTGTTGTTTGATGTATTGGGCACTGTCTGCATTGAAATCCACCTTTGCCTGCTGATAATCCAGCCCTGAAAACTTACCGACCAGGTGACTAGCCTCGGCTATGCGCAAGCGCTCTTTGGAAAGTGACATTGCATAATGAAAGTTTTTCAGACGAATCTTCTGCTGGATAAAATTATAGTATTCGGAAGTCAGGGCAGCGATAAAATCTTCAATGGCAATACGCGTGTTGGTTTCCCCCTGACGTTCCAGCTCTTTCAACTGTTTGTAGGTGGTACTGATATTGAATCCGTCGAAAATAGTCCAGTTGAGGTTAAGACCGACATTAACTGTCTGATCGTAGACTCCGTTGTTCTTTGTTATTTCTCCGGTAGCACGCGCCTTGGTCTCAATATTGTCCAGGTTTCCGGTATATCCGGCAGAGAAGTCCAGTGTAGGCAGGTAACCTGCATTTCCCAACGTT
Organism: Bacteroides sp. LFL-34; assembly: GCF_027257075.1. Classification (NCBI taxonomy): domain Bacteria; kingdom Pseudomonadati; phylum Bacteroidota; class Bacteroidia; order Bacteroidales; family Bacteroidaceae; genus Bacteroides; species Bacteroides sp. LFL-34. The sequence goes on along the minus strand of NZ_JAPQKZ010000069.1, from coordinate 13,820 downwards.
GCGTTGTTTTTGCTGATCTGCTCTTCGTTATGGATGATACGTAAAGAGTAATTGTTTTGCAATCCTTCTTCCAGACACTCCTTGAGAGTGAGAACTTGTGCCTTTGCAAAAGAGACTGATAAGAAGGCACATGCAATGGTGATATAAATGATGCGTTTCATGCAAATTCCTTTCTGTTTCATTCTTGTAGTTTTTTGATTCGGTTAGTCGAAATGTAACTGTAAATAGCCGGTACAATGTACATCGTAAGCAGAGTGGATACGACCATACCACCCACTACCGCCGTACCCATGGCAATACGCTGGTTACAACCTTCTCCGGTGGCAAATGCCAGCGGGATAAGTCCCAAAACCGTAGAGGCACTTGTCATCAGAATCGGACGGAGGCGTTGAAGGGCAGCATCTTTGATGGCGCTCATTTTATCCTCTCCGGCTTCCTGTTTCTGATTGGCAAATTCTACAATAAGAATACCGTTCTTCGCCACCAGACCGATCAGCATGATAATACCGATCTGACTGAAAATATTCATCGTAATATCTCCGAAATACATGAAGACCAAAGCTCCGGCAATAGCCAGCGGCACTGTCAACATGATAATCAATGGATCTTTGAAACTTTCAAACTGGGCTGCCAGAATCAGGTAAATCAAAAGGATAGCCAGGATAAAGGCGAACATCAGACTGGAAGAACTTTCACGATATTCCTTCGAGTCTCCCGACAGGGCAGTACGGAAAGTGTCATCCAATGTTTCTTTGGCAATCTTATCCATTTCATCCAAGCCTTGCCCGATTGTTTTGCCGTCTGCCAATCCCGCAGAGATGGTAGCTGACACAAAACGATTATAACGATACAACTTTGGAGGTGCAATACCGCTTTCCAATTCAATCAAGTTGTCCAGCTGAATCATATCCCCGCTACTGCTACGGACGTAAATAGCTTTCAGGTCGGCCGGTTTATTTCGTTGCTGGCGGTTGATTTCACCAAGAATTTCGTATTGTTTACCGTTCATATAGAAATATCCCATACGCTGTCCACTTAATCCATATTGCAGCGTTTGAGCAATGTTTTTGGTACTTACCCCCATAATACTGGCCTTGTCACGGTTGATCTGAATACGAGCTTCCGGTTTACTGAACTTCAAATCAACGTCCGCCATCTGGAAAACAGGATTCTCATATACTTTAGCCATAAACTTGGGCAACACTTCTTCCAGCTTTTCCAAATTGGTAGCCTGAAGTACATATTGTACAGGCATGCTTCCACGACGTCCGCCGAAAGAAGACTGCTGCTGTACGAATGAACGCGCCATTGTTTTCTTCTGTACCGCTTTTGATATTTTCTCTGCCACATCCATCTGGGTATAATTACGTTCATTCATATCCTTCAGCGTGATGCGCACGTTTCCGCTACCGCTGGATACACGGGCAGTTACAGCCTCTGCATCAGGCAGAATGGAGTCTACCAGTTGATTGATGTCTTCTGTGTAATCCCTGATATATTCATAGGTGACGCCTTCCGCTCCTCGTGTATTGATACTGATTTGCGAACGGTCTTCAAGTGGGGCCATTTCCGCAGGAACTGCATTCCATAGAATACCAATCAGGCAAATGGTGATGAAAGTAAATGGAAGAGCGATCCAGCGTTTGCTAAGAAAAGCGGCAAGCGAACGGCTGTATAGCCGATTCATTCCTTCAAAGAACGGTTCTGTTTTTGCATAGAACCAACTTTGTTTTTCTCGTTTAATGAGTAACTTCGTTGCCAACATCGGAGTGAAAGTCAATGCGGCAAATGAGGATATAATCACCGAACCCGAAATTACGATACTGAACTCACGGAATAATCGTCCCGTCATTCCATCCATAAAGACGATAGGGAAGAATACCGCTACCAGCGTAATAGTGGTGGAAATAACGGCAAAGAAAATTTCTTTGGCTCCTTCTATTCCCGCTTCTTTCGGGGCCATTCCTTTCTCTATACGGATGTAGATATTCTCTGTCATAACGATGGCGTCATCTACCACCAGTCCCACCGATAGTACGATGGCGAGCATGGAAAGCACATTGATGGAGAATCCTGCCAGATACATGACGAAGAATGCACCGATGAGGGAGACAGGAATTACGATACAAGGCACCAATGTAACGCGCCAGTCACGCAGGAAGAGGAAGATAATGATGATTACGAGTACAAAAGCCTCATACACTGTTGACTTTACCTCATTGATAGACGCACGGATAAACTTGGTATTATCAAAACCGTAGTTATAGTGTACGTCTTCCGGCAAGTCCTTTTTCATCTGCTCCATACGCTGGTATACCGCATCCGCAATCTCAATATGGTTGGCTCCCGGCTGTGGAATGACTACGACACCCACCATAGGAACGCCGTTCATCTTCATATAACTCTTAATATCAGCCGGCCCCAGTTCAGCACGTCCGATATCACTGAATCGTACAATACGGTTATTCTCTTCTTTGACAATCAAGTCATTGAATTCATCTGCGGTATGCATCAATCCTAGTGTACGGATCGTCAACTCGGTGGTATTTCCTTCGATACTACCTGAAGGAAGTTCCACATTTTCGTTATCTACAGCGTTTTTAACATCGACGGGAGTGATACCGTAACCTGCCATCTTTACCGGGTCGAGCCAAAGGCGCATGGAGTAACGCTTCTCTCCCCAGATAGATACACTACTTACATCAGAAATAGTCTGTAATTGTTCTTTCACAGTCAGATCCGCTATTTCACTTAATTCCAACAGAGAACGTTTGTCACTCTGAAGAGCAACCATCAAGATAGGCATGGCATCGGCATCTGCTTTTGAAACTGTCGGTGGGTCACAGTCGCGAGGCAGATAACGTTGGGCACGTGAAACCTTGTCACGTACGTCGTTGGCCGCTGTTTCCAGATCGACGGACAATTCAAATTCTACTGTAATACGGCTTTGCCCCTGTTGGCTCACACTGGACAAAGAACGGATACCGGGAATACCGTTGATATTCTGTTCCAACGGTTCAGTTATCTGGTTTTCGATAACGTCGGCATTAGCTCCCGGATAAGAGCAGCTGACAGAAATAATCGGATTATCTACCGACGGATATTCGCGGACACCCAAATAGTTGTATCCGATGAATCCGAAAAGGAGGATAATAATCGTTAATACTGTGGCTAATACCGGGCGACGTATACTTAATTCGGAGATGTTCATTGATTTATGATTTCTGATTTCTGAATTATGATTTCTGAGTTATGGATTGAAGATTTCTGATTTTTGAATTATGATTTCTGATTTCTGAATGTTTGCTGTATTTTGCTGACTTATAAATCATAAATTATTTGGCTTATAAATCATAAATCAGAATTCATAAATCATAAATTCTCATTCTTCAATATTGTCAAGTGTTACGGCGAGTCCGGTACGGAGTTGCAATGTTCCTGAAGTGATGATTGTGTCTCCTACGTGCAATCCTCTAATCACTTGCACTTCAGATGCGGTGCGGATACCAGTAATGATATCCACCGGTTCGGCCTTTCCTGATTTATACAGATAGACTTTATCTTTACCCATTTCCGGCACAATTGCTTCCGTTGGGATGGCTATTGCATTAGGTATTTCATCCTTTTTCAACAGTACACTGGCATAACGGCCGGGAAGTAGGGTGCGATTGACATTCGGGTATAATGCACGGGCGGTAAATTGATGCAGATTCGGATCGATGGCAGATTCTACAGCGTATACCTGTGCGCCAAAAGCATCCAATGTTCCTTCAACGCTGAAATTGAGATTGGTACCCTTTTTGATTTGCTTGGCATAACGTTCCGGAACGGAAAATTCAACCTTCAGTGGAGCGATTTTTGTCAGCTTGGCAACGACTGTGGTCGGAGACGCATACGTACCGATACTGACTTGGCGAAGTCCGATCACTCCGTCAAACGGAGCACGTAGCTCTGTCAGTTCAATATTAGCTTTGATAATTTCTATATCGGCATTCAGAGTTGCTAAATCCGTTTTCACCTGTTCGTAGGCTTCTTTACTGACAGCATCCCGTTTCAATAAAGCATCCTGGCGGAATACACGGTCTTCTGCCAGTTTCAATTGCGAAATCAACCTTTGCAATTGTGCCTGCAACTGTCTGTCATTCACTTTGGCTAGTAATTGGCCTTTCTTTACGGCTGTTCCTTCTTCAAAGTTGATTTCTACAATCTTTCCCGACGTTTCGAAAGACAAATCCACTTCTTCATCGGGCAGAAGTACACCGGTAGTGGTGAATTCATCTGTCAGAGATTGCGGTTTTATGACCTTGGCATTTACATTTAAAACTTGTTTCCCTCTTTTTTTATTACCGCCCATCACTTTGTCGGCGGCTGCTAGTTCGTCGTTTTTTTTCGGTAATTGTGAGTAGATTCCTCCACCGATAATCCCGGCACCAACAAGAATAATGATGCCCCATTTAGTCTTCTTATTCATGGTTTAGTATTGTATATGGCAATTATAATATAATCTTTGAAGATTAGACTTTCCCTGACTGGAAAGGTTTAATCTGTAAATGATAGAAAAAAAGTTAATGCATCTTTTTCAATTTAATAAGCTCATACACTTAAGGGAACTATTCTTTTATGGCATATAGAAGGGTGGTTGATATGACTTTCCCTTTTTTAGTGATAGTTTCTGATTTTACCAGCCCAATATTTTTGGCATACCAATCTATTGAATATTCGGTTTCTGAAATGAACATGACTTTTCCTTTTTGTTCCGTGTAGATTTTAATGCAATCAAAATCTCCCGCAGGAGTATGTATGGTTTCACGTCCTTTATATTTTCCTTTTAGAGAAGCTTTCATAGTCATTGGTCCTGATTTTTGCAAGAAATTACACTGTGGTATATCATCTCCATTCTGAACATGATCCTTTAAAGGTATGCTAATTCGTCCTTCTGCATATATGTTCTTAGAATATTTCTGATATTCATATTCTGATTTACCATCCAAAAGGATAACTTCGGTCATATCTTGACTCTTATGATAAATATAGAATAACCTGTTGATACCACTTTTTATACTTAGAGAATCATAGTGCTCTCCGAAAGCATCTTCTCTTATGATTAAGCGATCACCTTTATCAACCACGTCTGCGATGCACATAGTATCTTTCAGTGTTTTTCCTTCCTTTACTTCGGTTGTTACATAGTAAGCAGTTCTTCCTTTTTTAATACTGCAATATTGTGCATGTGCGGAAATTATGTATAAAATGAAACATAATAAAACTAAGATTTTTTTCATATTGTTTTTTTGTGTGTACTATTATAACTATAAGTGTGAACAGCATTGGTTTTATAAGCACGCTGCTCGCATTTTTTCTAATAAGCAGCCCGATATTTTCCTTCCTCTTTATCTTCCAACATATTGAGATAAGAGGTATAACGGGATTCGCTGATGAGGTGCTCTTCCACTGCTTTGCGTACGGCACATCCCGGTTCATGACGATGTGTACAGTTGCCATATTTGCAGTCGGCGGAGGTTTTGAATATTTCGGGAAAATAATGTCCGATCTCTTCTTCTTCCATATCGAATGTGCCGAAGCCCTTGATACCCGGAGTATCGATGATATAGCCATCTCCTTCCACAGGGAACATTTCGGAGAAAGTAGTAGTATGCATTCCTTTGTTGTGGTAAGAAGAAATTTCGCCGGTCTTGGCTGCTATGCCCGGCAGTATGGAATTGATAAGAGTCGATTTGCCGACTCCCGAATGTCCGGAAAATAAAGTAATCTTGCCTTCCAGTGCTTTTTTGATTTCAGCCACTCCAGTGCCGCTCTTTGCGGAAACTTTGAAGCAAGGGTAGCCGATTTGTGTGTATAAGTTGATAAGTGCGTCCAGATAGCGGAGTTCATCTTCGTCGTAAGCATCTACCTTATTAAATACCAGTTTTACAGGGACGCGATAGGCCTCTGCGGATGCAAGAAAGCGATCAATAAAAATAGTGGAAGTTTCCGGATAATTGATGGTTACCACCAGCATACACTGGTCGAGATTGGCAGCAAGGATATGAGATTGTTTGGAAAGATTGGACGAGCGGCGGATGATGTAGTTCTTTCTATCTTCTATTTCACTGATAAAAGCAGTGCCTTCCTGATTAAGTATAATCCGGACACGATCACCCACTGCAACAGGATTAGTACTGCGAATCCCCTTCAACCGGAAATTCCCTTTGATTTTACATTCAATAGATTGTCCGTCATCGGTTTTCACCTGATACCAACTACCCGTGTTTTTGATTACTAATCCTTTCATATAAATTATAAATTAAAAATGAAGAATGAAGAATTCAGGCTGTGTTTCAACTGAATAATACAGCATTATAATTCCTCATTCTTCATTCTTAATTCTTCATTATTTTTTAGACGGTCATAATTTCTTTATCCTTTTCAGCCAGCATATCATCGATTTGTTTGATATACTTATCATGGATTTTTTGCAGTTTGGCTTCCGCATTCTTCTGCTCGTCTTCTGCCAATCCGTCTTTTACGGCCTTTTTCAGTGCGTCGATGCCGTCACGACGCGCGTTGCGTACGCTTACTTTAGCCGTTTCGCCTTCTCCTTTACACTGTTTTGCCAGTTGTTTACGACGTTCTTCCGTCAGGGGAGGGATGCCGATACGGATCATTTCTCCATTGTTTTCGGGCATGATACCGAGGTCAGAGTCGATGATTGCTTTTTCGATGACACGGAACATGCTTTTATCCCAAGGCTTGATTACGATACTGCGGGCGTCCGGAGTAGTAATTGCTGCTACATTGCTGATAGGTACCATACTTCCGTAAGAATCTACGCGGATACCATCTAATAAGCGTGCACTCGCTTTTCCGGCGCGGATATGTGCCAGTGCTTCTTCCAGATACATGATGGCCATATCCATCTTTTCTTGTGCATTGTCAAGGCAAGTCTTTACGTCTACCATATTTTTTGAGATTTAAAATTGCATTTTGATTGATTAAGTAGCAAAAGTATATTATTTTTTGTTCATCTGCAACAGCATACCCATCTTTTTTATGAGTGACTTGCCAATGATAATCAGGGTAACGGCGGTGATAATCATTAAAATACCCATCATTAAGCGGGGAGTCAGTTTTTCGTGAAACAGGAGAACACCGAAGAATAAAGCTGTCACCGGTTCCAAAGCACCCAATATTGCCGTTGGTGTAGAGCCTATATAATGGATGGCCAGTGCGGTACAGACCAGTGATACGGCAGTTGGCAGGATGGCGAGTGATAATACATCGGCCCAGAGCCAGGCAGACGGTATTACTTGCAGTTCCGTACAGAAATTTAAACGGACGATATAAACCGATAGTCCGAACAAAATGGCATAGAAGGTAAGTTTCGTGGTCGGCAGGTTTTTCAATGTCGAACGGTTTACACCTACTATATATATAGCATAAGAGAGAGAAGACAACAGAACAAAGATAATTCCCAAAGTCGATAGCGGTTTGTTGCCGTCTCCCTGATAAAGCAAGGCAATGCCTGAAAGTGCCAGCAGGATGGAGAAAACGGTAATGGCGGAAATCTTTTCCTTGAAGAATATTCCCATAATGACAGCTACCATCACCGGATAAACAAACAGAATCGTTGAAGCAATTCCGGCATCCATATAATTATAGCTCATAAACAAAAGCAGTGATGAAAAAGAGAATAACAATCCCATAATGACTAAGGGCAAAACGTCTGCCTTATGAAGTGCAAAAGACTGATGCTGCATTTTCATCAGAATACCCAATACGATTGTCGCAAAGAAGTACCGGTAGAATAAAACGGTATCGACACTCATTCCGGCTGCATAGAGCGGAAGTGCAAAAAGAGGATTCATACCGTAGCTCGCAGCGGCAATCGCTCCATAGATAAAACCTTTGGTTTTGTTAGTCATTGTTTTGCTTTTTTTAATGGCGTGCAAAAGTACGCAGTTCACCAATGATAAACAAGCGTTTAGGCGGTTGGTAGTATAATTTAATCTTTCGTATGCTAAAAACTATTTCTTAGTGAAGAGGATACTAATCTTGTTTATGCATAAAATTAATCGTCTGACAGTTGTTAAACTTGCGTCTGACTACTGTTGAACTTTCGTCTGACAACTGTCAGACGAAAAAGAATCAACTGTCAGACGACTAATTTTATTCGATCGGGAGATTAGTTATACGCAGTCTGAGGAATAATTAACAGGCAATAGTCAATCAGGTTTTTGCATAAACACTTGCATATATCTTGGATTTTCCCGAATATTGTATCCGAATTATCGAAAAACACAGATGACCAAAGCTAACTTTCTTGTTATTTATTGCCTGTTTATATCGGGACTTTGTTGCATGGCAAATGTGACAAAGGATATCAATATGCGTTTTAAAGACGTGAGGCAAGGACTTTCGCATCAAACGGTCAATTGTTTCTATCAGGATGAATTCGGATTTTTATGGATTGGTACTCAAGACGGACTGAACCGCTTTGACGGTCGTAAATTTGAAGTCTTCAAACCGGATAACGCCAATCCCTATTCAATCAATATAAATAATATCCGGCAGGTTTGCGGAAACAAGGAAGGATTGCTTTTTATCCGTAGTTTGCAGAGTGTGACTCTTTATGACATGCGTTTGAACCGCTTTAAGGTGTTGCGTGAAGGAGAAGTTGCAGGAATCTGCTATGCGCACGACGCATTGTGGATAGCTACCGGAAAAGAAATCTACCGTTATCGTGATCTCAACCAAGTGCCCGAGTTATTCTTTTCATTCCCTTCGGACGGAGAGGATATATTGATGAACAGTCTAATGGTTCGTCAGAATCAAACCGTGGTGGTGGGTACTTCTTCCAAGGGTATTTACTGTATCGATCAGGCTGCTCATATCACCCGTCATATTGATGTGGGGGCTGTTAATTCGATTACGGAAGACAGAGACGGGAGCATCTGGATAGCTACCAGAAATCGGGGACTTACCCGGTTGGAGGCAAATGGGGAGCTTACTCATTACAGATATAATAAAGTGGCTGATAATACAATCAACCATGATAATGTGCGTCATGTGACACAAGCCAATGATAGTCTTCTGTATATCGGAACTTACGCCGGTTTGCAGACTTTAAATCTCTCTACCGGAGAGTTTACGGATTATGAATATGACTTGAATGTGGAGGCAGCCGATATACGTTCCATCATTTCGATGCATTACGACACTTCGGGAACTTTATGGCTGGGCACTTTCTATCAGGGAATACAATATTATAATGTAGCGAATGATGCTTATCACTTTTACCGTTCGTCTACGGCTGTTGGCGGGCATTTGAATTCCTATATCATCAGTTCCATTGCCGAAGACTGTTCCGGGCGGATCTGGTTTGCAAGTGAAGGAAGTGGATTGAACTACTATGATAAATATGCCAAACGCTTTTTTCCGCTTAAACATTTATATGCTCAAGAGCTGTCTTTTAAGATTGTGAAGTCTTTGTATTATGAGAAAGAACCGGATTATCTTTGGGTAGCTTCGCTTTATCAGGGCATCAATCGGATTAACCTGTCGACCGGACATATAGAATCTATTACGGAAAATATCGATACTCCGGAAGGAAAAACAGTCGACAGGGCCTATAATCTGGTAAAAATGATAGAGTTTGCCGGTCATGATTCCTTATTGATAGCAGCCAAGGGTGGGCTGCTTGTATTGGATAAAAAACATCTCCGGTTGCATCATTTCGAACATCCTTCTTTAGCTTCCAGACATTTGTCGCAGGTTTGGGATATGACGTTTGATAAAGAAGGGGATTTATGGCTGACCACTTCTTTTGATTTGATACGGGTCAATTTGAAAGCGGGTACTTCCCGTAGTTATCCTTTCTCCCAAATAGCGCAGAGCACGGCACAGCATCACATTAATCATATTCTATGTGATAGAAAAGGACGTATATGGCTGGGATCGACGGGATCGGGAATTTATCTATTCGATAAGAAGAAAGACACCTTTGTAGGATACGGAGCGAAGCAGGGATTGGAGAATGGATTTATCACCGGATTGGTAGAGAGTCCGCTGGACGGTTCCATTTATGTGGCAACGAATGGCGGTTTCTCTAAATTCAATCTAGCCACTACCACATTCGAGAACTATAACAGGCAGAGTGATTTTCCCTTGAATAACGTGAATGACGGAGGGCTGTACATTACGTCCGACCACGATATTTATGTCTGTGGACTAGCAGGTATCGTTTCCATAGCCCAGGAGAAACTGAACAAGCAGTCTGTGGATTATAATGTGTTCGTAAAACGAGTGCTTGTGGATAATACGGAAATACAACCACTTGATTCGTTGGGACTTATCAAGGAAACGGTATTGTATGAACATCAATTAGTATTGCCGCCCAGGTATTCTTCCGTCACTTTTGAGATAGCGAGCAATACCCTGAATAATATTTCCAATATCGGTCTGGAATATAAACTTGAAGGATTTGATAACGAATATATGAAGGCGGGAGATAATACGATGGTTACTTATACCAATCTTCATCCGGGGCGTTATACTTTTCATGTTCGTGGCGACCAGTTGCGCATTCACGACCAGGAAGCACCTTCTGCCAGTTTTGAGCTGATAGTGGAGGCGCCCGTTTATCAACGAGCATGGTTTATTTTGCTGATGATATTGGCAGGTATCCTTATTGCAGGTTATATTATCCGTATGTTCTGGATACGGAAAACCTTGCAACATTCTCTATTGGCCGAGAAACGGGAAAAAGAGTATATCGAAAATGTGAATCAGTCCAAACTACGTTTCTTTACCAATGTATCGCATGAGTTCCGTACTCCGTTAACGCTTATATCCAGTCAGCTTGAGATGCTCCTGATGCATAAAGACATGATCCCCGAGGTGTATAATAAAATTTTGGAGATTTATAAGAACTCCCGCCGGATGAATAATCTGGTGGATGAAGTGATTGATATCCGTAAGCAGGATCAGGGATATCTGAAATTGAAAATTTCCAAAGAGAATATTGTTGCGGTGATAGAGGAGATTTGTTGTTCTTTCTATAGTTATGCGCAGCTGAATAAGATCGATCTCCGCTTTTCTTCCACTTTCAAAGAAGCGGATTTGTATATTGACAAGACGCAGATAGAGAAAGTATTCTATAATCTATTGTCCAATGCTTTTAAATATACGAAGCCCGGTGACTGGATTTCTGTAGAATTGGTAGCGGAAGGAGAGAATGACATTGTGATTTCAGTCAATAATCTAGGTGTCGGTATCGAAAAGTCCAAGATCAAACATGTATTTGAACGGTTTTGGCAGGATGACTCGGCAACAACTACACAGACAGTCAAAGGATCGGGTATCGGGTTGGCAATGGCGAAAGGAATTGTGGAATTGCATCAGGGAACTATCGGAGTGGAAAGTGAGCCGAATGGAATAACGTCTTTTATCGTTACTCTTCACCGGGATGCAAATGTGAATGTGGAAGCATCTTCCTCTGCAGATGAACGCGTTGCCGGACATTATGTAATAGAGCCTCAAGAAATCTCGGAAATGGTGAAGCCGGATAAAACGGTGAAAATACTGATTGTGGAGGATAACCCGGAGATGCGTAAGGTGTTGGCACAGATTTTTGAACAAATATATGATGTATATACGGCTGCCGACGGGCAGGAAGGATTGGAGCAGGCTTCTTCACTACAACCACAGATGATTGTGAGTGATATTATGATGCCTGTTATGTCCGGCCTGGAGATGTGCGAGAAGTTGAAAAGCAATTTGCAGACCAGCCATATTCCTGTGGTATTGCTGACTGCCCGCAACCGGGAAGAACATACCTTAGAGGGCTTGCAGACGGGAGCGGATGATTATATCTCCAAACCTTTCAATATCAAGATATTGGTGGCCCGTTGCAACAATATCATCCAGACTCGTAAACTGCTCCAGCAGCGGTTTGCCCGGAATGATGAACCTAAAGTGGAAGACCTTCCGTTTAATCCGATCGATAAAAAGATGCTGATGGATGCTACCGCGATTGTGGAATCTTATATTGATAACGCAGACTTTGACGTAGCCACTTTTGCACGTGAGATGTGCATGAGCAGAACTTTGCTTTTCACCAAACTGAAAGCATTGACCGGACAGACCCCGAATGACTTTATTTTATCTTTGAGACTGAAAAAGGCAACAGAAAAATTAATCAATGATCCCAATGCCCTGATTGCTGATATAGCATTTGATTACGGTTTTTCTAATCCAAGTTATTTTATCCGATGTTTTAAGAATGCTTATGATATTACTCCGGCTGCTTACCGGAGGAAATACACAAACGCTTAATATATAGCGTCTTATGTATTTGTCTCCTGGTGAGAATTGTACTATTTGAACTTTTATACGGACGATTCTATTATTCGAAATCACTAATTATTTGGATTTTTGCACTGTAATCATTCAAATTATTACATAGTATGAAAAACATCGTAATTAAATGGGCTGTGTTCCTGACAGCCTTTCTTATCTCTTTAGAGGTTAGTGCTCAAAACGTCAGAGTTTCTGGAGTTGTGACAGACGCACTTGGACCAATCCCCGGAGCTAATATTATGGAGGAGGGGACTACTAACGGTACAGTGACGGATGTAAATGGAAAATATTCAATCAGCGTATCTGCAAAATCTACCCTTGTTTTCTCTTGTATAGGATATAAGGAACAGAAGATACGTGTCGGTACGAAAACGGTACTGAATGTGGATATGGTAGAAGAGTCGAAAATGCTCGATGAATTAGTCGTTGTCGGCTATGGCGTTCAGCGTAAAAGTGACGTGGCAACTTCGGTAGCCTCGGTCAAAGCGGATGAAATGAAAACCTTTCCTGCCGGCAATGTGGCTGATATGCTGCGTGGACGTGCCGCAGGTGTGAATGTAACGAGTAGTTCCGGACGTCCGGGATCGACTCCTTCGATCACTATTCGCGGTTCCCGTTCTATCAGTGCGGACAATGCTCCTTTATATATCATAAATGGTTCTCCTTCTAGTGCAACGGAGTTTAGCACGTTGAGTGCGGACGATATTGAGTCGGTTGAAATTCTGAAGGATGCTGCGTCGCAGGCTATTTATGGGGCACGTGCCAGTGACGGTGTGGTATTGGTAACTACCAAGCGCGGTAAAGCCGGAAAGGTGGAAGTCAGTTATAATGGTTATCTGGGTATCCAGTCTCTCTGGAGGAATTTTGATTTCTATTCTCCCGAAGAGTATATGCAGCTTCGCCGTGAAGCGAAGGCACATGATAAGGGAATTGTTGATGCACGTGAGATTTCGATAGCCGAGGCATTGGAAGACGAGGTTATGCAGCGGGTATGGGCCAGCGGAAAGTTTATCGACTGGGAAAAAGAAATGTTCAGAAATGCAATTTACCATAATTATGATGTCAGTGTACGTGGAGGAACAGAGAAAATCAAAGTATCGGCAGGTGCCAACTATTTTGACCAACAGGGAATGGTGGTTACCGGATCGGGATACCAGAAGTTTTCTTTAAGGTTGAATCTGGACTTTGAAATATCAAAGTGGATTAGTTTTGGCATCAATTCTTCTTATGCGATGACTAAACAGGATCGTGAGGATGGTAACTTTAATGATTTTATTACCAGTTCCCCATTGGCGGAAATATATGATGTGGATGGTAAATATACAAAGTATATCAACTCGGAAGGAGCTGAATTCAACTTGCAAATGCAACAGAATTCTGATTAATAATTTGTTTAAATTTTTCGTTTGGCGTGAGGTATCCAAGTCTTTTACGAGGTCGATTATTGAGTTTATTTTCAATCC
>NZ_JAPQKZ010000068.1:0-23145 GCF_027257075.1 Bacteroides sp. LFL-34 | reverse complement strand
AATTGGAATATAGCAACTTGTTGCCAAATGCATGAGGAAAAAGCAGCATAGCCAAAAGAAAATATAGCAGAACTGTAAAATATAAAAGAGGTTGTGCCAACGTTTTGACACAACCTCTTAATTTTTCTTTCTTCTTTCTTTTGTCTTAAAAACAACAGAAGAAGAATTTTTATAATTCGGAAAAAAATGCGAAATTTGCAACGCTTTTCAAGTTTGACAAGAAACTTACTAACACCTTTAAATAAAAAATTAAAGAAAATGACTAAAAGTGCATTGCAAATCGCAAGGGCTGCTTACCAGCCCAAACTTCCGAAAGCATTGGCATCAGGAGCTGTTAAGGCTGTAGCAGGTGCTGCTACTCAATCTGTAGCCGATCAGGAAGCTATCAAAGCATTATTCCCGAACACGTATGGAATGCCGTTGATTACATTCGAAGCTGGTGAAGCTGTTGCTCTTCCCGCTATGAATGTAGGTGTAATTCTTTCCGGTGGTCAGGCTCCGGGCGGACACAATGTAATCTCCGGTTTGTTCGATGGTATCAAGAAATTGAACCCGGAAAACAAATTATATGGTTTTATTCTGGGTCCTGGTGGTCTGGTAGATCACAACTATATGGAGCTGACTGCTGATATCATCGACGAATACCGTAACACAGGTGGTTTCGATATCATCGGTTCCGGACGTACGAAGCTGGAAGCTGAAAGCCAGTTTGAAAAAGGACTTGAAATCATCAAACAACTGGGCATCAAGGCACTGGTTATTATTGGTGGGGACGACTCTAATACAAATGCTTGTGTATTGGCTGAATACTATGCTGCTAAGAAGTATGGTGTACAGGTAATCGGTTGCCCGAAAACAATTGACGGTGACTTGAAGAACGATATGATTGAAACTTCTTTCGGTTTCGATACAGCTTGTAAGACTTATGCTGAAGTAATCGGTAACATCCAACGTGACTGTAACTCTGCACGTAAATACTGGCACTTCATCAAATTGATGGGTCGTTCGGCTTCTCACATCGCACTGGAATGTGCTTTGCAAGTACAGCCTAACGTATGTATCATTTCAGAAGAAGTGGAAGCAAAAGATATGTCTTTGGACGATGTAGTAACATCTATCGCTAAAGTGGTAGCAGACCGTGCAGCACAAGGACACAACTTCGGTACAGTTTTGATTCCGGAAGGATTGGTAGAGTTCATTCCTGCCATGAAACGTCTGATTGCTGAATTGAATGACTTCCTGGCTGCTAATGCTGAAGAATTCGGTCAGATTAAGAAATCTCACCAACGTGATTATATCATCCGCAAACTTTCTCCGGAAAACTCTGCTATTTATGCTAGTCTGCCGGAAGGTGTTGCCCGTCAGTTGACTTTGGATCGTGACCCGCACGGAAACGTTCAGGTATCATTGATCGAAACTGAAAAACTGTTGTCTGAAATGGTAGCTACTAAGTTGGCTGCATGGAAAGAAGAAGGCAAGTATGTTGGTAAATTTGCTGCTCAACACCACTTCTTCGGTTATGAAGGACGTTGTGCTGCTCCGTCAAACTTTGACGCTGACTATTGCTACTCTTTGGGTTACACAGCTTCTATGTTGATTGCTAACGGTAAGACTGGTTATATGTCTTCTGTACGTAACACAACAGCTCCTGCTGCCGAATGGATTGCTGGTGGTGTGCCTATTACTATGATGATGAACATGGAACGTCGTCACGGTGAAATGAAGCCGGTTATCCAGAAAGCATTGGTAAAACTGGATGGTGCTCCTTTCAAAGCATTTGCTTCACAGCGCGAACGTTGGGCTATCGAAACGGATTATGTATATCCGGGTCCGATCCAATACTTCGGTCCTACAGAAGTTTGCGACCAGGCAACTAAGACTTTGCAACTGGAACAAGCTAAATAAATACACTTCAGAGCAGTTGTTGATACAACAGTTGCAATGAAGGGTTCTTTCAGGCACGGATTACGCGGATTAATACGGTTTTTAGTTATTTCTTATAACCCTGTATTCCGTGTAATCCGTGCCTATCTCTAAAAACATTGATCGTTTAAAGTAAATGCCGCAACGCAACAACCCGATGTCTGCCGTACAGAAGAAAAGAACTGTTTCCACTACCAAAAGAAAGGGAACGACTTCTTCTTCCAAGACTTCCCGTACCTCAAAAAAGGAACAGGTGAAGCATCGAACTGTGATGCCTACCTGGCTTCGTAATATTCTGGCAGTGATAATTGTCGGTTGTTTCTCCGTCGCTTTCTATTATTTCTTTATCCGCCCTTATGCTTATCGATGGAAACCTTGCCATGGCTTAAAGGAATATGGTGTCTGCATCCCTGACGGATATGATATTCATGGTATTGACATTTCTCACTATCAGGGAAAGATTGACTGGAAGAAGCTGTTGCAGAATAAAGAGACGGCTACTCCTTTGCATTTTGTCTTTATGAAGGCAACAGAAGGAGGAGATCATAACGATACCACATTTGAGGCAAATTTTGCCAATGCCCGTAATCATGGATTTATCCGTGGCGCTTATCATTTTTATATTCCAAGCACGGATGCTTTGAAACAGGCGGACTTCTTTATTCGCACGGTAAAACTTGTTTCCGGTGATTTACCTCCCGTACTTGATGTAGAAGTGACCGGGCGGAAGGAAAAAAAGGAATTACAGCAAGGCATCAAACGCTGGCTCGACCGGGTGGAATCTCATTATGGAGTGAAGCCTATTCTTTATACCTCTTATAAATTTAAAACCCGTTATCTGGACGACTCTATCTTCAATGCATACCCTTACTGGATTGCCCATTATTATGTGGACTCTGTGCGGTATCAGGGAAAATGGCACTTTTGGCAACATACGGATGTAGGAAGTGTCCCCGGCATTAAAGAAGACGTAGATTTGAATGTGTTCAATGGCTCGTTAGAGGAACTTAAAAAGCTGACAATTAAGTAACGGGTATTTCTTTTCCCTACAACTTATCTCTTCTCATATTTGTTATAATCGTATTATTACTAAAAAAAAACGATTATGAACTTTGATATAGCTATTATTGGTGGTGGTCCGGCCGGGTACACAGCTGCCGAACGGGCAGGGGCCAACGGATTAAAGGCCGTTCTTTTTGAGAAAAAGGCAATGGGGGGAGTATGTCTCAATGAGGGGTGTATTCCTACTAAAACTTTGTTATATTCTGCTAAAATACTGGATAGCATCAAGAGTGCTTCCAAATACGGCGTTTCTGCCGAATCTCCTTCGTTCGATTTATCCAAGATTATGAGCCGTAAAGATAAAACAGTAAAAATGTTGACGGGCGGTGTGAAGATGACTGTGAGTTCTTACGGAGTGGCTATTATAGAAAAGGAAGCTCTGATAGAAGGAGAGAAAGAGGGGAAAATACAAATCACTTGTGACGGAGAAACCTATTCCGTGAAATATTTGCTGGTATGTACCGGCTCTGATACAGTGATTCCTCCCATACCGGGGCTGTCAGAAATCAGCTATTGGACTTCCAAGGAGGCCTTGGAGATAAAGGAACTCCCTAAGACACTGGTCATTATTGGTGGCGGAGTGATCGGGATGGAGTTTGCTTCTTTCTTCAACAGTATGGGCGTGAAAGTACATGTGGTAGAAATGATGCCGGAGATTCTGGGAGCGATGGATAAGGAAACCAGTGGTATGCTTCGTGCCGAATATGCCAAACGGGGAGTCACTTTCTATTTGAATACGAAAGTGGTGGAAGTAAATCCTCATGGAGTTGTGATAGAAAAAGAAGGCAAGACGTCTACTATTGAAGCGGAGAAGATCTTGCTTAGTGTAGGACGTAAGGCAAATCTATCCAAGGTAGGACTGGACAAGCTGAATATAGAACTGCATCGGAATGGAGTGAAAGTAGACGAACATCTGTTGACTTCACATCCTCGTGTATATGCGTGTGGTGATATTACAGGCTACTCTTTATTGGCGCATACTGCTATCCGTGAAGCGGAAGTCGCCATCAATCATATTTTAGGAGTGGAAGACCGGATGAATTACGATTGTGTTCCGGGAGTCGTTTATACCAACCCTGAAGTGGCGGGAGTGGGAAAGACGGAAGAAGAACTGGTAAAATCAGGAGTTCCTTACCGTGTTTCAAAATTACCGATGGCTTATTCCGGACGGTTCGTTGCGGAGAATGAACAGGGAAACGGACTCTGTAAGCTGATTCAGGATGAAGATGGGAAGATTATCGGTTGTCACATGTTGGGAAATCCGGCATCAGAACTTATTGTGATAGCAGGTATTGCTATTCAGAGAGGGTACACGGTGGAGGAATTCCAGAAGACTGTGTTTCCACATCCTACGGTTGGAGAGATTTATCACGAAATTATGTTTTAACTCTTATTCCGCTTGATCTATGATTCGATGTATCTATAGTCCGTTTACTGATATTTACTTTCACTTGGCAGCAGAAGAGTATCTGTTGAAGCAGGGAAATGAAAATATTTTCATGCTTTGGCAGGATACTCCTTCTGTGGTAATAGGTAAGCATCAGCGGTTGCGGTCGGAAGTCGATAAGAAATGGGCGGAACAGGAACAAGTACATATTGCCCGTCGTTTTTCGGGTGGGGGAGCGGTGTACCATGATTTGGGCAATATCAATCTGACTTTTATAGAAACGGCTCCCCGATTGCCGGAATTTGTTACGTACTTGCAACGGACATTGGATTTCCTGAACTCTATAGGCCTGATGGCAAAAGGAGGCGAACGACTGGGGATTTATCTGAATGGATTGAAAATATCAGGGAGTGCGCAATGCGTACATAAGAATCGGGTGTTGTATCATTGCACTTTATTGTATGATACGGATCTGACAGCATTGCATAAAGCTTTGAATCCGGAACCGATGGTTGATGATGAAACTTTATCGTCAGTATATGCCGTTCCTTCCGTTCGGAGTGAGGTAACCAATATTCGGAGTTATTTACCGGAGGGAACTGTAACTGATTTTAAAGAGAAGGCTTTTCAGTATTTCAGTAAGTCCCAATCTGTCAGTGCTTTTACTGGGAAGGAAATAGAGGCTGTTAATCAGCTCCGGGAAGGGAAATATATTCAGAAAGAGTGGATATATAGTCGTTGATGTCCGGGCTGGCTTTGTCAGCATCCGGTTAAAATTTACTTAACTTAAAACTTTCTATTTCAGCCCGTTGTTGTAATATATCAAGGTTGAATAATAAATTTACTGTCTATGTCAAAATTCGAAATAAAAATGCCTAAGTTGGGCGAGAGTATAACCGAAGGGACAATCGTCTCTTGGTCTGTAAAGGTAGGTGATATGATTCAGGAAGACGATGTGCTTTTTGAAGTGAATACTGCCAAAGTAAGTGCGGAGATCCCTTCTCCCGTAGCGGGAAAAGTGGTGGAGATTTTATATAAGGAGGGCGATACGGTTGCTGTAGGAACAGTAGTCGCTATAATTGATTTGGATGGAGAAGAATCTTCAGGAACGGAGCCGGTAAGCGAAGGAGTTGTAAGAGAGGAAGCCGATGCTGGTCAGGTTGCTGCAAATGTTTCTGAAACATCACCATCATCACCATCATCAGCGGAAACTGCTAAAAACGAATCAGCGAATACTGCATCGAAACCTGTTGTTGCAGAGGAAGAACGTTGGTACTCTCCTGTTGTGATTCAGTTGGCGCGGGAAGCTAAAATTCCGAAAGAAGAGCTGGATGCTATACAAGGAACTGGTTATGAAGGGCGATTGAGTAAGAAAGATATAAAAGATTATATTGAAAAGAAGAAAAGAGGAGGTAGTGTTGAACCGAAGCCGGCATCTGTTGTTGCTGCCCCGGCCGCAAGCAAAACATCAGTTGCTGTTTCTTCTGAACAGGCAAGTCCGAAGGTTGCTCCTGTAGCAATGCCTGGAGTCGAAGTAAAAGAGATGGATCGTGTCCGCCGGATTATTGCCGACCACATGGTTATGTCTAAGAAAGTATCTCCTCACGTGACCAATGTAGTAGAAGTAGACGTTACCAAATTGGTACGTTGGCGTGAAAAGAATAAAGACGCTTTCTTCCGTCGCGAAGGAGTGAGACTGACTTATATGCCTGTGATAACGGAAGCCGTGGCAAAAGCATTGGCTGCCTATCCACAGGTGAATGTATCGGTAGATGGATACAATATTCTTTTCAAAAAGCATATTAATGTCGGTATTGCCGTCTCTTTGAATGATGGAAATCTGATTGTTCCTGTGGTGCATGATGCCGATCATCTGAATCTGAACGGGTTGGCTGTTGCCATCGATTCTCTGGCCTTGAAAGCAAGGGATAACAAATTAATGCCGGAAGATATTGATGGGGGTACATTTACGATAACCAATTTTGGTACATTCAAGAGCCTGTTCGGTACGCCAATCATTAATCAGCCGCAAGTAGCTATCCTGGGAGTAGGATATATTGAGAAGAAACCTGCTGTTGTAGAAACTCCGGAGGGTGATACGATTGCAATCCGGCATAAAATGTACTTGTCTTTGTCCTACGATCATCGGGTAGTAGATGGAATGTTGGGAGGTAACTTCCTGCATTTTATAGCCGACTATCTCGAAAATTGGAAAGGCTGATAACTGATTGTTTCATTCATTAAGAACTTCATTACTCATGAAAAAGAAATATGATATAAAAACTACAGATGTAGAAACCCTGAAAAAGTGGTATCATCTGATGACATTGGGGCGTGCCTTGGACGAAAAGGCACCGTCTTACCTGTTGCAATCTTTGGGTTGGTCTTATCATGCTCCCTATGCAGGGCATGATGGTATTCAACTTGCTGTCGGTCAGGTATTCACCCTCGGTGAAGATTTCCTGTTCCCATACTACCGGGATATGTTAACCGTGCTTTCCGCCGGAATGACCGCTGAAGAAGTTATCCTGAACGGTATTTCCAAAGCAACGGACCCGGGTAGCGGAGGACGTCACATGTCGAACCATTTCGCCAAACCGGAATGGCACATTGAAAACATCTCCTCTGCTACTGGTACACACGACCTTCACGCAGCAGGTGTGGCCAGAGCAATGGTATATTATGGACATAAAGGCGTAGCTATCACTTCTCACGGAGAGTCGGCTACTTCCGAAGGATTCGTTTACGAAGCTATCAATGGTGCCAGCCTCGAACGTCTTCCGGTGATTTTTGTAATACAAGATAATGGGTATGGTATTTCCGTACCCAAATCGGAACAGACTGCCAACCGTAAAGTAGCCGAAAACTTCTCGGGCTTCAAGAACCTGAAGATTATCTATTGTAACGGAAAGGATGTATTCGATTCGATGAATGCTATGACCGAAGCGCGGGAATATGCTATCAGTACCCGTAATCCGGTTATTGTGCAGGCGAATTGTGTCCGGATCGGTTCGCACTCCAATTCAGATAAACACACCTTGTATCGGGATGAGAATGAATTGGAATATGTGAAAGATGCTGATCCCTTGATGAAGTTCCGCCGGATGCTGCTGCGTTATAAACGTCTGACCGAGGAAGAACTGCAACAAATAGAAGCTGATGCAAAGAAAGAATTGTCTGCTGCCAACCGGAAGGCTTTGGCTGCTCCCGATCCCGATCCTAAAAGCATTTATGATTTTGTAATGCCCGAACCTTATCAGCCACAGAAATATAAAGATGGTACACATGAGGCGGAAGGGGAGAAGACTTTTCTGGTCAATGCCATTAATGAAACATTGAAAGCTGAATTCCGCTATAATCCCGATACCTTTATTTGGGGACAGGATGTGGCAAACAGGGAAAAAGGAGGCGTGTTTAATGTAACCAAAGGTATGCAGCAGGAATTCGGCGAAGCCCGTGTATTCAGTGCACCGATTGCGGAAGATTATATTGTAGGCACCGCCAATGGAATGAGTCGCTTTGATCCTAAAATTCATGTGGTGATTGAGGGAGCGGAGTTTGCCGATTATTTCTGGCCTGCCGTAGAACAATATGTGGAGTGTACACATGAGTACTGGCGTAGCAATGGGAAATTCGCTCCGAATATAACTCTGCGTCTGGCTTCCGGTGGCTATATCGGTGGAGGCTTGTATCATTCTCAAAACCTGGAGGGAGCTTTGACCACTTTACCGGGGGCACGTATTGTCTGCCCGTCTTTTGCGGATGATGCTGCCGGATTACTTCGTACCAGTATGCGATCCAAAGGCTTCACGCTGTTCCTTGAACCGAAAGCATTGTATAATTCGGTAGAAGCAGCGGCAGTAGTGCCGGAAGATTTTGAAGTACCTTTCGGAAAAGCACGTATTCGTCGTGAGGGATCAGATTTAAGCATTATTACCTATGGCAATACCACCCATTTCTGTCTGCACGCAGCAGAACGATTGGAAAAAGAAGGTGGCTGGAAAGTGGAAGTCATTGATATTCGCTCCTTGATTCCGTTGGATAAAGAGGCGATATTCGAATCGGTCAAGAAAACGAGCAAGGCATTGGTGGTTCATGAAGATAAAGTATTCTCCGGTTTTGGTGCGGAGCTTGCTGCTATGATTAGTGGAGAGATGTTCCGCTATCTCGATGGACCGGTGCAGCGTGTCGGTTCTACTTTTACTCCTGTCGGTTTTAATCCGATTTTGGAAAAGGAAATTTTGCCGGATGAGGCCAAGATATACGAGGCTGCCCGGAGATTATTGGAATATTAAATAGTGTGGATTATGAAAAAGATAGGTTTATTTTATGCTACCAAAGCCGAAAGAACGAGTTGGGTGGCAGAGAAAATACAGAAAGAATTCGGTAAGGAAAAGATAGAGACAGTGCCTATTGAACAGGCTTGGCAAAATGACTTTGCTGCTTATGACTGCTTCATTGTGGGTGCTTCCACTTGGTTTGATGGAGAACTTCCTACTTATTGGGACGAACTGTTGCCGGAACTCCGGACAATGAAATTAAAAGGTAAGAAGGTTGCTATTTTCGGTCTGGGAGATCAGATACGCTATCCGGAGAATTTTGCAGATGGAATCGGTCTGTTGGCGGAGGTATTTGAAGAAGATGAGGCTACTTTAGTTGGTTTTACTTCTTCCGAAGGTTATACTTTCGAACGTTCCAAAGCTTTGCGTGGTGAGCAGTGGTGCGGTTTAGTTGTCGATTTGGATAATCAGTCCGAGCAGGCGGAAAAGAAAATAAAAGCATGGTGTCAACAGCTAAAGAAAGAGTTCGCGTAACAACTTTGTTTCTCCTTATAAGATAGTGACGCTATCCGATACAAATAGTGACGGTATATGCTTGGGATAGCGTCACTATCCCAAGCATATACCGTCACTATTTTTTCTACATCCATCAGGACTCTTATCCTTTATAAACAAACTTCACCTCTGCCCAGCGATTCTTCTCTTTATAATGAACGAAAGTCAATCCGTTCTTTTCCGCTTCTTCGCGGATGGCGGTAATATCGTCTACGTAAAATCCACTCATATAGAGTTCGGAATCCGTATGCATGGAGGCAACATATTGCTTCATATCATTCAGTAATATATTCCGGTTGATGTTGGCGATGATAACGTCGAAAGGTCCTTTTCCTGTAAGCGACGAGGCATCTCCTTGTGAAACGGCAATATCGTCTACGTGGTTCAATTCGATATTTTCGATGGAGTTTCGTACACACCATTCATCAATGTCGATGGCTGTACAGGGGCGTGCGCCCCGCATACGTGCGAGGATGGCAAGAATTGAAGTTCCGCAGCCCATATCGAGCAGAGATTTATCTTTCAATTCGCTGTCCAACAATTCTTCAATGATGAGGCTGGTAGTCTCGTGGTGTCCTGTTCCGAAGGCCATTTGAGGATTGATGACAATGTCATATTCCGCTTTGGGAATATCTTGGTGGAAAGTGCTGTGAATCACACATCGGTTTCCGATAATGATGGGTTGAAAGAAATTCTTTTCCCATTCTTCATTCCAGTCCTTATCTTCCGCTTCGGTGTATGTATAAGTAATATCCGTATCGGGTAGGGGGAACTCGGTGATGGCAATCTTGATGGCGTTTTCATCACAGATTGTCTGTTGGATATATGCGGTCAGTCCGCCTTCACACTCAACAAAACTTTCAAACCCGACTTCACCCAGTACGGCAGCCAGTACGTCAGTGACGATTTCTGTGCAAGGGTGGGTGCGGAATGTGAACTCAAAATACTTCATAGTTGTTTTTAATTCTGGTGAATAATGGACAAAGATAGTTAGAAATAGGGATTTCCCTATTATCCTTTGGGGAAAATCTCCCTCGGACGAAAAATCTCTTCCTTATCTTTGTAACATGAATAAGTTTAAGTAATTACATAAACCGAGATGATATGAAAAAGATTGTTTATTTCTTGCTATTTGCCTTGTGCCTCCCGATAGGCTTGATGGCACAAAGCGTTGATGACGACCTTTACTTCATTCCTTCAAAAGACAAACAGGAGAAGAAAGAAACTCCGGTTAAGAAGGAAACGAAGAAACAGGTGACCAACATCTATACTTCACCGGGTACTACAGTAGTGGTTCAGGACCGTAAGGGAAGAACACGGGATGTGGATGAATATAACCGCCGTTACGATGCACGTGATAATGAATTCGTAATGGATAATGATACCTTATATATAAAAGAAAAATCTAATCCGGATTTGGACGGAGAATGGGTGACAGGCGAATTCAATGGTACGGAAGACGACTATGAATACGCTGAACGTATCATCCGTTTCCGCAATCCTCGTTTTGCTATCAGCATCAGCAGCCCGTTGTATTGGGATGTAGTTTACGGTCCGAATTCATGGGACTGGAATGTATATACCGACGGTATGTATGCTTATGCGTTCCCGACATTCAGTAATCCACTCTGGTGGGATTGGCGTTATGGCTCTTACGGCTGGGGATGGAACTATGGCTGGGGATGGAATCGTCCTTACTACGCTTGGGGATATTCTCCGGGTTATTGGGGCGGCTGGTATGGCGGCCACTGGGGTGGCTGGTATGGCGGTGGCTATTGGGGACATCATCACCACTGGCACGGTGGTCCTAGCTGGGGCTGGGGCGGAGGTGGAAGCGGTCATTGGACAGGTCCTACCTATACAAACCGTCGTTCTTCCGGACAAAGCAGTTACAGGAATCCTTCCACTGTTCGTCGTTATGGTTCGAGTGCCGTTCGTTCCAGTGGTTCTTCTGTTCGGGGAGGCTCTGCAGTTCGTTCAGAAGGTAGTTCTGTTCGTTCTTCTGGTTCTACTTATAGCAGGGGAACTACTTCCAGGCGTGTAGTGGGTACACGGACTTCAGGTGAACGCAGTGGCTCAAGTAGTCGTAGCAGTGCTACTTATTCTCGTCCAAGTAGTACTAGAAGTAGCGGAAGTTCTTCATCTTCCCGTTCGACTGGTTCTTCTGGTTATTCGCGTTCGTCCGGAACCACTACTAGGAGCAGTAGTGCAAGATCAACTTATAGTCGTGGTAGTTCAGAAGCACCGCGTAGTTATTCTCCAGCGAATAATAGTAATACCCGTTCTTCTTCCTATGGTACTTCTCGTTCTTCTTCACGTAGTTATTCTCCAGCTTCGTCAGGTGGTAGTAGTTCTCGGGGCAGTTATTCGAGTGGTGGTTCTTCTAGGTCATCATCAGGTGGAGGCTCCTCTCGTAGTGGCAGTGCCAGAAGATAAGTATTAATTAAACGGTTTTACAAGAATGAAAAAGATAAGTGTTTTAATTGCTCTAGGGATGTTGATGATAGCGCCTTGGGGAATGGCACAAACGATATATGATGGTGCCAAATTAACAGGAAAAGATTTAAATGGAACTGCTCGATTTGTGGGTATGGGTGGAGCTATGGGAGCTCTTGGAGGAGACATATCTACAATGGGGACTAATCCGGCAGGTATTGGTCTTTATCGTAGTAGTGATGTAATGACTTCATTTGGGTTTTCTCTTTATGGGAATGAAAGTCAGTATTTGGGGAAAAAGTTTAATTCCGATTTAACTAAAGGAGATTTTAATAACATCGGGTTTGTGTTTTCTTCGAAGATTGGTAATGAAACTCCGCTGCGTTTTGTGAATTTCGGTTTTAACTATCATAAAGCGAAATCATTTAATAACAACATGCGCATGGAAGGTAATTTGGGGCTTTACTCCCAAACCTATCTAATGGCATCTCAAGCAGCTGGCATTGAAAAATGGGGAGATTCGCCTTATACGGATAATGGTATTGGGTGGCTTTCTATTCTTGGAGCTGATGCTGGGCTGATTAGAGATATTACAATACATGACAAAACAGGAGGGGTAAACAATATTCCTTATACCTATAAGGATGAACAAGGGAAGGAGGTACAGTATAAGGATATAAATGGTAATCCTCTTTATATCTCTCCTGGACATTTTGAAGGAATGTTAGATAATGGATATGCAAATTTTCGTTCGGAAGAACGCGGAGGAATTGACCAATATGATTTTAATGTATCGTTTAATTTTAATGATCGGGTATATTTAGGGTTGACGCTGGGTGCTTATTCTGTAGATTATAATAAGTATACTTTTTATGATGAGGATTATGGAAACGATGAAGGATATAGTTTGCAGAGTTGGAATAGAATAAAGGGGTCTGGCTTTGACGTGAAGTTGGGGGCTATTATTCGTCCTTTTGAATATTCGCCTTTTCGAGTTGGATTAGCTATACATACGCCAATATTCTATAGTTTGGATTATAAAACGAGTGCACAAGTTATATCGGATGTGATGGATGTTGTAACTGGAGAAATAAAAGGATATGACGTGAGATCATGGGATAATCTTCCGGGAAAAGGGGATATGATTCTTCCTTTCGATTTTCAAACTCCTTGGACTTATAATGTAAGTTTAGGATATACGGTGGGTAAGAGTTTGGCTTTGGGAGCAGAGTATGAGTATCAAGATTATTCTTCCATGAAATTTAAAGATACCGAAGGTAATTCTTCTGCTTATGAATTTGAAAATAGTACGACATCTATGTTGAAAGGGGTTAGTACTGTTCGTCTTGGTTTGGAGTATAAAGTGATTCCACAGTTTGCTTTTAGGGCAGGATATAATTATAGTACTGCGGCTTTCCATCAAGATGCTTTCAAAGATTTGGCTATTAACTCTATTCAGACAGATACAGACTTTGCCAATTCTAAATCAATGAGTAATTATACATTGGGTATTGGTTATCGCGGATCAATGTTTTATGCTGATTTAGCTTATAAATACTCTACATATAAAGAAAACTTCTATCCGTTTGTGAATGGATTTACAGATGAAGATGGTAGTACAATCATTGGTTCACCAGAAGCAACGAAAGTTACGAATACACGCAGTCAAGTGTTGTTTACCGTAGGTATGCGCTTCTAATCTAATAAAGAGACAGTTTTCAATTTCAATAATAACTTTTGTGTGTAAAAAATCCCTGGAATGCTGAGTGTCTACAGCGGTTCCGGGGATTTTTATTAGTATCACTTTTTATTCTTTAGTCTTATCTGAATAGTGGAGTTCGTTCGTCAATGATTCCGCGTCTTGCGTACATTTTTACCGCAACAGGAGTTCCGGCTTCTATGGTAATGTCCTCCTCTGCGATGATAGGTTCTTCTTTACCGTCCTCCAGGATAACCGTTCCTATTTTCTCGCCGGCTTTGATGATCTGTGGAATCAAGTTAGTCAAGATACCTTCAGATACTTTCCGAATATCAATGTATTCCGGTTTTGCATTGGGGTCAGCTTCGATTTTGCCGCTGAACAAGTCCTGTACACCTTTGTTCTTCAAGAACAGTTTAACGATTGCTCTACCTTCGTACGGCTGGTTGTTCTCGTCGAGCAGAACGACGGGCGTTGTCATTCTCTTGAATGCAAGAGCAACATTCTTAGAACCTTTGTTGGCTTGGGCTGTACCGAACAAATATTCTAAGCCACCCTTGATTTCACGATAGCGGCTGCTCAATGATCTGGTAGTAGCTGCTTCGTCGGTCAATTCAGGATAATGAGCATAGAAAGTAACCGTTTCCGAATCGGTGCCTGCCTCGTTCCAGGTCTGGCTATCCATACCTATGGCAAATGGATGATAATCCTGCTCGGCAACGGACATTGAGATGACATCTCCGGCAGCGAAATTGTTCTTTAACGGAAGTGTCAAACTACTGCTGTTACGAGTAAGAGCATTGTTGATACTTTGGTCAATAGAAGTAGAAAAGTCGATCACTTCTTTACTGGGATCTTGCAGTTCTTCTTGCTGTTGACAACTGAACAGGCATACTGATGCCATAACAAATAAAAGGCTTTTTCTTTTCATTTGAGGGGTAATTAATAGGTTAATAATAGTGAGAGGTTTTTTAATATTCTACTCTGTCTTCTTTGGCCGCCCAGGCTTTGAAGGCAGTAAGGGCTTCATTATGCAATAAGATTTCGGAAGGAAGCTTTCTGTCTTCAGGCTTCAGTTCCAGTTCGTCATAGATAAAAGAGTCGTCGAAGCCAATATTCTTGGCATCGGTCTTATTGTTTCCATAGTACATTTTATCCAATCGCGCCCAGTAAATCGCACCGAGACACATGGGACAAGGTTCGCAGGAAGTATAGATTTCGTATCCGCTAAGATTAAAAGTACCGAGTTTGGCAGCTGCGGCACGTATCGCACTCACTTCGGCATGAGCAGTGGGGTCACAAGATGCCGTAACACGATTTACTCCTGTTGCAACTATTTCCCCCTCTTTCGTGGCAATCACAGCACCGAAAGGACCTCCACCATTTTCAACATTTTCTTTGGAGAGCTCGATTGCTTTCCGCATTAAGTCTTCTCTAGTCATGGCACAAAAAATATATTGTTAGTTTCATTTTCCCTTTGCTTCTTTTTACAAAGATAGAAAAAACTAACAATATACAATGGAATATTCCTATTAATTTTTTAACAGTATCAGTAAACTTCGCAAGAAAATGATACTTTTTTTTGCTTTTTTTCGGGTTATAGTTTACCTAATATCTTGTCCATTACCCAGTTAGTGAGCGTTGCACTTTCTCCGTCGCAGGAGCAAACGGACTTACCTAACAAGTGATCGACCACTGCCTGAATAAGAGGTTGTTGCACATGTTCCGGGTTACCGATACAGATTTCTTCCCGTCCTTTTTCGGTATGTAAGCCGATAGGCTCATAAGTAAAGACAGAGAAACAAATCATTCCCTTGTCACCGATAATTTCAATACGGTCTTCGCGGGCAGAGTCATGGGCTACGAAACACCAGGAACCGCTACCAACCAATCCGCTATCAAATTGGAAACAGGCGCTTAATGTATCTTCAGCAGGATAAAGTCCACCCCGATTGCTCTTATAACCGCTTGCTTCGAGGATACAACCGAACATATCCTGCAACAAATCAATTTGATGCGGAGCAAGGTCGTAGAAGTAGCCACCTCCGGCAATGTCAGCCTGCACACGCCAGGGAAGGTTGTCACGATTGTAATCCAGATCGCGTGGCGGCTGGGCAAAACGAATTTGCACATTGATAATATTACCGATAGTACCGTTCTCTACCAGTTCCTTTACTTTCTGGAAATAGGGGAGATAACGGCGATAGTAAGCAACGAAACAGGGAACTCCCGTTTCATTGGATATGCGGTTGATGCGCGTGCATTCTTCGTACGTCACAGCCATTGGTTTCTCAATATAGGCAGGTTTGCCTGCTTTCATGGACATAATGGCATACGTAGCATGTGAGGAAGGAGGAGTGGCAATGTAGATGGCATTTACTTCCGGATCATCGATCAGTTCTTGTGCATCGTCATACCATTTTTTGATTCCTCTCTCTTTGGCATACGCTTTCGCTTTCGCACCGTCACGACTCATCACGGCTACGACTTCCGAATGTTCTACTTTCTGGAAAGCGGGACCGCTTTTGGTCTTGGTTACTTCTCCACAACCAATGAAGCCCCATTTGATAATCTTTTCACTCATAATATATACCTATTGTGTCTGCTTAAACAAACCCCAAAGATAAAGCTATTTTTTGTCAAGAGCAACTTTATTGATTATTAACTTAGCAGAGACAGTGGTAAAACAGACATTACGTTTTATTTCAATAGAGGCTCTGTTTTACCTGAACAGAGGCTCTGTTTCTGGCAAACAGAACGTCCGTTGGGGGCGGATATATACTCCATTTCGGTAAGAAGTAAGGTGAACACTGCTGATCCTCCGGCTGAAGAACCGTAACCACCAGGCTAAGCGAAAAGAAAAGCCGGGGCGGGGAGAGGTTTTTCCCGGATGGATAAAAAGAAAGGAGAGAATCGCGATTCCCTCCTTTGCGTGTAGTTTAATTGAAACTACTTTATCATTAACTCTGTAAAGATACGACATTCGAAAGCGAAAGTCAAGTCTTTGGGAGTTTATTTCTGGAAATAGACATGAATATATCCATCTTACATTCTGTTTTTGATTGTTTTCTTCTGACCTGTAAAGTGATGAGGTTATTCTTTGTCATAGTATTTTTTATAAATCTTCTGGTATTCTTTCTCTTTTTGGAATTTATCCAGCCATGTATTCAAACTATCGAGTAAAACGGGTGATTGTTTGCTGACTGCCCATGAGTAGAACTGCGTGAAGCTGATGGCTGTATTAATATCTATTTGCGGCAACGAATCTGCTGCCGCCAGTGCGATACTTTCGTCGCAAACGGCATAGTCGATGTCTCCATGCGCTACCATTGATATCAATTGTTCGGAACCGTATTTATCAATCTCCTTGATGTAGATAGTATCTCCGATCTCATTGCCTAGATTCTGAATACGCAAAATAGAGGGGGAGCCTTTTACGACATGAAGTGTTCGCTGGGCTAAATCCAGTTGGGTGCGGATATAGAGTGAATCATTCTCTCCAATTTCTTTGCGTTGCACCAGCACTTGCTTGTTGAGGAAAATGGGAGAGGTGAGAAGCAGAGAGTCTTTTAACTTGCTGGTGGCTAATATGCCATAAGCAATCACGTCATAACGTCCCTCGCTTAATCCTTCCAACCGCTCTTCGAAACTCATAATAGGTGTTATTTCGGTTTTGAGTCCTTTGTCCCGGGCGAATGCCTGTATCAGTTCGTAATGAAAACCGGAAACGGTGTCACTGTCTACATAAAAACTGATGGAATTATATTCGGTAGCTACACGTATGATACCCTCCTTGGCAATGGCAGCATAATCACGCGGATGTCCCGCAGGTTTTTCTTGCTTACCGCATTGACGGAAAGAGAAGATAAATGCCAATACAATAATCACTGGCACTAAATATCTGAACAGTCTCAATTTGGGGCGTGATACCATAAGTCGTATAGTTTTTGTTAATCATAGAAATTCCATGAAAGACCGAATTTCAGCACACGTGGGTTGATGGGGTAGTGAGGAGACAGAAAGTAATTCGGACTGCTCATGCCCTGGTTCACGTGATACATCATTACATAGAAACGTGTACGCTTTAAATGTAAGTTTGCATATACATTCACAATCGGATAACCTCCTATCTGTACCTGATCGTCTGTCGGTTGCAGGTGGAAATTCTGAATGGCCGGCATATAGGCAGGTGCATTGTATTTGCTGAAATAACGCACGTCGGCTCCCAATTGCACACTAAGTACTTTCTTCGCCAGTTTGAACTGCATATAGAAGTTATGATATAGCGAGAGATCAGGTAAAGGAAGTACAGTCTGGTCACTGGATTTCTGCCAGGTCACCTCATTGTCCAGATGGAAGATTCCTAGCTTGAAGTCCTGATTAAGGCTAGCAGATAATACCTGTATACTTCCGCTGTTCTGTTCCGGTTTTGCTTCCTGGTTGAAGTAAGTATAGTTCTTGATATTTTCAACTCCTGCTTTCAGGCGTGTCCTCCAACGTGCAATGCTCAATTCCCCTTCAATACGGGTACGGAATTCCTTGTCCATATCGTCGTCCCACATGAAATGCTTGGAATGATAATGGCGCATATAGAAAGGAGCAAGTTTATTGCTGACTTCACCACGGGCTATAAGACTGACGGTGTCTTTCCACAACGGGAAGTTCAGGTCAATATCTCCTTTTACATTGAATTGTCCGATTGCTTTTCCTGCCAATCCCACTTCACCGATAGCGTGGTAATGAAGCACATTCCCTTCACGTTTGGATAATTCGCCTCCAACAAATATTTCATTTTCGTTGTATTTATCAGGCAACGGATTTCCTTCCATATTCATCAGTGTATACTTGCTGATTTTATAGGAAGCAAATGCAGTCAATCCGGCTTTGGCATATTTATTGAATCCCTCAAGTAACGCAATACCTATGGTGTTTTTGATTCCGACGTAGGTGGTACTGTCTCTGACATTAGGATTATCCGTATCAAAGTAAGTATTCTGATAATAATTTTTTTCACGCATGTCGTCATTAGAATTAAAGCTATGCCGTGCCCGTTCCACTTGGATGGTGTGTATAAAACTGGTAACGGGGACAAACTCCTGTTTGACGGGAGTGGTGTCATTTTCAGCCTGTGGTATGTCACGACTGAATCCGAGATTATATCGTTGGGTCAGGAAGACATAAAAGTCATGGTTGCGGTTGGTCGTTGCACTTAGTACGGTAGGAATATTGGTTGATTCATATTCTCTTTGACCTTGCGCCATTTCTTCCGGTGCAGTGATATAGCGGTCGTCCTCAATACCTCCGTTTTCATTTGTTTTCAGGTAATTATTGCTGTATATAGCCTGCATCTGATATTTGTCGCCGATATAGCTACCGAAAACTGCTGCATTAAAGTACGCCGTATTCTGATTATTGTAATATCCTCGTCCGTATAGGTAGTCTACATTAAATCCGAAAGCCAGTTTCTTGTTTACATTGACAGAGAAGTAAGATTTGAAACGCTCTTCCCCATTCACTTTATTACCGGCTTTGTGATACGTCAGATTCGTATAAGGTACGTTACTGTTAGTGAAATTAAATTCCGTAGGACGAATGAAGAAACTGGAGAAAGGCTCCATGAAAATAGTCGGCTCTGGGTCACGGCGGTCAAAGAAGATGCGTGACATACGGGGAGAACCCATATTGGCCAGATAATTATAATGTCCGGTAAGTCCTTCAGTCAGGTTTGAATTCTGGAAATGATGAAAGGCTGTATCTGCCGGGATGATAGTCCGGTCGCCCAACTGGTTCTTGATACGCCACATATACAACTTTGGAGGCAATCCCTGTACTTCGACATTTGCACTATCCAATCTGTCCGGAATCATGGCAGGGTCTACCTGATTTCCGTATTGGTCGTATCCGTTTTCGTCTACTCTCTGGCGACCATTATCGAACTGTGCGTGAACAGTCGTCAAACCTATAACGGAAAGTAATATATATAATAGTAAGATTCGTCTCATAATTGGAGGCAAAGATACTTACTTTAATTGAGAATTGAGAATTGAGAATTGAAAAATATGTTGCATCCTTTACTTGGCGAGCAATTATTTCTTAATTCTCAATTCTCAATTTTTAATTTATTAAACCTCACGGATTAACTCCATCCCTTTCTTGATAGCTTCCTCGTTCATAGGAATCAAGTGATGGTGGCGTTCCGGCAGGGTTTTCTTCAATCCTTTGATAACATTCTCCAACGTTACGATGGGGCGAAGCTTCAATAATCCGCCAAGTACGATCATGTTGAATGCTTTGGCATTGTTCATCTCGTTGGCTGCATCCATTGCGTCGATACGATATACCTTAATATCCTTACGGGTAGGAGGGTTGATAATTCCGTAACCGTCATAAATCAGGATACCGCCGGGTTTCACTTTGCTTTCAAACTTTTCGAGTGAAGGCTGATTCAGAATGATGGCAGCGTCGTATTTACTAAGAATCGGTGAGGATATTTTGTCATCGCTTACAATAACTGTAACGTTGGCTGTTCCACCTCGTTGTTCGGGACCGTATGCCGGCATCCAGGTCACTTCTTTGCCTTCCATCAAACCGGAATATGCCAGAATCTTACCCATAGACAATACGCCTTGTCCACCGAATCCTGCTATAATTATTTCTTCTTTCATTGTTCTGTTGACTTTTAGCGTTATTCTTTATCTTTTAAATCACCCAGCGGATAGAATGGGAACATGTGTTCTTCCATCCATTTGTTCGCCTTCTCCGGAGTCATCTTCCAGCCTGAACTACAAGTGGAAACGATTTCTACCAGGTTGGAACCTTTACCGTTCATGGAGTTCTCAAAAGCCTTGCGGATTGCCTTCTTAGCCTTGCGGATAGCCGGTACGGATTGTACGGACTGACGGGTTACGTAAGCAGTTCCTTCCAGTTGGGCTGCGATTTCAGTAATCTTCAATGGGTAACCGTGAAGTTCAACGTCACGTCCGTAAGGACAAGTCGAACTCTTCATGCCTACTAGTGTAGTCGGAGCCATCTGGCCGCCTGTCATACCGTAGATCGCATTATTGATAAAGATAATCGTGATGTTCTCACCACGGTTCAAAGCGTGGATTGTTTCGGCTGTACCGATACAAGCCAAGTCACCGTCACCCTGATAAGTGAAAACAAGGCGGTCCGGCCACAGGCGTTTCACAGCAGTTGCCACAGCAGGAGCACGTCCGTGTGCTGCTTCCTGCCAGTCAATATCGAGATAGTTGTAGGCAAACACTGCACATCCCACCGGAGAGATTCCTACAGTTTTATCTTCCATACCCATTTCCTCAATGACTTCGGCAATGAGTTTGTGTACCACACCGTGACTGCAACCCGGGCAGTAGTGCATGGCGTTATCGTTCATCAGAGTCGGTTTTTTGTAAACCAGATTCTCGGGTTTGATTATTTCTTCTTTAGTCATAACTTCATCTCCTTATCTGTTGGTGAACCGTATAAAAAACTCCATCAGCTTGACAAAGATTGCCGCGCCGCATACGTAGATAAACATTTTGAAATCATCTTTTGCTACAAAGTAGGTGATGATGGCTGCAACAGCCAATATCATAAATAGGATGTTCAGTACGTTTCTTATTTTATCGGGATTCATTGTTTCGTTATTTGATTATTTTTTCTTTCAAGGCAGTTACAATTTCATCCGGATCGGGAACGATGCCACCTAGACGTCCGAAATGTTCTACCTTTACTTTACCGTTAACAGCGAGACGGACATCTTCAATCATCTGTCCGGCATTTAGTTCCGTAACGAGCATACCTTTTACTTTATCAGCGTATGCAGCAATTGCTTTGGTTGGGAACGGCCACAGTGTAATCGGGCGAAGGATACCTACTTTAATTCCTTTTTCACGAGCTAGTTCCATTGCTTTCTGGCCAATACGTGCCATTGAACCGAAAGCGATAATCAAATACTCTGCATCTTCGCAGTTGATCTCTTCGAAGCGTACTTCATTTTCTTCAATTTCACGATATTTAGCTTGAAAACGGAGGTTGTTGATTTCCATTGCTTCCGGTTTCAATTCAAGGGAAGTGATAATATTCGGTTTGCGGTCTTTTGCTTTTCCGGTAGCAGCCCATGGACATTGTTCAATTACTTCTGCTTCCGTGCGGCGTGGCTTTTGTGCAGGAAGAACAACCTTTTCCATCATCTGACCGATCACACCGTCGGCAAGGATAATAGCCGGATTACGGTATTTGAAGGCCAGTTCGAATCCTAATGCTACGAAATCCGCCATTTCTTGTACGGATGCCGGAGCGAGGGCAATCAGTTTGTAGTCTCCATGACCACCACCTTTTACTGTCTGGAAGTAGTCAGCCTGGCTGGGTTGGATAGTTCCCAATCCGGGACCGCCACGCATTACATTCACAATCAGACAAGGAAGTTCGGCACCGGCCAAATAAGAGATTCCCTCTTGTTTCAAGCTCACGCCCGGACTTGAAGAGGAGGTCATTACCTTCTTTCCGCTACCTGCACCTCCATATACCATATTGATAGCTGCCACTTCACTTTCCGCCTGGAGTACTACCATGCCGGTTGTTTCCCACGGTTTCAGTTCGGCAAGCGTTTCCAACACTTCCGATTGGGGAGTAATAGGATAACCGAAGTAACCGTCGGCACCGCAACGGATAGCTGCGTGGGCGATGGCTTCGTTTCCTTTCATTAATACAACTTCTTCTGCCATATTCTTTTCTTTTATTCTACTTTTACTTTATACACTGAAATACATCCGTCCGGACAAACCGTTGCACACGAGCTGCATCCGTTACAGGTATCTTCCTTCACTTGCCAGGCATAGTTATAGCCTTTCATGTTTACCTCTTTATTGAGGGCGATTACATCGAGCGGACACGCCACTACACACAGGTTGCATCCTTTGCAACGCTCCGTGTCGACTACGATTGCTCCTTTGATTTTTGCCATAATCTTTATTTTATTACGTTATCTTTGAGTACGGTTATTGATTATACATCTCTTTTATTGATTGAACATATCCTTGTGGTAGAAGTTGAGGATATCTATTGCCATCTTCCTGGCCTGAACGGCAGGACTGTCCGGATTGATCTCGATGGCATACTGGTAGTTGTCCAGTGCCTGCTTCCAATCTCCTTTCTTTCGGTAGGCATTTCCCCGTAAATAGTAAAGAGTATCTTTCTCTTTTTCGACAGAACTGTCCTGGAGAAGCTGGTCCAATTGCTTAATCGCTGTGTCCACATCCCCCTGATTGATAAGCTCTTTTAGGTTGTCTATTTGCTCCATTTCTTTTCGTCTTTCGGGATTCTGAAACGCAAAGATAGTTTTTATTTATGTAAACAGGGCAAATGAGGACGGAAATTTGCAACGTTTTGAGTTTATTGCATATTGTATAGTAGAGGCGGAGTTTGTTCCGTCCTTATAAGGTACGTTATCCAGCAGGTGGCTGATACCCCATGCCACATGTATCTTTTCTGCGTTTTGGAAGTGGGGACAGTCAATGCCGGTGGCCGGAATACACATTGGGTTTATGATGCTGATGTAGGACGTGTCAGCGGTAGTGAGAAGTGCAGCCACCCGACGCAGGCAGTTACAAGCTTTCGGACATTGCTCGTTGTAGCAGCGAGCGTAGTTGAAAGGGACTGTTTGAAAAAGAAAAAACGTGAAAGGTAAGCGTCTCCGCGATTCTATCTTGTCGGCCTTTTTTCATTCTTATATTTTTGCTATGTATAAAAATGAAGCATTATGGATTTAGCAGAAAATCGATTTGGAAAAACTTGGAAACATT
>NZ_JAPQKZ010000067.1:0-23729 GCF_027257075.1 Bacteroides sp. LFL-34 | reverse complement strand
AGTGAATAAAATTAAAGCGGTAAAAAGACAGATGTACAATAGGGCAGGAATTAAACTACTGAGAGCGAAGATTATTTATTCACAATAGAAGAAGTACCACCAAATTTGACGAAGAACCCCTGTCTCTAATATTACCTTTCGTAACGGAAGTCCGGTAATGTACAATATTGTCAGTGAAGAGATATTGGGAGGAGGCATTTCACAAAAGACCGTCTATTACTATGATGTGGATGCACATGCTTTTGAGGACGTTCTGCATTGGGAAAGTGGGGAGAATACATTCGCTTCTGTCCGGGAGTTTATGTTGAATCAACCGGAAAGCGTATTGAATCGACTTGGGCGGATGCTTCCCGGACATCCTTATGAACCTTCTGATGATTTTGTTACAGGCTATTTTGAGACCAATCAGAGAAATGGGGCTCTTATGGGTATAGACCGTTTCGACGGGCAAGAGCTAGTGTCATCTACCCGATACGAATATAAAAAAGTAATCGCGGGCCCGTATAATATTCCTGTGGATCTTCCTGTCCGGAAGCTGATAGTGGATGTTGATTTGTACATGAAAAAACCGAATAGCCTGCTTGGCAAGCCGGTATTTGTGGCTGACAATGACAATACCCATTCTGCTACGAATATGAGGACTACTTATTATTTGGATTGTGAAACGTATTGGGCACTTGATAAAGAAACGACACAATATTATTGCAAAGTGAACGGGAGACAACGGGTAATGTCGACGGAAAAGCAATATGCGTATGACGACCGCCATCTCTCCAATCCAGGTTCTTCGTTGAAGCCACGTAGGGTGGACTTTACAAACAGTGACGGCGTACAATTCTCGGATCATTATACTTATCTGGATGGTTATCCTGCCATACTCTCTTTGCATAAACACGTCGAAGACGAGCAATGCACGGAAAAGAGGATCTTGTTTAAGTCCGGCACCTGCCTCCCGGTGAGGGTGCAATTTAAAACTGACCGAATGGCGGACTTTCGTGATGAAGTCGTTTACCAATCGTATGACAGTAATAGTAATGTATGCGAAATTATGGCAAAAGACGATACGCCTGTTCTCTTCATTTGGGGATATCGCAACCGCTATCCTATAGCCAAGATAGAGAATGCTACCCGGCAGCAGGTGAGTGTGGCGCTTGGTTATGATGGAGACATCGAAGACGTTTTCGGTGATTGGGCCTCACTTGCCGTACCTACTGAAGAGATATGGGATAAGATAAACTCTCTTCGTGAGAGACTTCCCGGTAATACGCGGGTTACCACCTATGAATATGTCCCTTTGCAGGGAGTTGTTTCCATTACCGATCCCAATAATGTCATAACGAAATTTGAATATGATAATTATAGTCGGCTGACAGATAGTTATTATCTGGATGCGGACGCCCGTAAGGTAATGCTTCAACAGTATATTTATCATTTTGGTAAATGATAAGTAATTCAATGAATGGTTTAACTTGATAATGAAATTGATTTTTTATGAAAACTTATATATGTTTATTTTTCTTGTTATTCTGCTCTGTCTATTCGTGGGGACAGTCTTTGGAAGAACGAATGGCAACAGCTATTGACATTGGTACCTATTCGGAACCGTTTACTTATGAAGATACCCAAAGTACAGCTAATTTTAACTGTGGATTTATACCTCCGACCGATATGGATGATACGAGGGTGTTTATATCCAAGGATATTTTTTACAAACTAACAGTGACGCAGCCTATGAAGATTAGAGCCAGTGCAAAACCCAGTATCACTGATAGTGGTACTGTTTTCTTGCTCAATTCTTCGGGCATCCTCTTGAGTCGTACGATTTATGTGGAGGAAGCATGGGGAGATTATGGATATGGTTTGCTGCCTGGCGTGTACTATCTGGTTGCTAAACCTAACATCTATGAAGGGTATAAACCGGTGGATGCGGAAGATGTTACTATTTATGTAAAGACAACCCCTCGTGAATTGGGTGAAGATTTTTACAATCCGTTTGAGTTGGGGACATTTGGTGAGAATTTTGCATTGGCTGATTCTGCAAATACGATAGATTATCAATGTGATTATAATGCCAGTGATAACTATTGGGATAATTATTCTCGGCATGATGTAGTTTATCGCTTCACCCTGACAGAACCGATGGAGATTTGCCTGGATGATGATGGAACTGAATGTCCTTGGGAAGGGGATTCTTACAGTGTTCACCTTCTTTCAGCTTTGCATGATCCTGTTGTTCCCATCCGCACGCAAAAGCTTGGTACAGACTACGAGCTGAATGTGTATGATTTGGGAGCGGGCACCTATTATATTTATGTTTATGCTGACACGCCTATTTGGGCCGTGTATTATAGAATGAACTTGAGTGGGCGTACGTATGCTCCCGGAGTCAGTTTTTCTCGTCCTATTGATATAGGTAGCCGGGCGGACAGCTTTCAATATACAGATGTTCAGAACTCGGAACTCATGTCCGGCAATTTTCCGGAGAAAGCCGGCAATGAAGTTTTCTATCGGTTGGAGATTGAAAATCCGATGGAACTGACCGTTGATAATTGCGGTTCGGAAGTTGCGGACACCTATTTGAAAGTGTTTTCCCAAACGCAGAAGTTGCTGTATTTCAATGACGATTCGGATGGTGACGGAGCTTGTGCAAATGCCAAAAGTGCCCGTATTCATATACCCGTGTTGCTCCCGGGCGTCTACTATATTGTGACCGACGCGGAAAAGAACGGCAACATTTCCCTGTCCATAAACGGGCGACTTCTTGCACAAACGGGAGACACAAAAGCACTTGCTATCGACGCTGGAACATATAAGGCGGGACTCTTCTTTTCCGATCCCCGAGATACCTCTGTAGACTATACGGATGCTTATCCGGCAAGACCTGCGAATGACGTTTTTTATAAGTTGGTATTGCAAAAGGAGATGGATGTGGTGTTTAGTCACTGCGGTTCGGAACTGGAAGATACTTATATGAGCATCTTGAATGGAGCCGGTGAGCTCCTTTACAGCAATGACGATTATGCGGGAGAAGGTCAGTGTGAGAATGAGAAACATGCCCGCATTGAGGTCAAGAAACTTCCTTCAGGCACCTATTATGTTGTTTCGGAAGGCAGTGTCGATAACGGACGGATCACGACGACGATAGAGGCACCGAACTTTAGTGATGCTTTGTGTACGACCGAGGGGCAGCCCTGTGTGATTACTCTGACTCCCACTGTCTCCACAGATGATCTCTCCCAATTGCACACCTGTGATTATCTTCGCGAGATACAGTATTTTGACCATTTCGGGAATCCTTCACTTCATATATCTCATGGCTTCACTCCTTATAAAACCGACCTGCTCACATTGCAGGAGTATGACGGAATCAACCGCGAATCTAAACTTTGGCTTCCGGTAGCAGAATCGACTGCTGGCGGTGCTTTTCTTCCATCCGTAGAAGTCAGTGAGGCCGTTTGTAAAGCAAGCTATTACGAGAAAGATAGCTCTCCCTTCAGCTCTCCTGAATACGATAGTTCTTCATTGAACCGAATTGTCAAGAAGTATGGTCCCGGAGTTGCTTGGCAGAATCATCCGGTCAAAACAGACGTGTTGACCAATATAGAACGTAAAAACGCAGTTGATCGGGTAGACAGTTGCTTTATCGTGTGCCGTTATAGGATAAAGAATGACAGTTTGGTCTGTGCGGGTGAATATGATGCCGGAACATTGGAAGTGGTTCGTACGATAGACGAAGACAATCATGTGAGTTATGAATTTAAAGACAAGGCCGGTCGCATAGTTCTCGTTCGTCAGTCTGATGATAATCAAATATCTTATGATACGTACCATGTTTATGATAACTATGGCAACCTGTGTATGATGTTGCCTCCGATGGCAGCCGATTATTTTTTCGATGAAGGAGAATGGTCTGAAACGGCTCCCGTTCTTCAGCAATATGCCTATATTTATCATTACGATAAGTATAACCGCTGTATTTACAAGAAACTTCCAGGATGCGATCCTGTTTATACCGTTTATGACGCTGCCGATCATCCTGTCTTTACTCAAGACGGCGAACAGCGTGAGCGGAACGAGTGGAGTTTCAGTATTCCTGATGCTTTCGGTCGGACAGTATTGACCGGAGTTTGTACGAATACGTTGGATTATGTTTCTAATTCTTTAGATACTATCGTCGTGTATGCCGATTGGGCAAAAGAAGAGAACGGGTTGAAAGGCTATCAATTGAAAGGTGTAACCTTAGAGTCTCCGTGTCTCCTTTCTGCCAACTATTACGACCACTATGAGTTTTTGGGCAAGAACGGCATCCCTAATGATATGACCACTGTTTACGTAGAGGAAACAGGCTATGGCAAGCGGAATGCAGGTGGTTGTAAAGGACAGCTGACCGGGATTTGGACATCGCTCCTCTCTGCCCGTCCGGGTACTTTTACGTATTCGGTAATGTATTATGACGACCGTTACCGGATAATCCAGCAAAGGGGTAATAATGAGTTGGGTGGTACGGAGATTGTCCATACAGCTTATAATTTCTCGGGAAATCCCTTGGAAGAAAAACGTATACATACAGTTCCTGGCACTGAACCAACCGTAGAATTGCACCGGCATACGTATGACCATGCCAACCGTCTATTGAAGACTAGCTATCAGCTGAATGATAATACTCCTATTGTTTTAGTAGACAATGTGTATGATGAGATAGGTCGTTTGAAAACAGATAAACGTAATGGTGTATATGAGTTACGAACTGACTATACATATAATCTTCGTTCGTGGATAAAAGGCATTAATGGTCCATTGTTTAACCAGACGCTTAACTACCAGGAAACACTAGAGGGAACTACTCCCTGTTATAATGGTAATATCAGTCGCATGTGTTGGCGTAGTGTCGAAAATGGTATGGCTACAGTTATTGATCCGCAAGAAAAGGGTTACAGTTTCACTTATGATGGCCTTTCCCGTTTGAAAGATGCTATTTATGGAGAAGGTACTAACTTAAAACAAAACCGGAACCGCTTCAATGAGCAAATAACCGGCTATGACAAAATGGGTAATATCTTGGGGCTGCTTAGATACGGTCAAACGGGTACGGATTCTTATGGTTTGGTTGATAATCTGAATTTGATCTACCATGGCAATCAATTACAGTCGGTT
The DNA here is from genome assembly GCF_027257075.1 of Bacteroides sp. LFL-34. Classification (NCBI taxonomy): domain Bacteria; kingdom Pseudomonadati; phylum Bacteroidota; class Bacteroidia; order Bacteroidales; family Bacteroidaceae; genus Bacteroides; species Bacteroides sp. LFL-34. Next base: position 18,575 of record NZ_JAPQKZ010000067.1, on the reverse strand, counting down.
TATGACAATGCCACCAACTCTGTATTTGGTAACGGTATGGAGTTTAAGGATAATGTCAATGAAACGGTAGAGTATGAATATGATAAAAATGGCAATCTGGCTAAAGATTTGAACAAAAAAATATCTGAAATTCAATATAATATCTTAAATTTGCCTAGTCACATTAGCTTTGCTGATGGAAGCAGTATTGAATATGAATATGCTGCAGACGGCAGGAAAGTCCGTACCACGCATACTATAAACAATAACGTCACGTCCACCGTTTATTGTGGTAATGCGATCTATGAGAATGGCAGTTTGAAGATGCTCTTGAATGAGGCGGGATATTATAGTTTCCAAGATAATAAGTTTCATTTCTGTCTGAAAGATCATCAAGGTAATGTAAGGGTTGTTACTGACGAGGCCGGTAATGTTGATGAAGTGAATGATTATTATCCTTTTGGTGGTTTAATGTCTAATGGATGTAATAACGTTCAGCCATATAAGTATAATGGTAAAGAGTTGGATCAGAAAGGTGGATTGGATTGGTATGATTATGGGGCAAGAATGTATGATGCAACATTGGGAAGATTTATGAAGACTGATAGATTTTTAGAAAAGTATGTTTCTCTATCTCCTTATCAATATGGAGCAAATAATCCAGTGAATAATATAGATATAAACGGAGATAGTATTTGGTATACTTTAAATGACAATATTGTGACTATGCATGTAACTGCCAAAATATTCAATAATTCAAGTGATAATATAAATATGAAGAGAGCTGCCAAAGATATAGTTTCTGATATAAAAAGTACTTATGAAGGAGAATTTGAATGGAGTGATGGCAAAACTTATAATTTAAAGGTTGATATGGATCTCAAAGTGGTAACTTCTATGAAGGATGTTGAAAGTGCAGACCATTTATTTGTATTGGCGGATAGTGATGGTGAAGGGGCTCGTGGAGTTACAAGTATGTCTGGTGGAAAAGTAATGACTTTGGCGTCAAGGGATTTTGCGAATAATAATTTATTGTCTAATAATCTGTCTCACAATAACACCTTTACTGCAACTCATGAATTTGGACATGCAGCCGGATTGCTACATTCAAAGAATCCATTTAATATAATGAAACAAGGAGGTGTTTTTCACAATAGTAATTCGACACAAAGAAAAGTTATGCTGCAACAACAATATAATATAAATAGAGGTAGTAATTCCTTGAATTATATGAATAGAAAAATACCTTATCCATATGTTCACTATGATAATAATATTGTTGATGTCTATAGTTTAGGTCTTAAATGGAGATGATATAAATGAATTTGAAAAATAGAAAAGTATTAATGGTAACAGTCGGGCTGATGTTATTATGTGTATGTATTGTTTGTTTTGCATCTAGATCTACATTGATCTTTGTAGGGAACTCGTATGAAAATAGCCAAGATATTAATACTATTATTTCATTGAATGATAAAATAATATATAGTGGTTTTATAAAGGCTTATGAACTTCCAAGATTGTTAGAAAAAAGAAATATGAAAATTGGCTTTTATAAAGTTTCTGCAAAGCTAAATAATGTATTGATAGAACAGCGATTTTTTTATTTTTTACAAAAAACTATTTGGATAGATTTTGATTGTGCAAACAGTAACTCTTTATTAATTTCGAAATATTACAGGCAAATTCCATTGTAATTTAGCACTATCTCCTACCCAGCGCAGAAATGCAGTTTATCTAAAAGATAATGGACTAAAGAAAGATAGAAAAGGAATGTTGTACGAATATACTAAAAATCAAAGTCGGGTAAAATCTATTCGAATATTGGGTAATACAGATTTAGTACGATATGTAAAATATTAATAATATACTTATGAAAAACTTGGTTTATGTTATCTTATTTATTTTATTGGGAGGATGTGTTTCCCCCTCTTTTTCGCCAGTGGAGATACATCAACGAGTGGCAGAACAAGTTAAAGTATTGATAGATAGTGGATATCTACAAACTCCATATATTGAAATAAATGAAGTATTATCAAATGATTCCAGCATTATTTATAGTATTAAAGGGGCGGATTCTCCAGGTTCGGATGGTGCAGAGTTACCTTCTAAAGTGATGACCTATAAAGGGAAATATCTTTGTTTTATAGAATTAGATGAGCAGGAAATGTCGCGAACTGAATTGTTTGAAAAAGGAATTGTGGCAGATTCTAATTTTCATGAGAATCTCCATTTGGACGATGGGTGGGTATTGGCTCTTCGAAAATATGAAAATGGGTCAACTTTGGTAAAAAAGGTATTATCATCGGCTTTTCTTTTTGAATATCCGCAACTTTGGTAGACCTTTCAATCAGATTATTAGAATAAGTGGTCGAAATATACAGTATACAGCTTTTAAACTTTCTGATGGAACATTTAATATAGGAAGAATACATGAAATTTTATAGAATACCGACTAAGCAAGAGGAACAACTTATTGAATTACTTGTTCATAAGTCATCTTTAGAAATGTCTGAAGATTGGAAGAATGGCTTATTAGTATGTCCAATGGATGATGGGGAAATGGGTAGTTTGTATTTGTTTCCACAGGGGAAAATAAATGAAAGTAGGAAATTGGGTAGACAAATTAGTGAATTTCAATTTACAGATATTGATGGAGTTGAGGTTATTGCATCCTTAAATGTGGATGTTGATGGAGTTCTATTTGAACTTGATATATGGAAAACTAATTTTGAAAAATTTGTAAAACTCCCTGATTTATAGCTCGATTACTACCTTGACATGTTATAGAAATATTCTTAAGTGTCAGGGTAGTTTTTTATATTATTGTTCGATAAAACAGAGTGTCTTACCCTGATATGGAATTAGAAAATATTCTGTGTCAGGGTATCTTTTTATAAATGCGGAAATGAAAGGTTGCTTTCTCAATATAATAGATTAAATTTGCCTAGCAACATGTCTACGCATACAGAATATGTACTTGATATTTCAGCTAGCCTAATTGTAGATACTGATGTCTTAATTGGTTTATCTATTAAAAGTCCTTAACGAAACCCCAATCCATCACTTTTTATTTGTTTCTTTGCACCAAATTCGGGTATAGTGTTGTCTTGTCATTCGAGGCAGCACTTAATTTTGCTTAGATAGTTAATGGAGAAACTCAGTATAAATGCTTGTCCGGTGTGTGGCGGTGCGCACTTGAAACGCGTCATGACTTGTACGGATTTTTATGCTTCGGGCGAACAGTTTGAACTGTATTCGTGTGAGGACTGTGGATTTACATTCACACAAGGAGTCCCCGTGGAAGCAGAGATAGGCAAGTATTATGAGACTCCCGACTATATCTCTCACACTGATACGCGCAAAGGCGCGATGAATAATATCTACCATTATGTACGTTCCTATATGCTGGGCCGCAAAGCGCGCCTGGTAGCTAAGGAAGCGCATCGTAAAACAGGGCGTTTGCTCGATATAGGTACGGGAACCGGTTACTTTTCTGATGCGATGGTTCGCCGGGGATGGAAAGTGGAGGCGGTGGAGAAAAGTCCGCAGGCACGTGAGTTTGCGAAGTTGCATTTCGATCTGGACGTAAAGCCCGAATCGGCTTTGAAAGAGTTTGCTCCCGGCAGCTTTGATGTTATCACTCTTTGGCATGTGATGGAACATTTGGAACACCTTGATGAGGTGTGGCAGCGACTTCATGAGTTGCTGACAGAAAAAGGAGTATTGATTGTAGCTGTACCCAACTGCTCTTCTTATGATGCTCAACGTTATGGCGAGTATTGGGCGGCATACGACGTTCCCCGTCATCTCTGGCATTTTACTCCGGGCACTATACAACAATTGGCTTCCCGTCATGGCTTTATTATGGCGGCGCGTCATCCGATGCCGTTCGATGCGTTCTACGTATCCATGTTGAGCGAAAAACATCGTGGCAGTTCATGCAGTTTCCTGAAAGGGATGTTTGCCGGGACGTTGGCCTGGTTCAATGCTTTGGGAAGGAAAGAACGCAGCAGTTCAATGATTTATGTATTCCGAAAAAAGAGATAACGCATGGGAAATCAAAACAAATATAAGTCAGGTTCGATTTTCGACATGCAGTTCATCACGTCGAGTATCAGTACGACATTAGTGTTGCTGTTGCTGGGACTGGTTGTCTTCTTCGTATTGACAGCACACAATCTTTCCGTATATGTCCGCGAGAATATCAGTTTCTCCGTTCTTATCAGTGACGACATGAAAGAAGCGGATATACTGAAACTTCAGAAGAAGCTGAATCAGGAACCTTTCGTGAAACAATCCGAATATATCTCTAAAAAACAAGCACTGAAAGAACAGACGGAAGCAATGGGAACCGATCCGGAAGAATTCTTGGGCTATAACCCTTTTACCGCTTCCATTGAAATCAAACTCCATTCCGACTATGCAAACTCCGACAGCATTGCGAAGATAGAGAAAATGATTAAAAAGAACATCAACATACAAGATGTGCTCTATCGAAAGGAGTTAATTGACGCCGTGAATGATAACATACGAAATATCAGTCTGGTACTGCTTGCCTTGGCGGTAGTGCTTACTTTTATCTCTTTTGCCCTGATAAACAATACCATAAGACTGGCTATTTACTCCAAACGCTTCCTCATTCACACCATGAAGTTGGTAGGAGCGAGTTGGGGATTCATCCGGGGGCCATTCCTTCGAAAGAATGTATGGAGCGGGATATTGGCAGCCATCGTTGCCGATTCCATATTGATGGGGACCGCTTATTGGGCCGTGACGTACGAACAGGAATTGCTTCAGGTCATCACGCCTGAAGTCATGTTGATAGTCTGTGCAAGCGTATTGGCGTTTGGAATTGTAATAACGTGGCTATGCGCCTATTTCTCCATGAATAAATACTTGAGAATGAAAGCAAACAGCCTGTACTATATTTAGCGGATGGCGAATGACTGACGGCAAACCTGTGTTTGCGTGTGATTAGCATCCGTAACAACCGACTGATAGAGTAAGGGAATGATTGAATTTAGTAATTTGTAATTAAATAAACTATGTCTGACAAGCAGAAATTTGCCTTTGATAAAGTGAACTTTATCTTGCTCGCAATAGGGATGGCGATTGTTATTATCGGCTTTCTATTGATGACGGGACCTACATCGTCCGAAACGCTTTTTGAACCCGATATTTTCAGTGTACGCAGAATCAAGGTAGCGCCGGTCGTTTGCCTGTTTGGCTTTATATCTATGATTTATGCAGTATTGCGCAAACCTAAAACACAAAAAACAGAAGAATAAAGATGGGGGATTTAACAACATTTGAGACGATTATTATTGCTATTGTAGAAGGGTTGACAGAGTTTCTACCGGTTTCTTCTACAGGACACATGATTATTACACAAAACATATTAGGAGTAGAAAGTACAGAATTTGTAAAAGCATTTACTGTAATTATTCAGTTTGGCGCAATTCTTTCAGTTGTCTGCCTTTACTGGAAACGCTTTTTCCGGTTGAACCATACACCGGCTCCTGCAGGCGCTTCCGCTTTGAAGTGTTTTCTGCATAAATTCGATTTTTACTGGAAACTGCTGGTGGCTTTTATTCCTGCTGCAATTTTGGGTTTCCTGTTTAGCGATAAGATAGACGAGATGCTGGAAAGTGTAGCGATAGTGGCAGTGATGCTGGTAATCGGTGGTATATTTATGCTGTTCTGCGATAAGATTTTCTCGAAAGGAAGCGAAGATACCGTACTGACAGAAAAAAAGGCATTCAATATCGGTTTGTTTCAGTGTATTGCTATGATACCGGGGGTATCCCGTTCGATGGCTACCATTGTCGGAGGTATGGCCCAGAAGTTGACTCGTAAGGATGCTGCCGAATTTTCATTCTTTCTTGCCGTGCCAACTATGTTTGCGGCAACCGGTTACAAGGTGTTGAAACTCTTCCTGGATGGTGGAACCGAGATTCTTGTCAACAACATGCCGGCACTTATTATCGGTAATGTGGTGGCTTTTGTCGTTGCTTTGCTGGCTATCAAGTTCTTTATTAGCTTTGTTACGAAATATGGCTTTAAAGCATTTGGATGGTATAGAATTATTGTTGGCGGAACCATTCTGGTAATGCTGCTGCTTGGATACAACTTAGAAATTGGCTGATGAATTTTAAAAAGGGAGAAGTACTGTTTTTCAATAAACCTTTCGGATGGACTTCATTTAAAGTAGTAGGGCATGCCCGCTATCATATTTGCCGCCGGATAGGAGTGAAAAAACTAAAAGTCGGCCATGCGGGAACGCTGGATCCTCTTGCAACAGGGGTGATGATTTTATGCACAGGCAAGGCGACAAAACGAATAGAAGAGTTTCAATATCATACGAAGGAGTACGTCGCGACGTTGCGTTTGGGTGCCACTACTCCGTCATACGATTTGGAACATGAAATAGATGCCACCTATCCTACCGAACATATCACGAGGGAATTGGTGGAAGAAGTGCTGACGCACTTTATCGGTGCCATCGATCAGGTACCTCCTGCCTTCTCTGCCTGTATGGTAGACGGTAAGCGTGCTTACGAACTGGCCCGGAAAGGAGAGGAAGTCGAACTAAAAGCAAAACAGCTTGTTATCGACGAGATTGAATTGCTGGAATGTCGCCTGGATGATCCGGAACCGATGATTCAAATCCGTGTCGTATGCAGCAAAGGGACCTATATCCGCGCCTTGGCCCGCGACATCGGCGAAGCACTCCATAGCGGAGCTCACCTGACAGGATTGATCCGTACCCGTGTAGGTGATGTCCGGTTGGAAGACTGTCTGAACCCCGAACACTTTAAAGAGTGGATCGACGGGCAGGAAATAGAAAATGAGGAAGAAAATAATTAACGTAATAAGGAATAGATATGAAATTATCACAATTCAAATTTAAGTTACCCGAGGATAAGATCGCTCTACATCCTATGAAATATAGAGATGAGTCGCGTTTGATGGTATTGCATCGTAATACAGGTAAGATTGAGCACAAGATGTTCAAAGATGTATTGAACTACTTTGATGATAAGGATGTGTTTATATTCAACGATACGAAGGTGTTTCCTGCCCGTTTGTATGGTAACAAGGAAAAGACAGGTGCTCGTATCGAAGTATTCTTGTTGCGTGAGTTGAATGAAGAGCTTCGTTTGTGGGACGTATTGGTTGATCCGGCACGTAAGATCCGTATCGGTAACAAACTGTATTTCGGGCCGGACGATTCAATGGTGGCTGAAGTGATTGATAACACCACTTCTCGCGGACGTACGCTCCGTTTTCTTTACGACGGACCTCATGACGAGTTCAAAAAGGCACTGTATTCTCTGGGTGAAACTCCACTCCCCCACTCTATTATCAACCGTCCCGTAGAACCGGAAGATGCTGAACGCTTCCAGTCTATTTTTGCAAAGAACGAGGGTGCGGTGACTGCTCCGACTGCTAGTTTGCACTTCAGTCGTGAGTTGATGAAACGTCTGGAAATCAAAGGTGTGGACTTTGCATATATCACTTTGCACGCTGGTCTGGGTAACTTCCGCGACATCGACGTAGAGGACTTGACGAAGCATAAGATGGATTCGGAACAAATGTTTGTAAACGAAATGGCGGTGAAAACCGTGAATCGTGCCAAAGATAACGGTAGAAATGTATGTGCGGTAGGTACGACAGTGATGCGTGCTATTGAAAGCGCAGTCAGCACTGACGGACATCTCAAGGAATTTGAAGGATGGACGAACAAGTTTATCTTCCCTCCGTATGAATTTACCGTAGCCAATTCAATGATTTCCAATTTCCACATGCCACTTTCTACCTTGCTGATGATTGTAGCTGCTTTTGGTGGTTATGACCAGGTGATGGATGCTTATCATGTAGCATTGAAAGAAGGTTATCGTTTCGGCACGTATGGAGATGCAATGCTGATTTTGGACAAATAATGGCAAAAGTTTATCTGGGACTCGGCACTAATCTTGGGGATAAAGAACAAAATCTTCGGGATGCCGTGCAAAAAATAGAAGAGCAGGTAGGGAAAATTGTTTCCCTGTCTGCTTTTTACGTTACTGCTCCTTGGGGATTTTCTTCCGATAACAGTTTCCTGAATGCGGCGGCTTGTGTGGAGACAAAATTATCTCCATTGGAGGTATTGCAAGAGACGCAAATGATTGAAAAAGAATTGGGGCGTACCCAAAAGTCCGTTAACAGAATGTATAGCGACCGCCTGATTGATATTGACCTGTTACTTTATGAGGATTTAGTGCTTTCTGTGATTTCTGCTTCCGGAGTAGAGTTAACCCTCCCCCATCCGTTGATGACAGAACGCGACTTCGTTATGAAACCACTAGCGGAAATTGCTCCCGGATTAGTTCATCCGGTACTCGGAAAAACGATGAAAGAGCTTACTTCTTCTTTTTCTCCGCAATAAACACCGGCAAATAGGCGATACATCCTATTAGTACTGCATACAGCAAATGGATCTCCTGAAACGGCTTGTCAATGAAATGGCAGACAATGGCGTAAATAGCAATCGTGAATCCGACATAGAGCGCCAAGACCAAAAGCGTTTTTAATTTCTTATTTAGAATCATTATAAATCTATTTATGTGTTAAATACGTGGCAAAGATACTCATTATCTCCGAAATCTCTTTATCTTTGCAACCGAAATGAAAGTGTGGACAGATTTGAGTAGCTTGCAACCACGGAAAAAAATGCTAAAACACGTCTGATTGACGCCTTTCGGTTTATCCTTTGCAGCACTCGCCTCTCCTACTCTCTCTCATTTTTTAATTTTCAATTTTTAATTCTTAATTTAAAAAGATGGGATACTTATTTACATCCGAATCGGTGTCAGAAGGACACCCCGACAAGGTAGCCGATCAAATATCGGATGCTGTGCTTGACAAACTGTTGGCTTACGACCCCAGTTCGAAAGTAGCTTGCGAAACACTAGTGACTACCGGACAAGTGGTGCTAGCGGGTGAAGTGAAAACAAAAGCGTACGTTGATCTCCAACTCATCGCACGTGAAGTGATTAAGAAAATCGGTTATACCAAAGGAGAGTACATGTTCGAAAGTAACTCTTGTGGTGTGCTTTCTGCTATTCATGAGCAAAGCCCCGATATCAACCGTGGTGTAGAGCGTCAGGACCCGATGGAACAGGGCGCAGGCGACCAGGGTATGATGTTTGGTTATGCTACCAATGAAACGGAAAATTACATGCCGCTTTCTCTTGATCTGGCACACCGCATTCTGCAAGTGCTGGCGGACATTCGTCGTGAAGGAAAGGTGATGACTTATCTCCGCCCCGATGCCAAAAGCCAGGTTACTATCGAATATGATGACAACGGAGCTCCTGTTCGCATCGATACAATCGTTGTTTCTACGCAACATGATGACTTTATCCAACCGGAAGATGATTCTCAAGCTGCCCAGCTGAAAGCTGACGAAGAAATGCTGTCTATCATCCGCCGTGATGTGATTGAAATTCTGATGCCTCGTGTCATTGCTTCTATCCATCACGATAAAGTGTTGGCACTGTTTAATGATAAAATCATTTATCATGTGAATCCTACGGGCAAGTTCGTAATTGGTGGTCCTCACGGAGATACCGGTTTGACAGGTCGTAAGATTATCGTTGATACTTATGGTGGTAAAGGTGCTCACGGTGGTGGTGCTTTCTCCGGAAAAGATCCTAGCAAGGTAGACCGTAGTGCAGCTTATGCAGCACGCCATATCGCAAAGAATATGGTTGCGGCAGGTGTAGCAGATGAAATGCTTGTACAGGTGAGCTATGCTATCGGTGTGGCTCGTCCGATCAATATTTTTGTAGATACTTACGGCCGTTCTCACGTCAACATGACTGATGGCGAGATTGCGCGTGTTATCGACCAATTGTTCGATCTTCGTCCGAAAGCTATCGAGGAACGTCTGAAACTTCGTAATCCTATTTATCAGGAAACAGCCGCTTACGGTCACATGGGACGTGAACCGCAAGTGATAACGAAGAAATTCTTCTCTCGTTACGAAGGAGACAAAACAGTGGAAGTGGAACTCTTTACATGGGAGAAACTCGACTACGTAGATAAAATTAAAGCTGCTTTTGGTCTGTAAAACAGTCTGAAAGCGAGCTTAGCTCATTCGATAAGAGCCACAATCTCAACTCCTTCTAGTAGGATATGAGGTTGTGGCTCTTGATTTTAAATAAGTTATATTTAAATAAATATCTTTTGGATATTAAACTTCTTTTGCCGGAATTTGCTACTTTTGACCTGTAAATAAACGGACTGCCTAATGAAAACAAGATGTTGTTATCCTAAACGCTATTTATTGTTGTTCTTTAGTTTACTTGTCAGCGTAGGTAGCATTCTGATGTCTGTCTCTCTATCTTCCTGCTCTTCTTCGGTGAAGAGTCCATTGCTACTATCTGCTGACTCATTGATGGAAATATATCCTGATAGTGCATTATCCATTTTGGAATCAATTTCCTCCCCACAGAAATTACCACGTGCTGACAGAGCACTTTATGCGCTATTGCTTACGCAAGCAAGGCATAAAAATTATATTGCTTTAGGAGATGACTCGCTGATAAAAACGGCTGTTGAATACTATGGTGATAAGAAGAAAAGTGTACGTGCTGCAAAAGCTCATTATTATTGGGGAGCTACTTATTTAGAGAAAGGGTATACTTCATTTGCTGTAGACGAGTATCTGACGGCAATTCGGTTGATGCCTGTTAGGGATGAGTTCTTGGCAATGATATATGATAATCTTGCGGACTGTTATGAAAAAGATGATTTGTATGATATAGCGATTGAGGCTTATCGCCAAGCTTATCAGATATTAGAGGGGGGCAGTCAGCAGACATATCCATTGAGAGGTATTGCACGTATCTGTTTATTACAAAATAAAAAGGATAGCGCATTGTTGTATTATCAAAAAGCTCTTGATTATGCATTAGCAGAGCAAGACTCTAGTTTGATAGGAGCTCTTTATCATGACCTCGCTATGGTTTACAATGAAAAAAAAGATTATGTTCAAGCCGATAAATATGTATCGAAAGCAATGATTATGCAAGGGGATGATGCTGTTAATGTCTGTTTGTCAAAAGCTCAAATTATGTTGAATTTGAATAAACTTGATTCTGCCAGTTATTTCTTTAGTAAGAATATAGACCAACTTAATATTTATGGAAAGGCTGTTTGCTATGATGGAATGCATCAAATAGCAAAGAAAAGAGGTGAATGGAAGATTGCGACAGAAAATATGGATGCATATAGAGTGCTTTATGATTCTATGCAGATTATGAATGACAATGAAGAACTCAATCGACTTATGGATAAACATCAATTAGAAGAACATAGGAGGCTATTGTCAGAACATACTAAAATGCTGGTTTTTACTTTGGTTTCTGTATTCTTTTTCTTAATGATTATTTGTGTCTTTTGTTTTATGTGGAATGATAGGAAAAGGAAAAAGCGTTATATAGCATTACAACGTGAATTGACCCAAAATCGGGTAGATACTATGCTGCTCAAAGAGGAAGAGGTCTCGGAAACTAATAAAGAAGATTTAGATAAGAAAAGGTCGAAGTTAACAGAGCAGCAAATTCAATTATGTATATCTGTACTTAAAACAACTAATTGTTACGATCAATTGGAAGCATTAGAGAAAGCGACTCCTAAACAACTATTGGTGATGCGTAGTTTGAGAAAAGAGATACGTTCTGAAATTTCTAGTGCATTTGTTGATGTGATGATGAATTTGAAGGAGCGTTATCCGGCTTTAACTGGTGATGATATATTTTATTGTGTTCTTTCATTGCTTTGTTGCTCGAAAACTGTCATGATGGAGTTGATGGATGCTACGTCAGATGCTCTTAAAACCCGTAAAAATCGTATAAAGAACAAAATGGATGCTCAAATTTTCGATCGCGTGTTTGGTGTTGATATTCAGTGAGATATGCTGATTCCTCTAGGTTTGTTTTGCTTCTAAATGAAAGGCTGTTACCATTGTTACCGCATAAAAATCGTTTCTTTTGCTTCATCTGTGTATTTTGGGAGCGAAATTTTAAACCCATTTATTATGAAAGCTAAATTTTTACCTTTTTTGTTGTTGACTGTCTTACTTCAAGTAAGTATGTTTTCTTTTGCACATGAAATGATATCTGCACGTCAAATCAGGCTAAAGAATAAAACTGAGGTACAACATCGGTCTATCCCTGTTACTCCTGATGCTTTTATTGAAAACTCATTGTTATCTATTGACCTTCTTTCTACTGTTCCCACTGTAGCTGTTACCATCAAGGATGCAGAGACGGGAGAAGTGGTTTATACATCTACTGATTTAAATGTAGATAAGGTTTATATTGATCTTGCAGGTGAGGAAAAAGGTAAATATACTCTGGAGATACAACTTCCGAAGGAAGCCTTTATCGGAGATTTTGAATTAGATTAAATCTTTGGAATATATATTATTTGCAACTAACATAAGATGATATACCTAAATCATTAACTGTTGAAGCCCCGCTGCTGAAATATATGGCGCATTGCTGAAATGACGATTTAGATGACCGAAAGGGGAAAGAGTCGGTTAACTTTTATTCGTGGGCTTAATAAGCCTTGTGAAAGGCTCATTAAGGTATATTGAAACGTAAAATTAAAATCACTTTTTAATTGTGTGCTGGATTACTACTGGTAGGGTATTTGAACAATTTTATGGTTCAGATAATGAAGTTTATTCAGCAACAATGTGATACACCTGTTAGTAGATGAGAAATCTGTGATAGATGTATTCTCTGTGAGAAAAGCTCTTGGACTTCTAAAAAGTAAGAAGTCCAAGATTTTTTTTATGAAGATAGATAAATGCGGAGATAAAAATGATCTCTGATTAAGTTGAATATGAATAACGGAATTTTTTCGTAATTTTGCCTTCTCGATATAATAATGGATAGTGATGAAGATGAACCAGATAAATTCCGTATGCGTATATAGCGCTTCCAGTACCAAGATAGATGCTGTTTACTTTCAAGCAGCCGAGACTCTCGGCCGTCTGCTTGCCGAACACCATATCCGTTTGATAAACGGAGCTGGAAGTATCGGTCTGATGTGCTCTGTGGCAGATGCTGTGTTGAAAAATGGCGGTGAAGTGACCGGAGTGATTCCCCGCTTTATGGTGGAACAAAACTGGCATCATACTGGACTGACAGAGCTGATCGAGGTAGGATCCATGCACGAACGCAAACAGAAGATGGCCAGTTTAAGTGATGGTATCATTGCTTTGCCGGGTGGATGCGGTACCCTTGAAGAATTGCTGGAAATTATCACTTGGAAACAATTGGGATTGTATCTCAATCCGATTATAATCCTAAATACAAACAGATTTTTCGATCCATTGCTCGAAATGCTTGAAAAAGCAATCGATGAAAACTTTATGCGACGCCAACACGGTGATATATGGAAAGTGGCGCAGACACCGGAAGAAGCAGTTCGGCTGCTTTATGAGACTCCTGTATGGGATATTTCCATTCGTAAATTTGCAGCGATATGATAGGTGATACATTAAGTTCCCAGAACACGGATACCTTGTCTCTTCTCCAGCAGGAACAGATTAGTCCGGCAAAGGCAGACGGTGGTAGTCTGCAGTTGGCCGATCTTCATGCTGTACAAGAGGTTGATTCCGGCTTTGAAGGAACCCCTATCTCCTACTCTCCCCGTACGGACGATGCTATCGCACTGACATTACTGGCTTGCTTCTTTCTTTCCTCTATTGCCTTGGCACGCGGAAAGAAATTTCTCTCCCAACAGGTGAAAGACTTTGTGTTGCATCGCGAACGGACGAGCATTTTTGATAGCTCTACGGCGGCTGATGTGCGTTATCTCCTTGTGCTTGTATTGCAGACCTGTGTCTTGTCGGGCATCACATTTCTCAATTATTTTCATGATACATGTCCCGCTCTGATGGACCATGTATCCTCCCTCCTTTTGCTAGGTATTTACGTTGGTTTTTGCCTCGCTTATTTCTTACTAAAATGGTTGCTTTATATGTTTCTGGGGTGGACGTTTTTTGATAAAAATAAGACAAATGTATGGCTGGAATCGTATTCTGCGCTCATATATTATGTCGGATTTGCCCTTTTCCCGTTCGTGCTTTTCCTGGTTTATTTTGATTTGAGTCTAACGAATTTGGTTATAATTGGGTCTATTATTTTAATTTTCACTAAAATATTGATGTTTTATAAGTGGATAAAGCTTTTTTTTCATCAATTTAGCGGGCTTTTCCTATTAATTTTGTACTTTTGCGCTCTTGAAATAGTACCTTGTCTTTTACTGTATCAGGGTATGATTCAAATGAACAATATTTTGCTAATAAAATTTTAGGACGTTGAAAATTAAAAAAGTACTAGTGTCGCAGCCTAAGCCTGCGTCAGAGAAATCTCCCTATTACGACATAGCTGAAAAGTATGGCGTTAAAATAGATTTCCGGCCTTTTATTAAGGTTGAAAGTCTTTCGGCGAAAGAATTTCGGCAACAGAAAATTTCGATTCTCGACCACACTGCCGTAATATTCACTTCGCGCCATGCCATTGACCATTTTTTCACTTTGTGTACTGAATTGCGCGTGACAATTCCCGAAACTATGAAGTATTTCTGTGTGACGGAAGCTGTTGCATTGTATATTCAGAAATATGTGCAATATCGTAAGCGTAAGATCTTCTTTGGAGCTACTGGAAAGATTGAAGACCTGATTCCTTCCATCGTAAAGCATAAAACGGAGAAGTATCTCGTTCCGATGTCAGACGTACATAATGACGATGTGAAAAACCTGCTCGACAAGAACAGCATTCAGCATACGGAAGCTGTGATGTATCGCACGGTGAGCAACGACTTTACACCGGACGAGGAGTTTGATTATGATATGTTAGTGTTCTTCAGCCCTGCCGGAGTGACTTCTTTGAAGAAGAACTTCCCGGATTTTAATCAGAAAGAGATTAAGATCGGAACGTTCGGATCTACTACCGCACAGGCTGTACGTGACGCAGGTCTCCGTCTGGACCTTGAGGCTCCTACGGTGCAGGCTCCGTCAATGACTGCCGCACTTGACATGTTTATCAAGGAAAACAATAAATAAACAGAGTGGGTATATATACTTTGTGTAAAGCCGAAAGGCTGAATAGTAAAATTTTGATCGGAAAGATGTTTGAAGGCGGTGTTTCTAAATCGTTTTCCATCTTTCCGATACGCGTTGTATATATGCCTGTCGAGCAGGGCGAGGCTCCTGCCTCCATATCAATTAGTGTATCGAAACGTCGTTTTAAACGGGCGGTGAAACGCAACCGGGTGAAACGCCAGATACGTGAAGCCTACCGGAAGAACAAGTCTCTTCTGGTGGATGAACTGCAACGCCGGGAGCAACGGTTAGCCGTTGCCTTTATCTATCTGTCGGACGAGCTTGTTGCTACTGCCGAGCTGGAAGAGAAAATGAAAATAGCGCTTGCGCGCATCTCCGAAAAACTATTCTCATGAAACCTCATAACTCCCGGATATCTACCGCGTGGGTATTCGTTACGGGAATTTTGAGAAAGGTATTTTCCTTCTTCCTGCTTGTTCCCATCTATTTTTACCGGATTTGTATTTCACCCCTTACTCCTCCCTCTTGTCGGTTTACGCCTACTTGTTCAGCGTATGCGCTCGAAGCAATTAAGAAACATGGTCCTATAAAGGGGCTTTATCTTGCTGTGCGGCGTATTCTGCGATGCCATCCCTGGGGTGGTTCCGGTTATGATCCCGTGCCTTGAGACAACTGAAACGAGAAATAGGAAATGAAAAAGAATGTGACTGATATTTTAGATATCCATACTCATAAACAGGAAGTTGATACCCAAGGAAAATCCATCATCAATTATCCATTATTGGCAGACTCTCCATTGTATATGCTTCTGGCAGAGAATGTGGAAGTGACTGTGGGTAGAGGGTCTTATTATTCTATCGGAATTCATCCTTGGGAGGTGAGAGAGAGTAATGTCAGTCAGCAATTGAGCTTTCTTCAACAGCAGCTACAGAGAAAGCAGTTTGTAGCTGTAGGAGAGGCGGGGCTGGATAAATTGGCAAAAGCTCCGATGGAGCTTCAGTTAGCGGTGTTTAAGGAACAGGTAAAGTTGTCGGAAAAGCTCGGTTTGCCGTTGATTATTCACTGCGTGAAAGCAATGGAAGAACTGCTGGGCGTGAAAAAAGAATCTCGCCCCCAACAACCTTGGATATGGCATGGCTTTCGTGGAAAACCGGAGCAGGCGGTACAGTTGTTGAAGAAAGGGTTTTATCTTTCTTTTGGAGAATATTATCCCGATGAAACGATGCGGATAGTCCCCGATGAACGCCTGTTTTTGGAAACGGATGACAGTTTGCTTGATATTGAAGATATCCTGTGTCAGGCAGCCAGGGTACGTGGGGTAGAAGTGGAAGCGTTGCGTGAGGTGATTCGCCGGAATATCCAAAATGTCTTTTTTAGGGCGTAAGAGTTGTATCTTCCGAGAAAGAGTCGTACTTTTGTCGCACATGGAATTGAAATACAATAAAAACCAAATAATTAAAGAGTAATACGATGAATTTTGTAGAAGAATTGAGATGGCGTGGCATGTTGCAGGACATCATGCCGGGAACAGAAGAGTTGTTAAGCAAAGAGCAGGTGACTGCTTACTTGGGTATCGACCCGACTGCCGATTCGCTACACATTGGTCACCTTTGTGGAGTGATGATCCTTCGTCATTTCCAACGCTGCGGTCATAAGCCGTTGGCACTGATCGGTGGCGCTACAGGTATGATTGGTGACCCTTCCGGTAAATCGGCAGAACGTAACCTGCTGGACGAAGAAACATTGCGTCACAATCAGGCATGTATCAAGAATCAGCTTGCCAAATTCCTCGACTTCGAGTCGGATGTACCTAACCGTGCCGAGTTGGTGAACAATTACGACTGGATGAAAGACTTCACTTTCCTCGATTTTGTTCGCGAAGTAGGTAAGCACATCACTGTAAACTATATGATGGCGAAAGACTCTGTGAAACGTCGTCTGAATGGTGAAGCACGTGATGGATTGTCATTTACCGAGTTCACTTACCAATTGCTTCAAGGATATGATTTTCTTCATTTGTATGAAACAAAGGGGTGTAAGCTCCAAATGGGTGGTTCCGACCAGTGGGGAAACATCACTACCGGTGCCGAATTGATCCGCCGTACCAATGGGGGAGAGGTGTTCGCATTGACTTGCCCGCTGATTACAAAGGCTGATGGTGGTAAGTTTGGTAAAACAGAATCCGGAAATATCTGGCTGGACCCTCGCTATACTTCACCATACAAGTTCTATCAGTTCTGGTTGAACGTAAGCGACTCCGATGCCGAACGTTATATTAAAATCTTCACCTCCATCGAGAAAGAAGAAATTGAAGCATTGATTGCCGAACATCAGAAAGCTCCGCATTTGCGTCTTCTCCAGAAATGTCTGGCTAAGGAAGTGACTGTGATGGTTCATTCTGAAGATGATTATAACGCAGCAGTAGACGCATCGAACATTTTATTCGGTAATGCGACTTCGGAAGCTTTGCGCAAACTGGATGAAGATACGCTGCTTGCTGTATTCGAAGGAGTGCCTCAATTTGAGATTTCCCGTGATGTATTGGCAGAAGGAGTAAAGGCTGTTGATCTATTCGTTGATAATGCGGCCGTATTTGCGTCGAAAGGTGAAATGCGTAAATTGGTTCAGGGCGGTGGCGTTTCGCTGAATAAGGAGAAGCTGGCAGCCTTTGATCAGGTAGTTACGACTGCTGACCTGCTCGACGAGAAATATCTGCTTGTTCAGCGCGGCAAAAAGAACTATTATCTGCTGATTGCAAAGTAATAATGCACGATTCATTCGATAGAATATAAAAAAGTGAACGAAATATTTGGAGGTTTGCTTGCAAACCTCTATCTTTGCACCGCTTTTTAACAGAAAGCACATAAGTTTGGACTATGGTGTAATGGTAGCACAACAGGTTTTGGTTCTGTTTGTCCAAGTTCGAATCTTGGTAGTCCAACGAAGAAAAGCCCTGAAAGAGATATCTTTCGGGGCTTTTTCTTTTTTTGTGGATGCAAAGTCACTTCTTAAGTCATTAGAACGTTCACATACGGAACAACAACATGATGATTTCTATAGTTTGGTTGCAAAAACGGAGGAAGATGCCTTGAAGAAGTATCTCTCTATTAGGATGTAAGAAATTTGTTATAGCTTATTTGTATGTAATATTGACTGTTTCGATGTTTGCCTTACTCATCTTTGAATAGACTTCTATATTGTTAGCAACAATATATTTACATTTCTATAATAAATCCGAATACCGTTTTTAATAAATAGTGAGAGAGTTTATTAAGAACGGTATCTGAGTTTATTAGAAACTATTTTCAGAGAATTATTGGAATATGTGGGATTTATATATACAAAATGAGGTTGTGTCAAAACGCTGACACAGCCTTTTTTTATGCGCAAAGCCCAGACTTTCTCAAGCCCGGGCTTTGTTATTACCCAAAGTTTTCGTATCTTTAGGTATAAAGTTTTTCGT
>NZ_JAPQKZ010000066.1:0-24624 GCF_027257075.1 Bacteroides sp. LFL-34 | reverse complement strand
TGTTCTTGAATAATGGAACAATCACTCTTTATTATCTGCTACTAAAATATAACAATTTACTGATATTCAATACAATAAAAAGTCAAGTTGGGATAATATTTTGGTTTGGATAACTTCTGCTTGCCACGCTCGCCTACAATGTCGGTCCGTACCGTCTTTTGGGGAGTGGGAAGATACCCAAAAGCACGCTAATCCGAAAGCTGGAGGCGGGTGACAGGAACATCTACCGGGAGTATATCGCTTTCTGTAACTATAAAGGGAAACGGCATGCCATGCTGCTCAAGCGGAGAAAGGCGGAGTTCGCATTGCTGTATATCAAATAATTAAAAGAAAGAGGATATTTCTATATGGCACACCCTTTTTTCGGACACAACTTTTGTGATTAGGAAAAATAGTTGATTGATAACGAGTTAGTAAATGACACAAGTACGGATTTATCCGTATAAACATTATTTCGCTAAGGAAACTACTCTTTTCATGTAGGTTTCTATGTAGGTTAATTAATACCAATTGATTCCTACTAATGCGAATTAATAATAAGTCATTAACTAACTCGTTATCAGTCTATGTACACGATTAACATCAGGGGTAAGCAGAACCCGAAAGACACCAAGATGGTCAAGCTGGAGATAATTTTCTTCAAGACCGGTTACGCCCGTGTGCCGAAGGTTATAAACATCACAGGGCTATTAAAAGACTGGGATGTCAAGTCTCAGAGTTTCCGTGTAGGGAGTGCGGAGGCCACTACCAAGAACAAACTGCTTTTCGATTTGCGAACCAAATATCTGCATGTCGCCGATACCTGGGAGATGGAAGGCAGGAACTGGTCGCCCGTCCAGCTATCACATTGCTTCGATGAAATCAAGGCGGCCAAACCCGAGGTCAAAGTAAAGAGTGTCCAGCAGATGATCGATTATCTTGAAGAGACATTCAAAAACAAGAAACGCATCAAGAACGGTCAGATTGTCGACAGCACGACCAATGCTAAACGATATGTCTATCTCAAGCGTGAACTGCAGGCGTTTACAAAGGAAAAATATGAAAAAGCCTTTTCCTCTTATTTCTTTACGGATATTACAGAAGAGTTTCTTCTTGACTTTGCGTTTTGGCTTAAAGAAAGAGGTATCAGAAATGGCAACAAGGCCGGACTTACACACAAACTAAGGTTGCTCCGTGCCGTATGCAGGCAGGCAGAAAAGAAAGAGATGTACGGGGTGAATATGGATAACTTCCTCTGTCTCGGTGATGATATTAATTGGCCGGAAACCACTTCAAGAGCAGTTCCGGAAACAGTCATAGCTAAAATCGCAAATGTTGACCGTACCTTGTTTACGAAAAAAGAGCAGTTGCATCTTGATTTGTTCCTGTTCAGCTACTATACCGGAGGTATGGCGAATGTCGATGTATGTAACCTGACATGGGATTTGGTCCAGGAAGACCGCATCGTCTATGAACGTATCAAGTTTCCCAAAACAGCCAAACCGGAATTACTCAGTAAAGCAAAAGCCATCATGAATAAATACCGTGGGCAAAGTTATGGAAATTATGTATTTCCTGTTTTTACTCATAAACACACGACCACTTCCAAGAAGACTACACGTGTCAAGCAAATTTCCACACGCCTTTCACAAACCTTGACGAAAGCATGCAAGATGCTGCGCATTAAAGAAAACATCACATGGTATTCCGCCCGTGGCTCTTTCATATCGAAGATGGTAGATGCCGGTAATAATCCGTATGTGGTTGCAGAGATGGCTGGTAACAGCCCATTGACCATCTATAAGCATTACTACAAGAATACAAAGCGGGAAGAAATCAAGCGGCAGATGGAAGAAATGTTCTGACCAGACATATCCATAAAGTTGTAAACACCTTGACAATTTCTCTGATGGATAAATCATACGGTGTAATGGCTGTTAAAAGTCATTGATTACCAATGTGATATTTGCAATATTGACAAAATCGCTCTTATTCTCGATTATTTTCATTACCTTTGTGGTCAATAACTTAAATAGAATTTATATGAAAGAATTGGTTTCAAAAATACAGGAAGTATATGCTACATTCTCCACGGATGCGGCACTTCAGATTGAAAAAGGCAACAAGGCCGCAGGGACCCGTGCCCGTAAGACCTCGTTGGAACTGGAAAAACTGATGAAAGAGTTTCGTAAGCTTTCCTTGGAAGAGTCTAAAAAATAACCTTTACACGTCCGGTCGTTATCACATAATGGCCGGTTCTTCTGCAGATGCGGCATAAAAACCATATTGGCAGAACGACATAATAAAATACGGAAAGCGTTAGCTTTTGTCATGCACCGAAATCTGGTAAATTTCACTTATCCGCAGGACAAACAGTTTTCGCCTATGCTTTTGCGTGGGCTTAACTTGTTTGCGGATAGGTTTACCAGAACCTCGGTGCTACGGGTTATGTCCCACGCTTTTTGGTCTTGGTACATTGAATGCTTGACGGGACTCAAGCCAAATACGGAGATATTATGAACGACATGAATCTGATGGATGAACTTTTGAAAATTCCTGCTGATGCAACTGCCGCCACCGTACAAGGCATAGAAATGCTGCTTATCGATGAAAACAAGGCGGGGGCTTTATTGGAGTCGGATCCTAATGACAACACCATCCACGAATGCCTTTTAAGCAACGGCCGTTTCCTGTTCCAATCGGACAATACCAACCTCGTTGCCCTGTATAAAGTAACAGGAGCATCTGAATAACGCTCCTGTTGCATATAATCACCTTATTTGTCTGATTTCATCCTTCCTGCAAAGGCTTTTGACGGTTTGAATGCCGGGATATTGTGGGCAGGCACTATTATCGTGGTATTCCTGCTTATGTTGCGTGC
Source organism: Bacteroides sp. LFL-34 (assembly GCF_027257075.1). Lineage (NCBI taxonomy): Bacteria > Pseudomonadati > Bacteroidota > Bacteroidia > Bacteroidales > Bacteroidaceae > Bacteroides > Bacteroides sp. LFL-34. The sequence continues at coordinate 21,764 of NZ_JAPQKZ010000066.1, read as the reverse complement.
TGTCTTTTCCGCACGGTGTTTGATGATAAAAGAACCGAAGCCGCGAAGATAAACCTCCTCGCCGTTTATCATGGAAGACTTTACGCTATCCATGAATCCTTCGACAACTTGTAACACGACCTGCTTCTCCAGACCGGTCTGCGTTGCTATTTCCCTGACGATATCCGCTTTTGTCATATTAACTCTTGATTAAATACTGTCAATCCGTTCACAAAGATACATCATTTCCTGAAATATCCTCCTTTTACAAACACATATAATAAACATTAGCCGGCGTCCGTCTCTACTCTTTCGATACAAATAGTATCGAAGTATGAAGCTGACACTCAACCGCAAATTCAAAGGTCAGACCTATACCATAGGCGACCTGTCCATCGACGGCAAATTTTTCTGTAATACCATCGAAGATGCCGTGAGGGAACTTCCGGCAACCTGTCCGGATACTCCTCGCGGCCGTTCCTGTACCTGCAAGGAAAAGGTCTATTCCAAGACCGCCATTCCTGCCGGGACTTATAAAGTTACCCTTCAGTACAGCCCCAAGTACAAGAAAAAAATGCCATATCTGCACGATGTACCTCATTTCCTCGGCATCCTGATCCATTCAGGCAACACCGAGGGAGATTCCGCCGGTTGTATCATCGTGGGAAAGAATACGGTCAAGGGAAAAGTTTTGGAATCCCGTACTACATTCCAAAAACTGTATGCCATGCTCGAGTCCGAAAGGGACATAACCATTCAGATTATATAAATCGAATGGCGGTCAACAGGCTCAAACCACCCAGAAACCTGCGCATCGAGTTCAAACCGTCCCCACGGCAGTATGAACTCTGGAAACTGTTGCAACCGAACTATTGTCCCCATTGTGGCGGGGAGATCGAGCAAATCCTTATCGGTTATGACCAGCAAGGCAACCCTCAGTACAGGCCTCAATGCAGGCATTGCAAGTCGCAGAACCTGCCGCAGCTGATACTGGGAGGCGGAGCGGCCGGCGGCGGAAAATCGTATATCGGCAGCGTTTGGCTGGTGTCTTCATGTATTCGGTTCGAGAATATCCGTGCGGTGGTGGCCCGTAAGACACTCAAGTCGTTAAAGGAATCGACATGGAACACCATCAAGTCGATTCTGAAGGACTGGGGACTGAAAGAGGATACAAACTACAAGATAAACAACCTCGAAGGCACGCTCACATTCTGGAATGACTCGGTCATCATCATGAAGGAGATGGCGGATATCCCCAGCGACCCCAACTTCGAGCGTTTCGGCTCTTCGGAATATACCATCGCCATGGTGGATGAGGTGTCGGAAATCTCGGAACGGGCCGTCGAAGTACTGTTCTCCCGTCTCCGCTGGAGAACCCATGAGACATTCAAGACCCCGAGAATGCTGCTCACCACCAATCCGACGATTAACTGGGTGCGTTCCCGCTTCGTGCAGGACGAAAACGGAGACAAGGTCATCTGCCGCGAGGGTGAAGCGTATATACCTTTTTCCGTGTTTGACAACCCGAATATCGCTTTCCGTCAGGTGTACGAGGCGGCCCTGAACAAGATCCGGGACCAGGCGACAAAGGAACGCCTGCTCTATGGCAACTGGGATTTCGTGGAAGCCAACGATATGGCGATTTATAACAGTTTCGACGGCTCCCGGCATCTCGTTACCGGACTGAAAGAAAAAGCATACGATCCGACCAAGCCGCTCATCACGGTGTGGGACTTCAATGTTGCCCCCCAAATGTCGGTGCTCTCCGCACAAATAGACTATGAAAACAGGAAGGTCTATATACTGGAAGAGATACTCGGCAAGCCGGAGGAAAAGGAGAACAACACACCTGCGTTGGCACGGAAAGTACGCTTAAAACTTTACCGGGACAAGCATATTGGCGGAGTGGATGTGACCGGTGACCCTTCCGGGTTACAACGCTCCACCACCAACGAGGACGGCATCAACAACTATACCATCATCACGGACACTTTCGGCAGAGGAATCCTGCGACCGAAGGTAAAGCTGTTACGCAAGCAGCCTCCGCAGGCTACACGGTGCGAGTTCGTCAACGAGGTATTCGGGGGCTATGAAGGCTGGGAGATACAAATCGATATCAAATGTCGCAAACTTACCCAGGATCTGATTTACCAGCTTCGTAACGAGGACGGTACCAAGAGCAAACAGAAGACCACCGACCCGAAAACCGGTGTCAAATATGAACGGTATGGACACTTGTCCGACTGCCTTGACTACCTGCTCTGTTACTACCTGCGCGACAGCTGGTACAAGTTCAAGAGCGGAGGCGACGGGAACGGGTATGTGGTCTCCACATCGGTAATTCAGGAAGGATTTTCATACTAATAACGGAACAAGGATATGTACAGACGGTTTCTCAATAATGACGACTATCTTGGGATAATTACTCCGGAAGCACTAGCACAACTCACGCGGGGCAATGATGCACGATTCATCCAGGCGGAAGAATCGGCGGAGATGAGCATTGTGGAATATTTGTCAGAGAACTACGAGATTGAAAAGGAACTTGCAAAAGGAAAATATATCGCCGAATACGACCATCGAATTACCTATCCCGTGGGTGTGCATGTCTATTTCGAGGGACAAATCCATGAGGTGATACGCTCCGTCAGCGGCTATCGCAAGCCGGCAACGGCAATCTATTGGGAAGAGTGTTCCGATATCCACGTCGATGCGGGACAAGTTGTAAATTACTCCCAGTTCAACACCTATTATCCGGGTGATAAAGTAAACTACAACGGTGTTGTCTATATTTGCCTTGCCGAAAACGGGTACAAGTTCGATGATATCCGTATCCCGATGGTCGGCGGTTGGATCGAGACGGAAGTCACGTTATGGCAGCCTGTCGAGTATCCTCTGTGGTCAGTCGTTGAATATGAAGGGGCGTTCTATACTTTGATGACGCTTGACTGTTTCGATTGCAATCTTGACCCTATGGTGTCCGACTGTTGGGGAGCCATAGCCGATTACGATTCATCATACAATGCCTACGAATTGTCGGAACACGAATATGTAGTTTATGACGGACGGGTATTTTACCCGGAAACGGATGTGAACGCGGACACGCCGCAAGTCGGTCTAAACCTATCATTACACGATCCACGAAACTACAACCTCAAGAAGCATATGGTTCGATTGGCTATCTACGAGCTCACGAAACTCATTGCCCCGAATAATGTCAGTGTTGTCCGTATGCGCGATTACGAGGACAGCATGAAATGGCTTAATGATGCCGCCAAATTGCGACTTAATCCACAAATCCCCCGTAAAGTCGATGACACGAAAAAGCCGGTTACCGATTGGCAACTGGCTACTTTCCAAACAGATTATGACCCGTATCGAAACCCGTGGCTGACCTAAATAACAGTAAATACCGCTACCGGATTTGTTGTCGTAGTCTTTACCATGAACAAGAAACGAAATTACTGCTTGTTTGTTAGTTCCGTTTCCACAAGAGCCCCCCTGAACGGGTGGCAAGTTCCTTGTAATATGCCGCCAAAAGAAGATATAAATTTGGCCTTTTAGAATAATCCAATCTGCTATATTCCTTACTGCCTTTGCGGTATTTAATAATCTCAAGACATTGAATAATTATTTACTTGTTTTTGTGCCCGTTGGATTTAGGTTTGAATAAGGCATGAAGTCTTATCACGCACACCAACAATGTTTCATAATCAACATGAAAGTAGAGGCGTTCATCTTTCAGACTACATTGAAAGTGAATCCGATAGCGGCATGAAACGGTTCTCCCTACAGGACGGGCAGATGAGCAACTGCATGCTCTCTGCCCGTTTTCTATGGTACAAGGCAATTATAATAAAGCCATTTTTATTTTTCCCTGAAAAAAGTGTCGGTTATTTCATTGCAGAACAAAACATTTTTCTAATTTTGTATTTGAAGAAGTATTCACTCTAATAAACTGATATGTATGACAATGGATACATTGTAAAATGTCGCTCGATTTTAACAAATGATATTTGTTTGAGCGAAGCTTCGCATAAAGCGGACGTTTTTCTTGTGTGCATTAGTTACCTTACATATTCCCTTAAAAAGTGTATTAATAATTTGGCAGTGTGGAAAATTCGTGTAAACACACACACACACACACACAATTATCGCGCGTCAATATATAATAAAACATTTAATTTACAATGGATTACCGGAATCAATTATCCGGGGTTATCCTTGTCTTACGACAAAAGTTCCTATAAATACTCATCCTCTGCCATATTGTCTCAAAAAAGGCAGGATATTTTTATGGTCCGACGGTACTGGGGAGCGTTCTCTGCGCCCGAATATCGTCGGTTTTTTGTTTCCACCCATAACAGTCTGAAATCTCTTTTAGTGTTTAAGTATCTATGATTGGAATATATGGAAATAAACAAACCATGCCTGAATCCCAGAAAAAAGAACTTTTTTCCGCAGGTATTACCTATATGGTAAGTGGCGAATATGCCTTTGCCTTCTCCTGTTTCACGCAGGCAGGAAAGTCTGACCTGCCGACACTTTACAACAAGGCGTTATGCTACTACTACCTTTCTCTGTATAATGACTGCCGTTCCCTGCTGTTGGAAGCGGAGAGGCTGCTGCCACCGTTAACGGAACGTCTGCCGGAAAACCTGCCGGAAGCCGTCCTCCGCTGGGAATACGAAAAAAGCCCTGCCGGTTGTCCCATGCCGGAGGATGCTCCCGATAACCTCGCCGCCGTACAACTGTTGAGGCTGAAAGCGAAAGTGTCGGCCAGACTGCACCTGCACACGGAGGTGCGGACTATCCACGCCCGTTTGGGCAATAAATATCAACACATTGAAGAACTGATAAAAAACATACAACCATGAAATACAGTGACATATACAGACTTTATTCGACAAGTCAGCCGAAGGATGCAATTCATCAGGCGCTCCGGGAAGTGCCCGTCGATGACAGCGACGAACAGTACGAAGACCGTTCTCCGTTGCATCTTGCCTGCCAGTATGGAGACACGGAGGGGGTCAAGATACTTCTTGAACGTGATGCCGAACCCAACACGAAGGATGCAAACGGTTCCACCCCGATTCATATCCTCGGCAGAACCAGTGCCGGCTGTGCAGATGAAGACAAACTGAAAGAAATAGCCGTCATGCTCATAGAACAAGGAGCGAATATACCGCGTTCGGCCAAGAATACGACGGCCCTTATCGAGTGCATAAGGAACCGTCATTTCAAGATGGCGGAAGCGATCATAGATTCCGGAGCACGCGTCAACTCAACCGACCTTAACGGCGAGAACGTGCTTTTCGGTTTTTGTGCCGCTTCAGGCGACATCAGAAGGGATATCCGGTTCGCGAAAAAGGAACTGGACGAATCCGTACAATACCGTTACCCCGAAAACAAGATAGAGGAAATCAGGAGCAGGATTGCAAGGCTGGAGGATGATGGCGAAACCGCCTACCGACTTGCCAGAAGGCTTGTTGAAGAAGACAAGGCCGATCCGGAAGACAAGTCAAACAGTGGAAAGACAGCCTGGGATGCCGCCATAGAGAACAAGGCGATGAAGATCGCGGCCTTCCTTTCCGGAAGCGACCCCGATGTTGACGAACTTTCGGCCTTGCACGGCAACATGGACATATTCCAGGCTATGTACATGAAGGATATGGAGGCACTGGATGCCATTCTGCGTTCGGGTGCAGACCTGCAGACGGTGTGTGAGCACAAGGATATGTATGACTTTGAAAGCAAGTCGCCCCTCGCTTGTGCGTTCAGTTGGTTTGACAGCATACAGGATGCTCCGGCCATGATTCTGAACGGCGGAGCGAATCCGAATTACCGTTTCCCGAATGAAGAGACGGCTTTTTCGGTATGGGTGAGTAAGGATTATTTCTGCAAGGATACCGAGGTTTACAAGGGGCTGCTTGACCTGATGAAGGAAAAAGGCTGGAATCCCGAGCTTCCTGTTGATACGGAAGGCAACACGGCACTTGCCCTTTCCTGCCGCCATACCGGCTACAGGTTGGGTAAAACGGCATTCGGTTGGCTGCTCAAGGGAAAGGCCGACCCCAACGCCGCCAATCTTTCCGGCCAAACTCCCATGATGATTCTCTTCGGTGGTCATAAGGCGAACGAAAAATATGTGCCTTACGGCTGGTCAGCCGGTTCTGACGACCCCACGGAAATCCTCGAAAAGCTTCTCGAAGCCGGAGCTGACGTGAACAAGACGGACAACCGGGGAAACACCCTCCTGCATTATGTGGCGGCATGTTGTCGTGACAGCATGGCACAGAAAGCGATTGAACTCCTGCTGGACTTCAAGCTGCCTGACGTAAATGCCGTAAACAATGAAGGCAAAACGGCCATGGACGTGGCGGCAGACTACAACAATGACAATCTCGTAAGACTATTATTGAAATATTCTTAAACAAAGATATATGGACAACAACCAGACATTTCTCAATGCTTGCCGAAACGGGCAGAAAAGCATTGTCCAGATATTCCTGAAAAAGGGAGGAATTGACATCAACAAAAGGGATCAGGAAGGAAACACTGCTCTTTATTATGCCTGTCAGAAAGGTTACAGGGACATAGTGGCTCTGCTTCTTGACAACGATGCCGACGCGTCATGTATCAACAACCGTTCCGAAAGCCCGCTCCACGCGGCGGCACGGAGCGGCAACAAGGAAATCCTCGGGAAGCTGCTCCAGAAGGGGGCCGACATCAACGTGACGGACAATGAAGGACGAACCCCGCTAATATGCCTGCTTGACAACAAGCGTACAGATGCCGCCCTTTTCCTGATGGATCAGGGAGCCGATACGGAGGTCGCCGATGCCTCCGGCCACAAGGCCATCGACTATGCCACAGCCCACGGGCTGCGGGAAGTGGTCGCCCGACTCTCGTGCGGGAATGACCGGGATGCACGTGGCAACACCCCGCTTCATCAGGCCGTGTATAACGGACAGGGTGAAATTGTCCGCACGCTGCTCCTGTCAGACAAGTCCATGCTTGACTCGACGAATGACGGCGGAGAGACTCCGCTGATACTCGCCTGTATGCAGGGGAATCTTGTCATGGTCAACCTTCTTCTCGGGACCGGAGCCGATCCCGGCAAAGCTATGCTGAGCGGCAATGCCCCGATACATTACGCGGCCATTTCAGGTAACCGCTTTATAGGCGAGGCTCTGCTGAAGGCCAAAGCTGCGGTTGACGCACAGAATGACAACGGGGAAACCCCGCTTATTCTTGCAGCCAAGGAGGGCCACAACGATTTTGTGTCCGTCCTGCTTGAATTTCACGCGAATGTTAGCATCTCAGACAACCTCCAGCACACCGCCCTGTACTATGCAGGAGAGCGCGGCTTCAACGAAATCGTGGAAAAACTTCTTGAAAACGGAGCGGAATAAACAGGTAAGATATTCATTAACAAATTTAATATTAGAAAGATATGGCAGAAGAAACCAAGAAGACACCTCAGACACCCGAGGAAATCGCAAGAGAAGCACAGGCTCAGGCCATGAAAGCAGCACTGGAACAGGCGCAAGCCTTGTATGGCAACGTACCCGGATTTGAAGGCACCGACCTGATGAAGATGCATGAAAAGCTGATGCAGGACTCGGCCGAGATGTTCCCGGGAGTTGCGGAGGCACAGGCATACCAGGCAAAGATGATGGCAGAATCCGCCCAGGATCCCGAGGCGATAATGGAGACCTACAGCAAAAACATCGAGTTCGCAGGGAACATGATGCAGCAGGCAATGAATGCCGGATTCATGCCGGAAGGTTTACCGGATTTCTCGGACGGTTTTGACGTATATGCAGGTTGGGAAATCACCCGCAAGGGCGACAACAGCCTGACACCTGAACAGAACAGACTTCTGGCTTATGGGGCACCTCTGTTCCTATACAACGATGACAACGTGGACTCCCTTGAAAGTACAGCAGGCACGGACACCCTTAAGGAAATGCTTGAGGAATGGTGGGAAGTTACTGACAGGAAGAGTGCCCTGGAGACCATCTCATGGCTGCTGAACGAAGGCCAACATGCCGGTGCGGATCCGGCCTTGACTGAAATCCGCCAGCGTGGAATCGAGGCCATCACCGAGGAAGAAAAGGCGGACGAGGACAGCAAGATCGGCGATGCGTTCACGATAGCTGAATTTGTAATGGGAGTAAATGAAACGACGGAAGCGGACCTGCCCGAAACCGTGCTGGCATGGGACCTTGTACGTGCCGTGAACATGGCCCGTTGGGCTTTCATCTGCGGCTACATCAATGAAGACGAAATGTGGGAAGCCATCAGAACCACTGCCGGCATAGCCAAGGAATCCTTCAATTCGTGGGAAGAATACGGCAACAGCTTTGCCGTGGGACGCGGAATATGGAGAGGCGAAACAGATGACTACGAGACTGCGGATGAAGTCGTGGGAGCGCTTCTCAATAAAGAAGATTCCCCTTGGAAGGCAATCGAATGGTAGAATCCGAAAAAAATAGGATCAACAATATCTTAAAAGTTTTACGATTATGGCACTTTTCAAAAATGCAGCAACAGAATGGGAGAAAACCATGACAGAGAATGATCTTGACCAAATGGAAGCACAAGGTCTTGACGTAAGTAAATACAGGGAGAAACTGGCCGCACGGCGTGCAAAGGAGGCCGAAGAAGCCAAGCGAGACAGGGAACTGTACAAGAACCCGACACAGCTTGACAAGATGAAACCGTACATGCAGACGCCACGCAGTTCTGAGACCGAGTTCTTCAAGAAACTTGCAGGAAAGGCACCATGGCTGGGCAAAAGCAAGTGGTTGAGAAAATTCACGGAAGGATATATCGTTTACGCGGGGATTGTCAGTGCCCCGGCAGAGGCGTGGAAAGGCGTGAAGCACAAGGACGACTCTTTCCATGGTATTGGCATATACGCACTGGACAAGGGACACATGAACGATGTGGAATGGCTGAAGAGAGTGATGGAAAAGCTGCGCAACATGTGTGAAGGCAGGCAGCCGGTAGCTCCCGGATGTGAGGGCGTAGTCAGTCTTGCCAAGGAGGAGGACTGCTGGTCAACCGTGAAACTGAGTGGTGAAATCGTGGAAGGCGCCGATGTGGAAGTAAGGAAACTTGTCCTTTATTACAAGGAACTTCCCCAAGGCTATCTTCCTTCAGACGGCATCGTCCCCCACTTCTACTGGGAAGGGACAATCAGAGTCATACCGGCTGAATTGTATGTCTAAATCCATCTGAAAATATGATTATAGCCGTTATATGTATTATCGTGGTACTGCTCATAATTATTTTATGGGCAGTATTCACTAACAACAGCCTTATTGCAAAGAAGAACCGGGTCAAGCAATGCAGAAGCGGTATCTGCGTGGTCCTCAAACAGAGGAATAACCTGATCCCCAATCTTGTCGCATCCGTAAAGGCATACATGGGGCACGAGAATGAGATTCTCACCCGCATTGCCGATTTGCGGTCAAGGGCTTCGAACGCTACAGAGTCCGAGCAGATAAAAAGCGGTACGGAAATGTCCTCGCTTCTGTCAAGACTGAATGTGGCGGTGGAAGACTACCCGGAGCTGAAGGCGAACCAGCAGTTCCTTCATCTTCAGGTCCAGATCGAGGACATGGAGAATGAGCTGCAGGCAATCCGGCGCACCTACAATGCCGCTGCTACCGATTATAACAATTACATTGAAATGTTTCCGTCGTCGATAATCGCATCCTGGCGCAAGCATGAGCAGCAGGAGTTGATAGAGTTCCCGGAAAGTGAGATCAAGGAAGTGAAAGTGGGAGAATTATTCAAGTAAAGCATGGAAGAAAGTCAGAATATAGATTTCAAGGGCATTTCCCTTCACATGAAGAAAGAGATGTCCCGTATCAGGATGCTCCGGATTGTGTTCCGCATCCTGACCTCCATTGTCTATCTGTGTACCGTCGTGTGGTTCGGTTTCTGTATCTTCGGCGGATTCCTCGTGGACCGTACTGACTATGAGACTTCCGTCACCACGGGAAAATACCTCATGATAGGCTTTGCCGTATTTTTTGTACTTCATTTCGCATTCATGAAATGTTTTGCCGCGCTGAACAAGAGGGAAACCTACACGATGGCCCACATCATCTACCTGCTGTTCCCGGGAGCAAGGTACAATCCTTCCGGTTCCATACAGCCGAAAGTCTTTGCGGACAGCCGCCTGTTCGGAACGGCATTGTCATCGGGCAATTCGGTAAGTTCGACCTGTTACGGCCGTCTTGACATTCCCGTCGGAAATGACATGATGACTGTCGTGGATGCCGGTGTGACTTCAGCCAATTCGAAAGATTTCTCGGCCTTCAACTTCCTTGAAGTGCCGTACCAGTATTTTATCCGTCCGATATTCGGAGTCAGGATAGAGAGCACGATGCACAGTTTCAGGGGCATGTTCGGGTGCTGCAAGCTGAACCGCACCTTCAGGGGCTACGTGATGCTGCTGCCCGACCATCTGGAAAACAAAATCGGCTACCTGGCGCAAACAATCCAGGGAATGAAGGAAAAGTACGGGGCAAAATTCGTACATTTGGAAGACCCGGAGTTCGAGAGGCATTTTGCCGTGTACGCGGATGACGAGGTGGAAGCCCGCATGGTGCTCACCCCGGCGATGATGCGGAAGCTGACCGCCCTGCGGAAATCCTTCAGCCGTGACCTGATGCTCTCCTTCAACGGGAACATGTTCTACTACGCATCCGACACTCCGGACGGTTTCTTACGTCCCGGCAGGAAGTCGCTGGATGACGAACATCTGCTGGAACAACTGTACAGGGAGGTGAACTTCTGTCTCACTGTAGAAAATGGAATCAAATAATCAACAATAATCGAAAACGAATAAAAAGAATTACAACATGAGCGAACTTAAAAATCTGTCAGCCATTCTTGAAGGAGGTGCTGTTCCGGCCGGTTATAACGGGAAAGCAATCGGCAAATTGTCTAAGACATACCTCAAACTGGAAAACCGCAAAGTAGTAAACCTCTATCCCATCAGAACCGTGATGCACGAAGACAGCCGCTATTGCCTGTATGCCTGCCCGTTGAAAGGGACTGAAATTGACGAGGCCACCCTTCAGAGCATCAAGGCTGAAGTGGATACGCTGGAAATCGGTGAAATCCGTTATGATTCCGTACAGTCCTGTGGCTATGACTATTACATAGTAGATCCTGATACAGGCCGTCATATACTGACAGGACAACGGGATATGGATTCGGTAATGGAAATAAGCGATCATTATGACGGCGTCATCCTGTTCAGCAAATCGGTATTCTCGCCAAGAAAGGCCAATCAGCTTGATTGTGCCTATGCCTTGATCGGCATTGAAAAACAGCCCAACGAGTTCAAGATAGAGGCTATTCCTAATAGCGCGATAGGCCAAGCACCTACGATACTGGAATTTGAAGCTCCGCAGGAATCGCCTGCTGTCGAAAAATACAGGTCGGCCATGACGGTCCTGTCCATAATCATCACCGCGGCTCTGCTTATCTGGTACTTTTTCATAAAATAATATCACCGAACGAATAACTTCACTAATATCCGAATATGGCTACATTCAATTATTCTTCCAAATCGTCCATCAAGGACGATCTGACTGAAATCCTTGTCGGTGCCGGACTGATAATAGTACCGGTAGTTTATCCTTTCGGTATAAAAGTCGGTACACTTCGCATCCTCGGACCGTTACCAACAGCCATCATCCTTGCCCTTGTCGGACTGTACATGCTGTTCAGAGCCTGGCGGAAGATACATAAGGCCCGCAAGTTGGCTGCCAAAAGCTGTATCATCACGGTTGACGGCGATAAGGTGACATACCCGGTCATCGTGAAAGGAAATGTTGAGATGCGTTCTTTTACATTGTCGGAAATATCCAGTTCAAACTACAATTACGACAATGGTATTCTGACAATCACCCTCGCCAACGGCTCAACGGCCAAATTTGACGTTGATTTCTTTGACGGACTGCCACAGCTTAAAGAATTTGCGGCGCTCTTGAAAAAATAAACCGGTGAGATATGGAATGGTTGGATAAAATAAAGGATTTTCCGAATCTGATACAGCAGGAACCCCGCTACGGCTATCTGGTCGTGGCGGGCCTGCTTCTGATATGGCTTGTCGGTGTCATCTGTGGCTGGAAGTGGACGTATTCCCGTCCGGGTAGTACAGGAGGTAACTTCTGGATGAATCTGCTCGGTCCGAAAACTTTCCGGTTCTGGCTGGGAGTGATTCTTGCCGTCGGGATAGGACTGTCTCTGTACCTGTTCTCTATTTCCGGCAAATAGCTGAGTGCTCTTTCCCGGATGCCACCTGTAAACTTAAAAAGTGATTGAGTATGAAAACAATTCCAATTATAACCTTCTTCCTGTGCACGGTGATGTATGCCCATGCACAGCTTAACATCGTTCCCAAGAACGATGGACTGAAAGAGTACACGGTGACAAATGCCCACCCCTATGACAGCCTGACGAACGTGGAGAAGCGGAGTTTCACTTCCCTTCCGGGACAGACCCTGTACATGCATGGGGTAAAAAATGACAGGAACGGCTACTGGGATGCTTTCTACACGGTCAATTTCCTTACCGGGGATGACCGAACGGTGTACAAGGCGGTCAACATCAGTACCACCCCTTCTAAAGAGGTAGTGGGGAAATATTACGAGGTAGTGAAGGTCTGGACAAAGACAGACTACCTGTCGGCTGGATGCTGCCTGCTGCTCCGTGAAAAAGAAAGCGGTGATGAGATGTATTACAACCCATTCAGGTATCCGCTGAGCATGACCTGTATAGGGTATTATGAGAAACTGAAACGCTTTGTCGGACAGACATTCCTGTCACTTGCCAAGGCCGTCGAGACCGAGGACGGTCAGGTAATCACCCCGGCTGAAGGTGCGGAGTACCGTTGTGTGGACATCGGCCTGAAGATGAACAGTGACGGGGCGTTTCTGCTGATGGAAGGTGCTGACGGTGTCCGTGTGGAAGCATTTCCTATAGGCGGTGACGAGGTGTACGAGTTTGTAAGCACGGCACGTATCGGCCAGCTGGAAAAACGGTACGGCGAGAAATACGGGAAGCTGATTGCCTTCCGCAAGGTCGATACCGGCATGACGAGGGAAATGGTCATCGCCGCGTGGGGCGAACCATACCACAAATCGGAAGTCAAGAAGGAAGGCAGGACTCTGGAGACATTGCGCTTTTCCGACAACCGCTATGTTGAACTGCTTGACGGGGAAGTACAGTATGTGCGCATCTATTGAACGGAGCGCAACCTTTATCTGTAAAGTCACAGGCAGGGCCTGCATTTATCGTATATTAACAGATGAAAGTACCAAGGAATCAGGGTAAAATACCTATCTTGCGCAAGAATCTTCAATAATTGACGACTCAAAAAGAAAGAACTATATGGAAAAGGATAATATCAAAGGATGCTTTGTCTCGTCCGTGTTGCTTTCACAAAATCAATGGGACAAGAAACAGTTCATCCATGACTTCGAGGAAGACTGGGGAATCGTCCTTACCGATGACGACGACAACGGGGACGTACTTGTCGGAATGTTCAGCGGCATGACATTGGCAATAGCCATCATGCCCGGTCCCGTACCCAACGGAGAAGCGGAACACTATGCACAGGGCAACTACCTGTGGAAAGATGCAACAGAAGTGGCACGACAACACGAGGCTCATATCCTCGTATCCGTGACCGGAGACCAATCCAACCTGCTGGAGAGAGCCAAACTGTTCACCAGAGCCACGTCTTCCTGCCTGAAACAGTCCTACGCTACAGCGGTATATACCGACGGTATGGTGTTCCAACCCGAATTTTACAGGGATATGGCCGCACTCCTGCAAGAAGATGAACTGCCCGTCATGGACTGGGTATGGTTCGGCATCTACCGCACACAGAAAGGAATCCCCGGCATCTATACCTACGGACTGAGAAAATTCGGGAAAGAGGAAATCGAAGTGTATGCCCCTGCCGATCTGAGTGACATCCGTGATTTCCTAATGGACATCGTGCATTATATCCTGTCGGATGATGTCACCTTGCAGGACGGGGAAACCATAGGATGCTCCGAAGAACAGAAACTTGCCATCACGCTTAGCGAAGGCATCGCTTTGGACGGCATGACATTGAAACTTGAATATCCGGACGAATGAGAAAGGTAAAGGGAAACATAAGAAAAATGCTTGCGGCCATCGTTCTCACGCTGCTGTGTTGTTCTGCCTTCGCACAGCGGATCGTGGAATCCGGTGACTTGCGAACCACCACGGACGAACAGCATGGAACAGTCGTCCATTATCTGAAGGGCGGAAAACGTCCGCTATCGGGCAAATTCCGTATCTTGCGGGGGCAGGATGAGGAAATAGTGCATTTTTCCAAAGGGGTTATGCAGGGCGAGTACAGGCGTTTCCGCAACGGCAGCCTGCGGGAAAAGGGCAAGTATACCGACGGCAGACGGCATGGTCTGTTCGTTTCCTATCATCAGGACGGAAAGACACCGCAACGGGAAGCACCCATGCAGTACGGGAAGATAGACGGTACGGTAAGGACATGGTTCAGCGACGGGAAGCCGGACATGGTTCAGGAATATAGGCAGGGCAAGCGGAACGGCAAGGAACAACGCTTTGACCCGAAAAGCGGCAAGCAGATCTACGAGGCAAACTATACCGACGACCGGAAAGAGGGAAAATAATGGAAAATCAGCGAGGATACCACCGAGAGATGGGTCAGCAAAACCGTCAGCCACTATAAGAACGGCGAACTGGACGGCCCCTACGAATACACGGCCCACCTACATGGCAAGCTGTACGCCTACAAATCCGGCTCGTACAAGAACGGCTACAAGCACGGTTCGTGGAAAGAAATCGACCGGGACGATATCGCAGTCCAAGGCGAATACACCGAGGGACGCGAGACGGGACACTGGATACGATATGATATCATAAGCGGAGAAATCCTGAACGAGTGGGACCGGTAAAATTTAAAAAACATGGAAATATATACTCCAAAACCCAAAATCAAACTTTCTCCTGTGGTAAGAAACGGGAGAGAATTTGTCGAAGTGACTTTCGGTAATGACAATGACATCCGCTTGTCGCTGTCGAAGGAAGAAAACGTACTGCTTGTCGGTGGCAGAGCTTATCTGCCGGCAGAGAATTTCGTGCTTGCCGAGTTCTTCGACCGCTATGTGAAAATGGCGTTTATAGACTATTCCGCCATCAAGGAAACCGCACCCCGTAAAGAGGAAGACAAACGGCCGCCACTGCCGGAAGGTTATCTGGAAAAACTCCAGCAAGTGCGTTACAGTGACCATACCGTAAGGGTATATACCTCCTATTTCCGCGATTTCCAACAATATTTCGAGGGGCGTAAGATTGAAACGGTTACTCCCGACGAGATAAACGACTACCTGCTGTATCTCATCCATGAGAAAAACATATCCTCCTGCCAGCAAAACCAGCGTATCAACGCCATCAAGTTCTATTACGAGAAAGTTCTCGGTCAGGAACGGCGGTGTTACAAGGTGAACCGTGCCAAACGGGAGAAGACGCTGCCCGACGTGTTGAGCAAGGAGGAAATAAAGAAAATACTCGACGTGACAGTGACAGACCTGCGTTTCTTCTGTATGTTCTCCATACTCTACTCCG
This sequence comes from Bacteroides sp. LFL-34, assembly GCF_027257075.1. Lineage (NCBI taxonomy): Bacteria > Pseudomonadati > Bacteroidota > Bacteroidia > Bacteroidales > Bacteroidaceae > Bacteroides > Bacteroides sp. LFL-34. The sequence continues at coordinate 6,113 of NZ_JAPQKZ010000066.1, read as the reverse complement.
CAGGGTTGCGCATCAGCGAACTGCTGGAACTGAAACCCGGCGACATCAACGAACCCCGCTCCCTGATACGGGTGCGTCAGGGAAAGGGCAAGAAGGACCGCTACACCCTGCTGTCAAAACCGTTGATGAAAAAGCTGACGGAATATAACAGACTATACAAACCGAAAGTGTGGCTCTTTGAACACAGACCGGGCGAACCTTTCACCGAGAGTATCGTGTCGAAACGGTTGAAGGCTGCGGCTCGGGAAGCGGGAATCACGAAACGGATTTATCCGCACCTGCTGCGCCATTCGTTCGCCACCCACTTGCTGGAGCAAGGAACCGACATCAAAATTGTGAAAGAGCTTATGGGACATAACAACATCAAGACAACGGAAAGGTATGTCCACATAGCCGACACTTTCAAAAGCAATATCAAAAGCCCGTTGGACGATCTGTTGATGGAGGAAGACGAGGTCTGATACTTAAAGAAAATAACAACCAAATCGGCTGATAGTATAACGTTATCGTTCAAACAAATAAATGAAATGAATAAAATAGAGTCATTTAAATATATTCGCCCTATTTCTCTGAGTACAACATCACGTAACTCCATTGGCGATTTTCTTCCTATTGAAATTACATGGGAATGTAACGGAAGTATGTATAATCGGAAACAAGAAAAAGGTGGTTTGTGCGCTATTTTATCAGAACATGATAATGTAATCGGTGTTGTTGAAAATCCATATACTGCAGGATACAATTCAGCTTATGTTTTAAGCGGAACAAATCTAATAATTTGGAATGTGTCTGATTTGTTTATTGCTATCTATGGGAGTAAATATTATGGTGGCGTAAAGATACATTTCGTTGATGTGAGAATTGAAAATGGAAGTTTATATTTTTTCATCAATATATCAAATTGTGATTTTCGCTTTTCCATTAACATAAAAACTGGAGAAATAGGACAATTGATAGAAACAAGATAACCGAACGATAACATACGGATTAATCTCCCCCAAAGGTCGATTATCCGCCAAACATTAGTTGCAGTCAAAAACGAAACAAAAATGAATGTAATATCAGAAAAAGAATATTCGTTCTCAAATGCGCTTTTTTGGAACGTAATGTTGCATCATCATATTCAAGCCTTTGATGAAGAAAGGGATGTGAATTTTGATGAAGTATGGGATGAAGAACTTGCACCAGCATTGTTAGATGAAAAGAGGTACAAGGAATATTGGGGCTGGCTATCTCAAATTGAATTGGAAACATCCGAAAATCAAGGTGAAATAGAAAATCCAAGAACTCTAACACTTCCTATCGGCAGTGATGTTACATTGACAATGGAATTTCATCCTTGTAGTACATACTATTTTTTGAATGATTTTGTAATTGGTGAGGTTAGTGGCAACTTTCATTTGAAATATCTCACATATCCAGAATTGATGCGTATTGCAGAGTTAAAATATGGAGATGTGTTATTTCATCTTCTGTTGCCTCTGTGTGCAATCAGAGAACAAGAGAAAGAGGATACACTTAATGAAATAGTCCAAAGGCTGCAACAAATCCCACTATTTCGTGAACATTCTGAGTACATAGGCAAATGTATCTTGTATGGGTTGTCAATACCAGATTCTGATATATTAGATATTCCCGAAATAGGAATTATCTGTTTAAGTAATCATTCTTATAGAAATGCTTTAAGGTACGAAGATGATAAAGAAGATATTAAAGAACTGAATACTCTTTTGTCAAAATTGTAAATATGCAACTAACAAGCGGCTTAACCTCCCCAGATAAGGGTCGGTTAGCCACCGAACATTATCAGTAAAAAGAATATGAAACATTTGAAGAAGAATTGCATCTATTTTATTGTGATTTTTACTATCGCTGTGGCGTGTGGCTTTGCGGGACTTGTAATCAAGGAAGTGAACAAAGGTACATTTTATGATCTGCCTACAGAAGAAGCTCTTAGCTTTTGTGTGCAGCTAGGACTGACAGCATTTACATCTCTGATTCCATACAGTTTGAGCGTTGCAACCTTCCTGGTCTTTTGGGCTATGGATAGAGAAAAGTGGACCGGTTTTTTCCGGACATTGGCAATCGGTCTGATTCTTGTCCTTCCTTTGTCGGCAATGACTTATTATTATGACTGGTTTGTGCGTCCACAGATGATGGTCATATCCGTCGGAAAAATAGTTGATATGAACCACAGCTATCCCCGGTCACTGGCGGACAAGTACGGTATAAGCATAGAACAGATATTGAACAAAAAGCCGATGTCTATGTCTAAAACAAAGCTGATAGCCCAGATTGATTCTCTTGAAACATCTTTTCAGGCTGATATTGACACATGCGGTCTGCTGCTCTCAATACTTCCGGATACCTTAGCATCAAAAGCCTATGACAGCTACCGATTGAGAGAAATCGGAGTTGTGTATCAAGATGCCGTTCATCCTGTTGCCAACGAAGACAGTCTGAGGTTGGTAGCACATACAGAATTGTACCAGCACGCAATCGGTGCATGGGAAACTTCAAACGAACTGCGACGTCATAGACTGGAATATTTTGGCAGGACTCTCAATACCGGGTATATATACATCGCTTATATCTTGTTTGCCTTCTTAGGTTATCTGCTCCGCTTCAAACCGATAAAGAAAATATTGGCTGTCTTTGCAATACTGATTGTAGCCGCCTGGATTTATCATGAAATAAATTCTATTGTTCAGGAATATGCAAAGAAACTAAATACGGAATCCCATCAAATTGTGGACGACACCTATAAAGAGATAGATGCGATAAGGGAAAGCAAACAGAGAGAAATGAAGACAGACACACAATTAGAATAATTGTTTTAACTACAATAAACTAAGAACCATTAGATTAAATAATGAAAAAGATATAATACTGATAACAACGCAGGATAACGGTAAGCCATTCCCTGCTGAACATTCAAAGCTTGAAGGAAAAGATTGAACAAAAAAAATAATGCCATGAAAAAAATCAATATTGGAGATTGGGTTACACAATATAGAACGGGTTATTGGAAAGTGAAAGAGTTGCATCCGAAGTACTCACCATTCGATTGTGACAGGTTGCACAAAGGCGAACCAATTGGTGTTGAAGCTGTGCTACAGAAAGCTTTCAACAATACATTCAAATTTAACATGGAAATGTCCACATGTGATTTGTCGCTGTGCCAACATGTAACCAAAGCTGTTATGAGAAAGATTGAAAAGTATTTCAAGGAACATCCTGATGATGAAATAAAATTTGAGACATCACAACTCCCTGTCCCGCCAAACGTTACTGCCATCCACTTGAATATAGATGATGCCCAACGCGATCACATTTCATCGCTATTAAACATTGAGTTATGCTATTTAACATATCCAAAGGTAAAAGAAATCTTGTCCGATAACGGTTTGACAGAGGTTTTGTGCGGAGCAGAAAACACGTTGCTCTTTCTCTACGGATATTCATGGGAACAGAATGAAAATTTTGACATGATTTATTCCAAATACGATTTTAAGAGAAAGTAAAACTCAATGGCAAAATAGCGAAAGCAATTTCTTAATTTACTTATTAAAGTAGTTATAAGACTGGAAGAACATGAGAATGTATTACGTAATCGGGGTTCTTATTACACTATTTCTTGCAAGCTGCGGAGAACCGCCTATGCCGCCAAGCGATGAGGAAATGATACGCCACTTTGCCACGCACGAGGCGGCGTTCCGTAAGGTGTACGAAATCATGTCAGAGAGTTCAGAAGGTAGTTTTCACTACCCGCCACTTTCTCCTGACGGGATCATTATACTTGATTCAATAGAGCAAAGTGATACATCCTATGAATCAAATGACGAACAAGACATCCCGGTATATGGGCTGTTAAAGCCAGACCGAATCCTACTCGACTCCCTGTTATCAGAGATTGGATGCGGTTTTATCCTTGTTGATCGCAGGGAATGGGAAACGGCAGATTCGGTATATGTGAGCCTTTTTATGCCGTACTACTCCCACAGTATCGTAGATGCAGGAACGTCCAAGAGTTTCGTTTACGATCCCGGATTGAGAAGCCGTCGGAATATCCGTATCACCGAACATGGCGACCTAAACGAGATCTACCGCAGGACGTACAACGACACCACGCTTTACAAGCCCATCAAGGAAGGTTGGTACATCGAGTTAGACCATTTACGATAACCTGAAATGATGAACAAAACAATATGAAATCAAGATTGGTATTAAGGATATTGTGGGGACTATGCTGTCTGCTATTGCTGTGGATGGTTGTCAGTGATTCTATACAATTCTCAAAGCATCCAGAACTTTACCCGATAGGTTGTGAAGGATTAGGTTGGAGCTATGAATCTTCCGAAAACTATATCTTTACAAGCCGGGTGGCGATTGGTTGGAGTGCCATCGGCTTTGTCGCATCTGCCTGCTATCGTTTCAAGTATAGCGGAAAAATACTGTTGGTACATTTTGTACTGACACTACTTCGATGTTGTTGGAATTGTATAGTCATTTATGGATAGGGGTTTGCTTTATTGTCCCTAACTAACGATTAAACGCCGGGAAACTTTCGGGCGAGACAGCTCCACCGACCTTAGGGAGAACGTCCAAACAAGCATCCCCAAAAAATGCTTTTGAGCATACCATAGAAAAAAGGAAGACCGAATGTTCTGAAGTTTCTTCCTTATGATACCTGTTGGCGGAATTAAATTATAGGTATAGGCGTTTAGTGCGCACTAACTTTATGGATTTTGCCTACTTTTGCAGGCATGGAACAACGCGATAAATTCAAAGGAGTGGAATCAATCAAATTTTATAGTCGTTTTACCGATGATGCCTCATGCCTTGAGTACTTGTCCTCGATAAAGTGGGCAGACGGCTTCAAATGCAAGAAATGCGGTCATACCAATTATTGCAATGACAGATATCCCTATTCTCGCCGTTGTACACGCTGTAAGTATGACGAGAGCGTTACCAGCGGAAGCATGTTCGACAAGATAAAATTCCCGCTTGTCTACGCTTTCCACATAGCCTTCAAAATATCGACAAAGAAGAAAGGGATGTCCTCTTTGGAACTGGCGGAAGAATATTGTATGCGTCAGAAAACCGTATGGGAATTCAAGCGTAAGATACAGAAAGCCATGCGGAGCAGCGGTAATTATCCTCTTAAAGGAGAGGTACATGTCGATGAGTTTTATATCGGAGGAGAAGAGGAAGGAATCATTGGACGAAGCACGGAAGGCAAAAAGAAGCTTGTGATAGTCGCGTTGGAGATTGTCCGAGACGGCGTGGGACGTGCGTATGCCCAAGTGATAGATGATGCTTCGGCAAGTTCTTTTCGTCCGTTCTTCGACAGATACATATCAAAGGACGCAAAAGTCATAACCGATGAATGGTCAGGCTACCTGCCGTTAAAGAAAGATTATCCAAAATTGGAGCAACGCCCTTCGGATAAGGGCAAAGGGCATCCACAGATTCATATTCACATCATGAACATAAAGGGATGGTTGCGTGGAATACACCACCATTGCTCCAAAGAGCATCTTCAAGGATACCTTGACGAGTATCATTTCAGGTTCAACCGCCGTAATAATATGGACACAATCTTCGATATGCTACTTCGTCGAATGATTTGTCAAAAGAAAACTGACTGATAATCAGCTGTGAATGTAGTGCGCTCTAAACGCCTATACCTATAAATTATAAAAGATTTATGTTTAAAAAGTTGTGCATATTGTTGATATTTAGTAAATTAAAGGTGACTAAACTTTTAATAGACAAATATCGTATGCACAACTTATATGCAATATTCGCAAAATTACTGAACATATGCAAGCAAATTGCCGGCAATTTAGTCAATGAATCCGGGAATGTACCAAGACGAGGAGTCGTCCCTAAATTCTCAGACCTTGAAGTAGTGGCTTTGAACATGGCATCAGAGGCTGTTGGTATTGACAGTGAGTCGCTGATCTTATCCGAAATTTCGGATAAGAGCAATTATCCAAACCAAAATATTATCCCAACTTGACTTTTTATTGTATTGAATATCAGTAAATTGTTATATTTTAGTAGCAGATAATAAAGAGTGATTGTTCCATTATTCAAGAACAGTCCCT
>NZ_JAPQKZ010000065.1:0-26755 GCF_027257075.1 Bacteroides sp. LFL-34 | reverse complement strand
ACTAAAGAATGAGAAAACAACAAAAGGAAGCATGAATCTGAAAAGACTAAAAGCGGGATGGGATGAAAAATATTTGTCACAACTTTTACAGGAAAATAATTTTTAATGCGTCTGCCCTGTGAAAGGATGAAAATCACTAAAGATACAAAATAAATCAGTAAAAAGCAATAGTAAGATAGGAAATTTGCCTGGAATGCAAACGCACTTAATTTATCTCAGTACAGCATAATAAAGAGACCGCATTCATATCATGCAGATTAAATCTAACCTGCTAATTGCAGCACCTCCATCTCTCACTCTCTTCGTGATATGACGGACTTTTTACTTCCAATTATCTTATCCCTTTTCTATTAGAAATTTTTCCGGAAAGTACATCCATTTCTCCATTCCGAACATCCGTAAGCGGTTTTTCCTTTAATAATAATTCCCTTACCACAAAGCGGACATGGCTGACCTACAAACGTATCTACATCACCTGTAGCAGAAGGAATTGAAGCAGGAGTAGTAACCGGAGCCGGAGAAGGTGCCGAATTAGAACTCACTTCACTTGCCGCTTTTTCTGTTTTTGGTTTCTTTTCTTTCGGTGTACTTGGTTTTCGTTCACGCTTTTTAGGCTCTTTCTTTGCTTTCTCTTCGGCTTTTGCAGCTACTGCATCCTGAATAGTAATGCGTCGGTTTGTATTATCAGAAAGTACACTCATCACTATTTCCGAAACCATCTGTTTCAGTTCTTCGAGAAACTGGCGGGCATCGTATGTCTTCTTTTCAATTTCGCGAAGCTTCTTTTCCCAAATACCTGTCAGTTCCGCCGATTTCAATAATTCTTCGTGAATGAGCTGCACCAACTCCACTCCTGTCGGGGTGGCAATCAGGTTCTTTCTCTCCTTACGGATATAATTTCGTTTGAACAGTGTTTCAATGATGGCAGCACGGGTAGACGGCCGGCCGATACCATTCTCCTTCAAGGCATCACGAAGTTCATCATTATCCACCAGTTTTCCGGCTGTTTCCATTGCACGGAGCAGTGTTGCTTCGGTATAAGGTCTGGGCGGCTGTGTCCATTTCTCGTTCAAGTCGGGAATGTGAGGACCACTTTCACCCTTCACAAAGGTAGGGAGTACATTTTCATCCTCTTCCTCTTTTTCTTCAGTAGGATCTTTTACGTCCTTTGCAAACACGACACGCCATCCCGGTTCCAGGATTTGTTTTCCGGTTACCCGGAATTCTATCTTATCCACTTCGCCCATGACGGTAGTAGTAGAAATCTTACAGTCCGGATAGAATACGGCTATAAAACGACGGGCTATCAAGTCATAGACACGACGTTCCATATCCGTCAGGTTTTGAGCATAGACTCCGGTGGGGATAATGGCGTGGTGATCCGTCACCTTCGAGTTGTCAAATACCTTTTTCGATTTAGGAAGTGTAGTGCCGGCTAACGGAGCCGTCAAGACTTCGTAATCACGGAGTCCTTTCAGGATAGCGGGACATTTCGGGTAAATATCATCACTCAAGAAAGTAGTATCAACACGCGGATAGGTAGCTACCTTCTTCTCATAAAGAGACTGAATCAGTTTCAGCGTTTCATCAGCCGAATAAGCGAATTTCTTATTACATTCTACCTGAAGAGAAGTCAAGTCGAACAAACGTGGGGCAAACTCTCTCCCATCTTTCTTGCCAACACTAGTGACTACAAACGGAAGATCCTTTATGCGTTCTACCAATGCCTCGCCTTCTTCCCGGTTAGCAATAGGGTCGATACCCGGATTATCTATTTTCTTTTTTCCACCGTTCTTTTCTTCTTCCGCAGCAATTTCTTCATCACTTTTGCGGATAAGTGCGGAAAAAGTGGTATCCCGATAGTTGGTTTTCAGTTCCCAGTATTGCTTGGGTTCGAAATTAGCTATTTCCAACTGACGGTTGACAATCAGTGCCAGAGTCGGTGTCTGTACACGACCGATAGAGAGTACCTGTTTATTTTGACCGTATTTAATGGTGTAAAGACGGGTGGCGTTCATCCCTAATAGCCAGTCACCCATCGCACGAGAAAGTCCGGCTTCATAGAGTGACTGAAAATCTGTCTGATCTTTCAGCTTCGCAAACCCTTCCCGGATAGCTTCTTCTGTCAATGAAGAAATCCACAGACGTTTCACCGGACAGCGTGCACCTGCTTTCTGCATCACCCAACGCTGAATCAATTCTCCCTCTTGCCCGGCATCACCGCAGTTGATGATTTCATCTGCGTTCTGCATCAGTCCCTCGATAATGTGGAATTGTTTTTCGTAGGTAGGATTCTCTATCAACTTGATGCCGAAACGTGGAGGAATCATTGGCAGGCTACCTAAATTCCATGATTTCCAGTTAGGCGTGTATTCATGCGGCTCTTTCAGGGTACAAAGATGCCCGAATGTCCAGGTCACCTGGTATCCGTTTCCTTCTATATATCCTTCTTTTCTGGTATGAGCGCCGAGTACTTCGGCTATATCGCGTGCTACTGATGGCTTTTCGGCTATGCAAACTATCATTTTTTCTCTTCTTGTTTTTACACTAACAGCTTACAAAGTTACACGATTATTTCTCATTGACCGCATGAAGAGAGAAAAAAGTCCATAAAGGCATAGATCGGAGAAAGAATGATAACTTCAACTGAATAGTTTTCAAGATGTACCGCTTTCTCCTTTTTTATACCACTCCATTTGATGTTTGATAAGCTATATAATGAAGCTGCACAGTTCTACACACGATATGTGCATAGCTCTGTGCAGCCTCTCTATAACGTTTCTATTTTAAACCGGAGAAATCACAAAAAAGAGGATAATGTGTAGAAGCAACGGTCACATCTACTCCCGACAGACTTTCTATCACATCAACCTGTGTCACATTTACGTTGTGACTCTTCAAAGACACGATAAAGTCAAGGCGACGTTTCTTACCACTGACTTCGGTAGACTTATCGGCACTAAGAAGATTCCAGTTACTCTTCACCATTTGGAAAAATTCGCTTTCCAAGTCGCCCTCATTGAAGTATCCTAACAAGAATGCAGGTTTATTATAGGCAGACAGTTTCGTTTCTAACGTTTGAAGGGCCTCTATACGCTTTGCCATATCCGTATCGAAGTTGGTACTGGCTACTACAAACTTTTCATATTCCACTACCATGGCTGCACGCATCTCGCTCTTTCCCGCCATTTGGTATCTGTCTACACTTACAGGTTCTTCTTTTGTCAGTATACCAACACCGAATTCACCGCCTTTATAATCAATGGCTTTAGCAAAGTAATCATACATATTTGCTTTCTGTGCCAGTACGTTCAACTGGTCGATACCTTCCGAACGTTCCGTCTCCTTATCCAGTCCCTGCAAGCAGACAATATCCGCATTCATTTTGGCGATAATACGTCCTGTCCGGTCGTAATCAATCACGCCATCTGTACCTTTACAATAGGTCAGGAAATAGTTACCTATGCGCAGGTCACCTTCTGCCTTCGGATATTCTTCAAGTCCGGTCGGCTTCTTAAAATCACAATAAAGTGGATAATGGTCGGAAGTTATTGCTACGTTGACACCATCCAGGTTGTATATTACATTCGATTTTACCACAGTGGTAGGTGGAGTTTTCAAAGTAACGACAAAATCAATCCGTTTGGTAGCCTGTCCGGTAGGAAAAGTGTTTTCTGTAGAACTGACAACCTCCCATTCTTTCTTCAGTTCCGTAAAGAATGTGCCATTCATCAAGTCCTCGTTAAAGTCACCAGCCATATAAACCACTTTATTATATGTTTTGGCAAGGTCTGTGAGCTGTTTTGCAGATTCAACTCTATTATTCTCTTCCAAAGCCAAGTGGGTGGAGATAACTACATAGTTCTCAAATTCGGCTATGGCAGCAGAACGGAGTTCGGCACCGGGAAGGGGATAAGTCTTCGTGCTGATCGGCGTCCCTTTGAACAAAAGGCCATTACCGTATTCACCACCCTGGTAAGCGATTGACTTACTAAAATAGTAATTCATGCCTGTTTTATCCGCCAAGGTTTTCAGTTGGTCGACTTTATTACTGCGGGTAGTCATGTAGTCCACTTCCTGCAGGCAAACGACATCGGGTTCCATTCCGTTGATAACAGCGGCTGTCCTGTCATAATTAATCACGTCATCGTTACCGGCACAATGCCTTATATTAAAGGTCAACACTCTAAGGTTCCCCTCCCCTTTCGGATAAGTATAGGAAACTTCCTGTTTACCGTAAGGTATCATATTATCGAATTTAGAGTTGTCCATGTCGTCGGCACAGGACAAGTTGGCAAACACGGTTGCCAAAAGACATATATAAGAAATCATATTTTTCATAAGAATTTATATTTCTGAATCTAATTAATTAAAGTTCAATCCGTCATTCCAACCGGGATTCTGTGTTATCACACCATTGGACAAAGTACGTTCGCTGATAGGAACAGGGTACAAATAATCTCTGTCTTCATTCCATTTCTTGGTAATCAGACTATGACAGATGATATAACCACTTTCGCCATTCGACAAGCGAATCTGCTCGCCGATCTCTAAATATAAAGGTACATTTCCGGCAGGTTTTGTTCCTACGTAGAAACAGACATCATCCGTACCGTCTTTATCTAAATCGTAAGTTCCGGGCCCGGGAACATAGATTCCCAGCAGATCGTTCTCAAATAGTTTACCTTCTTTCCAACGCATGATGTCGTAATAACGGAAACCCTCCATTGCCAGTTCGATGGTTCGTTCGCGACGGATTTCAAGGATTACTCCCTGATTGGCTCCTTTCACATTCGGATAACCTGTGGCGGCACTCATCAAATACGGGTCGGGTTTTGAATTTGCCAGTTCCATATCCAGATTAGTCATTCCTACCCTGTCTCTAAGTAATTTAATAGATTTATTGATGTCGGCTTGCTTCAAAGTGCCTAGTTCGGCTTTTGCTTCTGCAAAATTCAGATACACCTCTGCCGTGCGGAACAGGGGAATATCGTTGCACGATTTATTATATTCATCGTAGTTAGCCGTCATCGAATATTTTATCAGGTGATATCCGGTCATAGTATAAGCCAGGTTCGGGGCTTCTTTCTTTGTACTTCCGATTCTCGTATATCCAGGGGTACGAATGGTTTGTGCCAGTCGTGGATCCCGATTCTGACATTCCTGATCGAATGTCATCGTTTCATAACCGGCTTTATCCGTGAAACGGCTTCCGTCCGCCATCAGATAAGAATTCACAATCTTCTTGTTCATTCCCGGACGTCCCATTGTGGTGGAGTTCTCATAATTCTGCACATTATGAAGCACAGAAAGAGAAGCTTCATAGTCACGCCCGAAAATCACTTCATCCGCTTGTAGATTTATGGAAGCGAATAAATCCCTGTAAGGTGTGCTGCCCGATTTATAGAGTGTATATCCGCTTTCGTTCATAAAGGTTTCAGAAGCCGAGACACAAGCATTCAGGTATTTTTCACAATCCTCCAGTCCATGATATTTGCGGAAAGTACCCTCAAACAGGCAGACACGGGATTTCAGTGCCAATGCCGTCCACCGGGTCAGTACATACGCATTCTTCGTTTTCGGAAGATTGGCTATCGCAAAATCCAGGTCCTCCAGCATTTTCTGCATGACAAATTCACGTGAGTCCCGGGCTTTATACAATTCGGGATCATCCGAGTCGAGTGCTTTGTCATACCAGGGAATATCGCCATATCTCTTCACCTTCTCAAAGTAGAAATAAGCTCTGAAAAAACGGGCAACACCATCGTAACGGTTACGGGCATTCACTTCCGTGCAGTTATGGGAATACTGCAGATAGAAATTAATATCGCGAAGTGCCGTAAAATTCCAACCGTTTCCTTCATCGGGTATGATGCGCTGTCCGGACATTTCGAGCATCAAGTCGGACTTGACAATCAAATCGGACGACTCGGAATAAATATCGACAGCGGACGGAACCAGATTGTTATAAAACTGATTCGTAAATAATCGCAACTCATCTTCAGTCTTGAAATATACATCCGGATACAGGCGGTCTTTGGGTGTCTTATCCAACCAATCGTCGCAAGACACGAAAGATATCGCCAACGCGAACAACCAAGATACTATATAAACAGGTTTCATAATTCAAATATTAGTTAGTTTAAAAAGTTACGTTCACTCCAAAAGAATAGGTCTTTGACCAGGGATACAACTTTGCGTTACCATTTGCCGATTGGATGGAATTTTCTGCCGATGCTTGTTCCGGATCAATGTAGTCGCTCTTTAGCGGAGAGAAGGTAAACAGATTCTCACCACTGAAATAGATATGCAGGCGTTCTATCTTTACCTTCTTCGTCCATACGGCGGGAATCGTATAGCCTACTGTGATATTCTTCACTCTGCAATAAGCCAGATTCTGCAAATAACGGTCGTTCACCACTCCCAAAGAACGGTTATTGCCGAGGGCAAGATACCCTATCGGACGTGGGAAATAAGCATCGGGATTTTCCGGGCTCCATACCTGGCTCAAGAAATCGCGTGGAATGAACGATGAATACGGACGAGCGTATGGTCCCCAAAAGAATACAGAATTAGTACCCGGATACCAGTCTTGATGTCCTACTCCCTGAAGATAGATGGAGAAGTCGAATCCATACCAGTCGAAACCACCTTGAATACTGTATGTATAGCGCGGCAATGAGTTTCCGATTATTTTGCGGTCGCCCGGATCATCTGCCGTGTTCGAGCCGGAAGATATTGTATGGTCGCCGTCCAAATCAACAAATTTCATATCACCGGCGTGAAGTCCCGGATTCACCTGCGCTGTATTGATAACGAAGTTGACTGCTGTTTGGTCGACGTTATAGTTTGCCGCTTCTTCGTCTGTCCTGAAAAGTCCGTCTACTACATATCCCCAGATATCTCCCAATTTCTGACCTACATAATAATCACTCAATATCTTGGAAGGATTATCGAATTTGGTTATTTCCGATGTATTATCTGCCAAGCCTACGGACAGGTTATAACGGAAAGGTTTGTTTGCCAGTTTGAAAGCATCATTCCAAGTCAGCATCAATTCCCAGCCTTTGGTACGCAAGTTGGCTGCATTTTGCTTGGGCTCGTTGGCTCCATAAGCACCGGGAAGCTTTTTGCCGGAAGTTTGCATACCTTTAGTATCACGAACATAGGCATCGGCAGTCAGGTTCAGGCGGTTGTTCAGGAATCCGAGATCCAGTCCTACGTTCCAAGTCGAAACGGTTTCCCAGGTCAGGTCGGCGGAATTCGGGTCGGAGACACTTGCATAAGAGCCTTTCTTCTGATCGCCAAAGATATAATTCATTGTACCGTTGGTATTAATGGTTTGGATATAATCGTAATATCCTACCTGCTGATTTCCTAACGAACCGTATGAGAGACGCAATTTCACATTATCAATATTCTTCTTTAAATTCCCGAAAAACGGTTCTTCACTGATTCTCCATCCTACGGAAGCCGAGGGGAAGAAACCGAAACGGTGTCCGCTTCTGAAACGTGAACTTCCGTCATAACGTCCGCTTGTCTCAAATAGGTAACGACCTCCTTTATAGGAGTAATTAAGACGATAAAATGCTCCCAAAAGCGCATATTCATTCTGTCCGCCGGACATAGTCATCGCATCTCCGACTGCCAGATTTAAGTCATTCAAGTCATCGGAGAGCAAACCCTGGCGGGAGACTTTGATATCTTTCAGACGCTTGGTTTCATAATTGTAACCTGCCATGATTTTTATCTGATGGTCGGCAATATCCAGCATATAATCACCATAAACATTGAAAGCCTGATACCAATGATTGGTCTGTGTTTCCTTCAACTGATTCACACCGCTTCCGGTAGTCAGATAGGATATCTCACCCGGATATTTGGAATATGGTACATTTACTGTTCTGTTCATGGTCTGATAGTTATAGTGCAGGTAGCTGTAGTTTGCACGGACATTCAGGTTCTTCATTACATTGAAACTTGCTTCGAAAGTCGTGGAAAACTCATATCGCTGGTCTTCATTCTTATGTTTTCCATAAGCAAGGATAGCTCCCATGCCATCCAAAACAGCAGAATTGCTCAACGAAGTCAGATACACCGCACTGCCATCCGGATTAATGGGTACAAAGCTCGCCAGTGCATGATTCACCGCAGTATTGAAGTTGTTATTAATACCCGATAATCCCGGATAAGAGTAACTATTATAATGGTACTTCGTGTTATTGCTGATTGTCAGTCGTGGAGTGATCTTTGCCGAGATTTTACTTCTGAAATTATACACCTTGTATTTATCAGGATTCTGTCTGAAGATACCCGTTTGGTCAACTGTATTTCCTGATAAATAATAGTTCAACTTTTCATTTCCCCCACTGACACTGATATTGTGCTCCCACATCGGTCTGTTTTTACGATAAAGATAATTATACCAGTCGAAGTTACCGTAATAGACGTATGTATCTCTTCCGTCACGTTGGTCGGTAACTACCCAGGGACGTTCGGGATTCTCCGTTTTATCATTCCGGCGCAACCAAAGCTGGCGGTAGTCTTCTTCCGTATAGTTGGTATAAGGCTTTCCGTTATAATTGGTATAAAACAAGTCGTTGATGCCTGCCGAATAATATCCCCTGGTTTCAAAATCAGTAGAAGTCGTCTGATTGCTCCATGAATATCTTCCATCATACGAAACGGTAGTCTTGCGGGCGGAGCCTTCCTTGGTAGTCACGAGGATAACACCATAAGAAGCACGAGCCCCGTAAATAGCGGCCGAAGATGCATCTTTTAATACGGAAATGGAAGCGATGTCATTCGGATTCAAGCGGTCGATATCCCCTTCTATTCCGTCAATCAGCACTAATGGCGATGCATTGCCACTGATAGAATTCACACCACGGATATTGATAGTTGCCGAAGCTCCCGGATACCCAGACCCAAAAGTTACATTCATATTGGGCACAGTCCCTTGCAACATCTGTGAGGCTCTCGGCACGGGTCTGTCTTCCATCGCTTTACTGTCTACTACTGCAACAGCTCCCGTCAGGTTTATTTTCTTTTGAGTACCGTAGCCTACCACCACCACTTCTTCCAGCGTAGCCGTATCCTCCCGGAGTATTACTCTCGAAGATTTCTGCAAGTCGGAGACTTTAATTTCTTTCTTCTCAAATCCAATATAGGACACAACGACTAGGGCATTGGCCGGAACCGAAGATAATGTAAATTCACCATCCAAATTCGTGATCGTTCCCATAGACTGTCCCATCACCTGTACACTGGCACCGATTACCGGGTCACCGTTCACATCGACCACTTTCCCCTTAACCCGATGTAAAGGCTGCGATGGGACGGCAGTAGTATTACGTTCTGTTTTCTTTGTGATGATAATCATCCGGTTTTGTAGTTTATACTCTACATCCTTATCCAAAACAGTAGCAAGCACATTATTAACAGTTGCCTGCTGAAAGGAAGCCGTTATCTTCTTGTTTTCATTAACCTCGTCCGTTTTATAGATAATGGAGTACTTCGTCTGCCGCTCAACTTCTTTCAATACCGCCTTCAGCGGCTCATTTTTAAAGACCTTTGTAACTGTCTGCGCCCGTAGTGACTGGACGCCCAAACACAACAGAATCAGGAGAAACAGTCTAAAAAATGAGTTTCTTCGGTCATTCATAATTTTATCAATTAAGTTGTTACAATTTAAAGTGATTTATATTTAAGGATATATATATTCGATTGTAGTATTTCTCTGAATCGCTTCTATAAGATAAAACAACTCATCATTCATCTGCCCAACCCCTATAAAAGCAAAAAAGCAGATTATTTCTGCTTTTTTGTATCGACTGGCTTTATTTATTCAGACCACTGGAATATCGGATAACCGTTCGTTCCTTTTTTCCAAAGATTCGGATTCCAGGCTACGATGATATTCCCCAGTTCTTCCGCTGACTTCGCCACTCCGTGAAAAGTTGTTCCCGTGGCTGATGATTCGTCTGATGCGGTAATCGTTTTTTCATTCACTTTGAGTACAATACTTTCGCAGGCGTAACAATTCTCATAACTGCCTAATGAAGCAGAGACCCCAACAATGCGTCCTACGGTTGACGAAGCATCCACTCCGGTCAAGTTACTCCATGCTGCGCTGTTCTTGATAGCAATGTCACAACTTTTGTCGATTTGTCCCAAAATACCGCCTACGCCTCCTTTAGTTGCACTGACTGCTCCGTATGCATAGCAGTTCTCAATAAATCCGCCGACACCTACTTTCCGTCCGGCAATACCGCCTGCTTTTCCGCCACTTGCCGCCTGATCGCTGACCGTTGCATTTGAATAACAGTTCTTTATATAACTTTCTTGCCCATCATAGCTATTTGCCAATACACCGGCTATTCCACCTGCCGCACCAGAACCGATTACTTCGCCGGTCGTATAGCAGTTCACAATTCTTCCTGTCTTATTTCCGTTACCTTTATCTTTAAGTCCGAGATAACCGGTAATAATTCCAATCCCCTGCCGAGCAGATGATACAGAAGCATTCACAAAGCCCACATTACGACAATCACCGCACAATACTCCGAAGAAACTTGGATAATCACCGGCAGAACATTTGAAGTTCTTAATGACATGGCTGTCTCCGTCAAAATCTATTTCATAAGGAAAATCACCGGAACCATTCAACGACTGCCAGTCATCAATGCCTGCCATATCAATATCAGCACCTAACTGGAAATAAACTTTCATTCCCGATTTCAACACACTACGCATATTTCTGATCTGCGTAGCATTCATTATCATATAAGGTTTGCTGTCCGTTCCGTTTCCTTTCTCGAACAAACCGCCGGCACCGTCTCCGTCACCATCACTATTTCCGTCATCCGTTTCCGTTTTTTCGAACGGAACACGAGTGTATGAGTCCAAAGGATTAGGGTCAGAACACGAGATTGCAACAGATGCCATCATCAACAGCATCCCAAATCTGCCTATTTGAGTAATATTCATACTTGATTTCTTTACAATTAAACATTGAGTTCTTATCTTATATATATATCCTTTTCCTTATATTCTACTTTGATAGGTATGATTTCTTTCAGTGCATCCATTACATCTACGATTGTCTCTTTATTACGCAACGAAACACGGAACTTCATATCGCCCAATTTCTCCGACTCTAACTGAATATGCACATCGTACTGACGTGAAAGCTTCTTCACCATCTCTCCTAACGTAATGTCATCATATTCAATCCTGTCTTCCGCCCACGCCATTGCCTGACGTGCATTTACTTTCTTTCCTTTCAACTGTCTTGTTACCAAATCCAAAGAAATAGATTCTCCCGGAGACATCCGTATCTGATCTTCTTTATAATTCAACTCTACTGCTCCTTCCAGCAAGGTGGTTGTTATATACGAATCGTCTGAATAGGCAGATACATTAAATTTCGTACCTTTTACCACCACATCATATTCATGCGTCTTTACTGTAAATTGCTTTCCATTCTGTTTAGTCACCTCAAAATACCCCTCTCCTTCCAGCTCCACCACCCGGTCGGCTGTATTAAAATGATTCGAATATCTTAATACGGAACCTGCATTCAGCCATACAACTGTACCATCCGAAAGCTGTATCTTACTCTTATCCCCCAACGGAGCTTCGCAAACAAAAAAAGTCTTTGGCGTAAACAAGTAAATAGCCTGTTGAATACCCAACGTAGTACCGACAATCAATGCTATAACGGCAGCGATACGGGCTATCTTCCATATACCAGGTTTCGACTTTTTCAATAACGGGACAATCGCTTCCTGCGTATACATCTTATGCTTCAAAGCTTCCCATTCGGCATCTGTCTCCGAATCGGTATTCCGGTGATTCATCCATTCTCTCTCCCATTGACGGAACCTGCCATAGCCACCTTCCACCTGTTCGATATATTCGAACAGATTCTTTTCGTCAGCTCTTGATATGCGTCCTTCAAAATACTGAATAGCCAATTCACGGATATTTTCTTCTTGCTTCATTATATTCACTTTCTATAAGATGTAACAACCCATATTTCTTTTACCCAACCTCTGAAACAAAAAAAGCAGAAAAAAACTTTCCTGCTTCTTATTCTTTATATAATCGAAGAGTGCATTGATTATTTCTGCTCCATCATCAGCCATGCCAATATCACTATATACAGATCCACCGGATAGCGTTCGCTGAAATGCCGGGAGAAATATTGCAAAGCCCTTGCTATATGCTTTTCGACTGCTGTGGTAGATATTTGTAGTTTTTCTGCGATTTCTCTGTTCTTCAATCCCCTGAAACGGCTTAACAAAAAAATCTCACGCGACCTGTCCGGCAACTGATTAAGCACAAGGGCAATCTGCTCC
Source organism: Bacteroides sp. LFL-34 (assembly GCF_027257075.1). Taxonomy (NCBI): domain Bacteria; kingdom Pseudomonadati; phylum Bacteroidota; class Bacteroidia; order Bacteroidales; family Bacteroidaceae; genus Bacteroides; species Bacteroides sp. LFL-34. The sequence continues at coordinate 14,393 of NZ_JAPQKZ010000065.1, read as the reverse complement.
TGCAATTCCTTGTATAATAATTTATGTTCTGCATCCTGCATAAAGTCTGCATAGTAGAGTCTTTCTTCCCCATCCACCTTTGCCAGGTACTCCACCCGGTACTTTTCAACAATCGAGCGATGCTTCAGATAATTTAGACATCCATTGCGGACCATAGAAAAAAGAAGAGAAGTAAGTGAGAAGGCAGATAACATTTCGCGACGTTCCCAAAATCGTAAGAAACACTCTTGAATAATATCACGAACCGTTTCTTCATCTTCTATAAAACGAATAGCATACCCTCGCAAACGAGGATAATAACTCTTGAACAGAAACTCAAAAGCTGCATTATTGCCTCTTTTCAGCTCTCCCAATAATTGTTTATCATCCATGAAATCTACCATAGTTTAGAAATTTATGCGCAAAGGTACGGGTCAACAGTTAACAAAGTGATGACAATATTATGAATATTTTTTCAATAAATCAAATTTGAGGTACTTTTTTATAAAACGCCAAAAAGGAAGTTTTCAATAATAGGATACAAAAAAAGGGTCAGTAACTGACCCTTTTTTCTATTAATTCATGGTTTCCCACTTATTGCATATACAATCTGTCAATAAGAAAGTTTTCCTTATTCTTCATCCATTAGGATTTCCAGAATCTGACAAGCAGCTTTCGCTACCGGAGTACCCGGACCGAAGATAGCAGCTACACCTGCCTTATACAAGAAATCGTAATCTTGTGCAGGAATAACACCACCGGCAATCACTACAATGTCTTCGCGACCCAGTTTCTTCAGTTCTTCAATAATTTGCGGAACCAATGTCTTATGTCCGGCAGCCAGTGAAGAAACACCTACTACATGAACGTCGTTTTCAACAGCCTCGCGAGCAGCTTCCGCCGGAGTCTGGAACAACGGTCCCATATCCACATCGAAGCCACAGTCAGCATAACCGGTTGCTACGACTTTAGCACCACGGTCGTGACCGTCCTGTCCCATCTTTGCAACCATGATACGAGGTTGACGCCCCTCTTTCTTCGCGAACTTCTCGGCCAGTTCACAAGCACGTTTGAAGTCGCTATCGTTTTTACTTTCTGATGAATACACGCCTGATATCGTTCTAATTATTGCTTTATAACGTCCTACTATCTGTTCGCAAGCATAAGAAATTTCACCCAATGTTGCGCGAACACGAGCTGCTTCCACAGCCAATTCCAACAAGTTACCCTTGCCAGTCTTCACACATTCGGTAATTGCTGCCAATGCTTTGTCCACTTCAGCCTGATTACGTCCATCTTTCAAACGTTTCAGGTTTTCAATCTGTTCAAGACGAACGGCTGTATTATCAATTTCAAGAATATCAATCGGAGCTTCTTTTTCCAGACGATACTTGTTCACACCGACAATTGTCTGCTGACCACTGTCGATACGAGCCTGTGTACGTGCAGCAGCTTCTTCGATACGCATCTTTGGAATACCTGTTTCGATAGCTTTCGCCATACCACCCAGTTTTTCAATTTCCTGAATATGCTCCCAAGCCTTGTGTGCCAGTTCGTTCGTCAGAGATTCTACATAGTAAGAACCACCCCATGGGTCAACGTTCTTGCAGATGTAAGTTTCTTCCTGAATGTAAATCTGTGTATTACGTGCAATACGTGCAGAAAAATCTGTTGGAAGAGCAATAGCCTCATCCAATGCATTGGTATGCAAAGATTGAGTATGCCCCAAAGCTGCAGCCATAGCCTCAATACAGGTACGTCCTACGTTATTGAACGGATCCTGTTCGGTCAGTGACCAGCCGGAAGTCTGCGAGTGAGTACGCAACGCCAGTGATTTCGGGTTCTTCGGATTGAATTGTTTCACAATCTTTGCCCACAACATACGTGCAGCACGCATCTTGGCTATTTCCATAAAGTGATTGGTTCCAATCGCCCAGAAGAAAGACAGACGCGGTGCAAATGCATCAATATCAATGCCTGCTGCCGTTCCTGCACGAAGATATTCCAAACCATCGGCCAATGTATAAGCTAACTCGATATCCGCGGTTGCGCCTGCTTCCTGCATGTGATAACCGGAGATAGAGATAGAGTTGAACTTAGGCATCTTCTGCGAAGTGTATTCGAAAATATCAGAAATAATCTTCATAGAGAATGCAGGCGGATAAATATAAGTATTACGCACCATGAATTCTTTCAGAATATCATTCTGGATAGTACCGGCCATTTCTTCGAGTTTAGCACCTTGTTCCAGACCGGCATTGATATAGAATGCCATAATCGGAAGTACAGCTCCATTCATTGTCATAGACACAGACATCTTGTTCAATGGGATACCATCGAACAGCACTTTCATATTTTCCAATGAACAGATAGATACACCGGCTTTACCTACGTCACCCACTACACGTTCGTGATCGGGGTCATAACCGCGGTGAGTAGCTAAGTCGAATGCCACTGACAAACCTTTCTGACCGGCAGCCAAATTACGGCGATAAAATGCATTTGATTCTTCGGCGGTAGAAAATCCGGCATACTGGCGGATGGTCCAGGGACGAAGAGTGTACATTACTGAATACGGACCGCGCAGATAAGGAGGAAGTCCGGCAGCATAGCCAAGGTGTTCCATTCCTTCGAGGTCTTCTTTTGTATAAACAGGCTTCACTTCAATGTGTTCCGGTGTTTTCCAGTCAGCGGAGATACCGTTAGCCTTTTGCCATTCAGCACCATTAGTCGGCTGAAATGCGGCATATATATCGATGTTTTTAAAATCTTTTCTCATCTTACTTCAATAGTTTAGCGTTAAACTCTTTCAAGGTATCCAATACATTGACACGAACATGGATGAAGTTTTCGATACCTGCAGCTTTCAGGTCGTCCATACAAGCCGGAGCACCGGCAACGATAAACATAGCACGACCATTCAGTGCTTTGAAAGCAGGAATTGCATATTCAGCATATTCATCATCGCTGGAACAGATAACAACAATATCAGCTTTTGCAGCCATAGCTGCCTCTACTCCTGCTTCTACTGTCTCAAATCCCAGATTATCAATTACTTCATAACCGGCACAAGCCAGGAAGTTACAAGAATATTGAGCACGTGCCTGACGCATTGCCAAATTTCCGATGGTTAACATGAACGCTTTCGGACGTTTGCCTGATGCTTCTGTTTCGAGACGCAATGCTTCAAACTGACTGGCAGCACGATCGAACACCAGAGTATCCACCTCTTTTTCGCAAGTATGAGAGTCACCTCCGCAACAACACTTACCTTCAACAGGTTGCTTATTGCCAGCCTTTTCATTGAAGTTCGGGAATTGGTTGGTACCCAACAGCACTTCACGACGCTGTGCAACTGCTTTATGACGAGCTTTGTTGCTCTCATTCACAGCAGCCTGAACAGTTCCTGCTTTCAATGCCGCATAGAAGCCACCTGTTTCTTCTACAGCAAGGAAGAGTTCCCAAGCCTGTTTTGCAATAGCCACAGTCAGATTCTCGATATAATAAGAACCGGCAGCAGGGTCGATCACTTTATCAAAATGAGATTCTTCTTTCAGCAGCAGTTGTTGGTTACGAGCCAGGCGTTCTGAGAACTCGTCCGGAGTCTCATAAGTCTTATCAAACGGAGTTACCGTCATAGAGTCTACGCCTCCTAATGCAGCACTCATGGCTTCAGTCTGTGTACGAAGCAGATTTACATGTGCATCAAACAAAGTAAGATTGAAAGTAGAAGTTTCGGCATGAACCGCCATTTTTGCTGCGCAACGACATTCTCCGTTAGGACCTTTATTCTCGCAATCACGCACACATTCAGGATTGTAAGAAGCTACAATATTTGCCCAAAGCAAACGTGCCGCACGGAATTTCGCTATTTCAAGGAAATAATTGGAACTGATACCAAAATTAAATTTGATTTTCTTAGCTACTATGGCAGCAGGAATACCGGCATCAGTCAATTGACCCATATATTCATTTCCCCAAGCCAGAGCATAACCCAGTTCCTGAGAAATATAAGCGCCTGCATTATTCAATGATAAAGCGTTTACATTCAGCACACGATAGAAAGGAAGCGGCTGAATGGCTTCAATCAAAGATTTGGCTGTTTGTACCATATCACCTTTCTCCTTGCCACGAGTCAGCATCTTGTTGAAGAAATCATAGTTGATAGAACCTTTCAGTTTCTTCACATCATAATCTTTCTTCTGGAAATAAGCTACCAGCAGATTAGCCAACTCAACCACATGCCCCTGACAGGTTGAGAAATTCAGTTCAACACACTCTGCCTGAATATCACTTAACAGTGTTTCAATATATTCCGCATTAAGTTCTTTTGCTTTCACATGGAAAGAAAGTGAGTCAACACCCTTATTTAGGATATCCAGTGCTTTCGCATTGGCTTCTTTCGGACATTCTACTCTAATTTCCTGACGAACCAACCATGCATTGTTGTCTTTTTTAGTTCCTCTTAAATAAGGGAACTCTCCAGGAAGTGCATCAGTAGTTTTTAAATCCTCCAGATCTTCCATCCGGTAAAAAGGTTTCACTTTAAACCCTTCGTTTGTTTTCCAAACGAGCTTCTTCTCAAAATCAGCACCTTTTAAATCGGCTGTAACCTTCTCCATCCATTGTTCGGTGGAGGCAGGAGAAAAGTCTGAGAAGAGTTTTTCTTTTTTGTCTGCCATAGTTTATTTAAAATTAAAACAAGATTAATATTGTCTTTATTTTTATCTATCTCTTTCTAAATGTCAGTCGTTCGACCTGCAAATATAACCAATAAGTTAAAACGAATCTCTTTTTTAGGGAAAATTCGCACAGGACGCCCCGATTCGTCAAGTGCATACAATCTGCATAGAAATTCTTCATTTTTAGTTCTTCTTTTATTTGATTAGCTCCAATGTTATGAGTAATTTTGCACTCGTTTTTAGAAAAACATTATAAAAACTGCTATATTATGGATTGGTTACAAAGTTTATTATGGGACCCCAGCTCCGTAGCTCACATCGTGCTCCTCTACGCATTTGTAGTGGCTGCCGGCGTGTATCTTGGTAAGATAAAGATATTCGGAGTTTCTTTGGGCGTCACATTTGTTTTGTTTGCCGGCATCCTAATGGGACATTTCGGCTTCACAGCCGATACACACATCCTACATTTCATCCGTGAATTCGGATTGATCTTGTTCGTATTCTGTATCGGTCTTCAGGTGGGGCCATCTTTCTTCTCCTCTTTCAAAAAAGGAGGAATGACATTAAACCTGTTGGCTGTAGGCATCGTAGTGTTAAATATTGCTGTCGCACTGGGGCTTTATTACCTCTGGAACGGCCGGGTAGAACTGCCGATGATGGTAGGTATCCTTTACGGAGCAGTGACAAATACTCCGGGACTTGGTGCTGCCAATGAGGCTCTGAATCAGTTGCATTATACCGGTCCGCAGATTGCTCTCGGTTATGCATGTGCTTATCCCCTCGGTGTGGTAGGTATCATTGGTTCTATCATTGCCATCCGTTACATCTTCCGTGTCAATATGGCGAAAGAAGAAGAAAGCCTGAAAATCCAAAGTGGAGATTCACACCACAAACCTCACATGATGAGCCTGGAAGTTCGCAATGAATCAATTAGTGGAAAAACGCTGATTGAAATCAAGAATTTCCTGGGCCGTAAGTTCGTTTGCTCCCGAATTCGCCATGATGGTCATGTAAGTATTCCCGACCATGAAACAGTGTTTAATATAGGCGACCAGTTATTTATCGTCTGCTCGGAAGAAGACGCTCCTGCAATTGTAGTATTTATCGGAAAAGAAGTGGAGCTCGACTGGGAAAAACAAGACCTCCCAATGGTTTCCCGTCGTATTCTGGTTACCAAACCGGAAATCAATGGTAAAACATTAGGTTCTATGCACTTCCGTAGTATGTATGGGGTCAATGTCACTCGTATCAACCGTTCCGGTATGGACCTGTTTGCCGATCCGAATCTGATACTTCAGGTAGGTGACCGCGTTATGGTGGTAGGACAGCAAGATGCAGTGGAACGTGTTGCCGGTGTACTGGGTAATCAGTTAAAACGCTTGGATACACCGAACATTGTTACGATCTTCGTTGGTATCTTCTTAGGTATCCTTCTGGGTAGTCTTCCGATTGCATTCCCAGGTATGCCGACTCCTTTAAAATTAGGTTTGGCAGGCGGACCGCTGGTAGTGGCAATTCTTATCGGCCGTTTCGGTCATAAGCTGCATTTAGTGACTTATACAACCATGAGTGCCAACCTGATGCTTCGTGAAATCGGTATCGTTCTCTTCCTTGCCAGTGTCGGTATAGATGCCGGTGCCAATTTCGTGCAAACGGTAGTCGAGGGAGACGGATTACTATACGTAGGTTCCGGTTTCCTTATCACCGTTATCCCGCTATTTATCATCGGCACCATCGCAAGATTATATTATAAGGTAAACTACTTCACCCTGATGGGATTGATAGCCGGTAGTAATACCGACCCACCGGCATTGGCTTATGCCAATCAAACAACCTCCGGAGATGCTCCGGCAGTGGGATACTCTACAGTTTATCCGTTATCAATGTTCCTCCGTATTCTGACGGGACAGATGATATTATTAGCAATGATGTAAATCAAGTTTAGCATATAAACAATAAAGCCGGCTATATCCAAATGGAATACGCCGGCTTTATTTATTTTTTCAATCTGCTTTTCTATCCTGTCATACAAGCTGCAGTTTCTTTACTACAAATTCTTCAATGAACCGCACTGTCTCTTCAATTCCCAAAGAAGAAGAATCGATGCACAAATGATAAGTAGCTGCTGCTCCCCACGTTTTATAGCTATAATAATTATAGTATTCCGAACGTCTCTTATCCGCTTTTTCGATCATTTCTTCTGCAGCTTCCGCATCAATATGATGCATGCCACACAACCGCGCTATGCGATCTTCTTTAGAGGCTGAAATAAAAACATTAGCACAACGAGGATGCTCTCGCAGAATATAATCTGCGCAACGTCCTACAAAGACACAAGATCTTTCTGCTGCCAGATGACGGATCACATCACTCTGTACTTTGAACAAAGCATCATTGCTCAAGCAGTTGTTACATGGCATAGCTCCCTCACTGATAAAAGGGAAACGCATACCGAACAGTCCGCCAATAATACCCTGCGAGGCTTTTTCATCAGCCTTTTCAAAAAACTCCTTACACAATCCACTTTCCTCCGAAGCCAGATTAATCAGTTCCTTGTCGTAGAAGTTGATTCCCAAACGGGCTGCCAACTTCTCTCCTATTTCTTTTCCGCCGCTACCTAACTGACGGCCGATATTGATAACATAATTACCGCTCATAGTACATTTTGTTTTATGGTTCTGTAGCAAACATACGACTTTTTTCTAAAAATCACATCATCAAACGAAAGTTATATTTGAAAGTGACTATGAAATATCCTTTTATTTCCTGGTTACGGAACTCATAAAAACCATCAGAAGAAGTCGTACGGCCGAAACTTTTCCTCTTCCCGAGAATATCCGCCCAATAAGCAGACAGTTCCGCTTCTTTCTTTTTCAAGAACCGCCAGCTGGCACTTGCATTCCACAACATCTGGTCATCTTCGCCTTTACGGATATTCGTACCATTACGGAAAGAATAAGCCCCGTCAGTCCGTAATTGCAAGCCAAAAGGAAGATCAACGTACCCCTCAAGACGAAAACTATAATTACGCGTATAGGTATCGTTATCATTGATAGAATTAAGCGAATACTGATAATTCCAGGAAGTAGAGAAATCAATACCTCCCCAGGTGGGCTGATAAGATACATTCGCGTCACACCCCAATCCGGTATCACGTGTCGTACTTTTCTTCGGTTCGAGGCTCTTGTCTTCATTAATCATACTGACACGATTGCTATGATTACCGTTCATATCCAACCGCAAGGAAAAATGTCCCAGACGCTTCCACCAGTTGGCACTTCCATATACATTCCAGTTTCCGTTAATATTAATAGGAGATGTCTCACGTCCGCCGGTTTTTGCATCATATAGCACTACCTGCGTCACACTGTTCTGTTCCATCTGCCCGCCGATATTCGCAGATATACCTTTTTTTGAATGTTGAAAGCTCACACGGACACTATGAGAAAACATCTGTTTCAAATCCGGATTTCCCCGGGTGATATACAACGGATTACTGTTATCCGTCAGCGGCATTAAATCTGATAAGGAGGGTTGCCGGGTTCTACCGCTATAATTGAAAGTGATCCGGGCCTCTTTCTTTTTCCAATTCACCCATATCATAGGCTGAAAGTCGATAGTATGCATGGTAGTGTCCGCATAGAGCTTTCCCATTTTCCGTTCAATGGCACGTTTTTGCGGAGTCATCCCTAATGAGGCATTAAACATCCAGGTATCATCAGAGTAATTAAGCCCCACATCCAGATTATGGCCATTCGTACGACTATGACTCCGATTACTCAAACTATCCACATACCCTGCTTCATAGTCGGGAGGTAGTTCACCAAAGACTTCCGACTTCGTCAGAGAAGATAATTCATACGTATCACGATTATCACGCTCATAGTTAGTATCCCAGTTATATGCTACCCGGAAATGCATCTTCTTACCAATAGGCTGGGCAAAGGTAATCCCGACTCTCCATGAATTATTTTTTTGAGGCGACTTCAAATACTGGTTACGAAAAAGCACCGAATCATTTCCCAATTTATCTTCAAGACGGAAATAAGTAGTTTTAGAAAGCGAAAAACTTTCATTATCTCCCCACGAATCCGAGTTCAGGATATTCAATGCCAGCGTTGTACCTTTTTCATTCAGACGTCTCATAATACTCATCATCCAGCTATAACGGTTCGACTGATTCTCCGAACGCGACCGGTTCTCACTACGATTCACTTTTATATCCCGGGGAATAGATTCAAAGTCATCAAACAAGCTCTCATGATTTATGCCGGGAGGAGCATCAAAGGATGCATTCTGGCTACTGTTTTCATTCCTATTAGGAGAGATTCCTAAATTACCGGTAAAATGTATACGTGTACGTTTATCTACTTCCCAGCTTCCTATGAAGTTAGAACTAATCGACCGCCCCTTAGAGTTACTTTCGTTAGTAGACGCAGAGTATTGATTACCTGCCGGTAAATACTGTTCCTGATAAATGGAAGAAAGATTTCCGTTCCGGTTCAGATTATAGTTCACACTTCCGGTCAGGGAGAATTTCTTACCGAATTTATGAGTCATATTCATTCCTACCGAATTGTTGATATTATCCTTGTACGTACTATTCTGGTATCTGTTGGTAGACTGTGCGATAAAAGAAAGATTATCTCCGTCTTTACTAAAATAATTCACTTGCCCCTCGAAATCCTTCTTCTGGTTATTCCCGTATCCTACCGTTGCATTTGTCAGCCAGGTTTTATTCAATTCATCCTTAGTCTGCAAGTCGAGTACATATTTCTTTTCTCCTGAACTAATTCCGGTGAACTCCTCTTCTTTCGATTTCTTATCATATACTTTCAACTTACTAATCAAGTCTGCCGGAAGATTTTCGAGTGCCGTCTTTTTATCTCCGGAGAAAAAAGCTTCGCCATTTACATTGATTTCACTGATGGGCTGTCCGTTGTATGTCAACGAATTATCTTTCTTATTATATACCAATCCGGGAACACGCTTCACTAAATCTTCCAGATAAGCTCCTTCACGAGTTTTAAAAGCGGCAGCATTGATAACCGTAGTATCTCCCTCCATCACTACTTCCTGCAATTTTCCCGTTATCGTCACTTCACTAATCTGAATATCATCATCTTTCAATACCACTGTACCGATATTCACCGATACAGAGTCTTCCAGTGCCCGGTATACAGATTGCATTCCCATAAAAGAGACCTTCAACAGGTATTTCTTTTTCTTCTGCGGTTGATAATTAAGAATGAAACGCCCATTCTTATCACTTGTTATTCCCTTGATAAAGGCAGAATCGCTTTTCGCCAAAATAACAATGCTGGCAGATGGTAATGCCCGCTTCTCATTACTGCCGGCTTCCACTGTCTGCACTCTTCCTCGCACAGTTCTCACTTGTTGAGCATACAGAGCAGTATGTCCCCAAAGTAGCAGCAAAAGCAATCCCACTAACTTACAAGCGTTCATATCCAATAGTAGTTAAGTCTGATATTTATGTTGATCTAAAACAAATCGGGACAAAGTTAATAACTTTTACGTAAAACGGTTAATCCCGGAGTTATTTTTTATACCTTTGTCCATCCATTATTCAATCAGCAACTTAATGAAAAGGATTATACTAATCACAGGAGGACAACGATCCGGTAAAAGTTCGTTCGCGGAAAATAAAGCGCATGAACTTACTACGTCACCGGTTTACTTGGCCACTGCCAGGATATGGGACGAAGAATTCAGAAAAAGGGTAGAACGCCATCAAAAGAACCGCGGTCCTGAATGGATAAATATAGAAGAAGAAAAAGAATTGAGCCGTCACAATGTAGCGGGCAGAGTCGTAGTGATAGATTGTGTAACTCTTTGGTGCACTAACTTCTTTATGGAGTTTGATTCTAACGTTGCCTCCTCATTGGAAGCCGTCAAAAAAGAATTCGACAAATTTACCCAGCAGGATGCCACTTTCATATTTGTAACTAATGAGATTGGTTGGGGGGGAGTTTCCGAGAACAAACTGCAACGTAAATTCACAGACTTGCAAGGTTGGACCAATCAATACATCGCATCGCATGCCGACGATGTATATCTCATGGCAAGTGGTATTCCCGTAAAAATAAAATAAACATGAAAACATTTCATATTCAAAAGCCGGATGAAGCTATCAAAGAAGCTCTGATTGACAAAATCAATAATCTGACCAAGCCTAAAGGATCGCTTGGAAGACTGGAAAAAATTGCTTTGCAAATCGGACTGATCCAACAATCCCTTTCTCCACGATTAACTCATCCTCAAAATATAATCTTTGCCGCGGATCATGGCATCGTAGAAGAAAAAGTCAGCCCATCTCCTAAAGAAGTAACCTGGCAACAAATCAGCAACTTTCTTCATGGGGGAGCAGGGATCAATTTCCTGTGCCGACAGCACGGTTTCACTCTTAAAATTGTAGACGCAGGAGTCGATTATGATTTACCTTATGAAAAAGGTATCATTAACATGAAAGTCGGAAGAGGAACACGCAATTTCCTTCATGAAGCAGCCATGACACCTGAAGAGATGGAACTTTGCCTGGAGCATGGTGCCCAATGTGTAGACACTTCTCACCAGGAAGGCTGCAATATCATTAGCTTCGGTGAAATGGGAATCGGAAATACTTCGTCCTCTTCTCTATGGATGACTTGCTTCACCGGAATCCCATTAGATCAATGTGTAGGTGCAGGAAGCGGACTCAATCACCAGGGAATAAACCACAAATACGAAGTTCTGAAAAGATCTCTCGAACAATATCCGGGAGAGCATTCCGCAGAAGAAATCCTCTGCCGTTTCGGAGGTTACGAAATGGTAATGGCCGTAGGAGCAATGCTCAAAGCTGCAGAACTGGGAATGGTTATTTTAATTGATGGATTTATAATGACCAATTGTATTCTTGCCGCTTCACGCCTTTATCCGGAAGTGATGAGCTACGCCATATTCGGTCATCAGGGAGACGAGAGCGGACATAAGCTATTATTGGATTATCTCGGAGCACGTCCCCTACTCAATCTCGGATTAAGACTTGGAGAAGGAAGCGGTTCCGTTTGTGCCTATCCCATTGTGGATTCCGCTGTGAAAATGCTGAATGAAATGGATTCATTTGCTCATGCTTCCATCACTAAATATTTCTAAAATGAACCAGATACTTGCCGCCCTCATATTCTTTACACGATTGCCTTTCTGGAAAATAAAAGAAGTTCCGCAGGAGTGTTTCAAACACGTTGTCAATTATTGGAGTTTCAGTGGCTGGCTGACCGGGGGAATGATGGCATTGATTTTCTGGGGAGCCAGTACTATTCTACCTCACGGAGTAGCCGTAATCCTGGCACTGACTTCACGTTTACTTATCACAGGAGCATTGCATGAGGATGGATTGGCCGATTTCTTCGATGGATTCGGAGGTGGGACGAACAGAGAAAGCACATTACGCATCATGAAAGATTCCCATATCGGAAGCTATGGAGTTTTGGGATTAATCATCTATTATTTATTTGCTTACAATCTACTGGTCGCACTTCCCTTAGCAGTTACTCCTTTCTTATTACTAAGCGGAGATACCTGGAGTAAATTCATTTCTTCCAATATCATCAATTACCTGCCCTATGCACGGAAAGAAGAAGATAGCAAATCCGGAACAGTATATACAAGAATGAGTTTTGGAGAGATCGTAATGTCTGCGATGGGTGGAATACTACCTCTCCTATTACTTCCTCCAAGCTACTGGCCCGTATGTATATTTCCCATTCTGGTATTCTTCTTTATCTGCCGGATGATGAAACGACGTCTGAACGGATATACCGGAGATTGTTGCGGTGCATTATTTCTCTTAAGCGAAATGAGTTTCTGGCTGGGAGCAGTGATGTCTATCTATATAAAATAAGTAAACCTATGAATATTTATCTAATCAGACATACCTCTGTCGACGTTCCTAAAGGTCTTTGTTACGGTCAGTCAGACGACGTTCCTTTACGTCCTACATTTGAGATAGAAGCAGCCGTAACCAAAGCTAAAATCGAATCCATTCACTTTGATATGGCTTACACCAGTCCTCTATCCAGATGCACCCGTCTGGCACAGTATTGCGGATTCGGAGATACCATCCGTGACCCAAGAATACTGGAACTTAATTTCGGAGATTGGGAAATGCAGTATTTTAATAAAATCAAAGACCCGAATCTCCAATGCTGGTATGACGACTACATGAATGTAAAAGCAACCAATGGAGAATCGTTTGCCGACCAATATAGACGAGTAGCCGCATTTTTAGACGAAATCAAACAAAAGGAGGCTGAAAATATAGTAGTATTTGCTCATGGCGGCGTATTGATTTGCGCACAGATTTATGCAAAGTTGATTCACCAGGAAGAAGCATTTCAGGCAGTACCTGCCTACGGAGGAGTTTTTCTATATCAAGAGTGCCCGTAAACAAACAGGTGTAGATATCTCTAATAAGTTTGCGATGTCTTTACCCTCACACCCTGTTTAATAATTACTTACTGGAGAATTTTCGGTTGACGGCAGTTCCACTTTATTTCATTACTTGGGACAAAGTGTTTCGCACCGAGAAACGAAATGTTTGTAGTGTACTGAATAAGTTGACACTTCTTAAATTCGAAATTCACATGGAAGAATTAAAAAAGAAGTACACTCCTTACACAGAATCTGAACGAATGTCGTATATTCGTGAGTATTTATCGACTTCCGAAACGAAGTATCAGTTTGCCAAGCGTACGGGTATTTGCCGTCGTTTGCTGATTCTTTGGCTTGATAAGTATCATATAAATGATAAAGTTATGAGTACAGAACAACCCTCTTTAAGAAAAGCCTCTGATGAGTCTCTCAATGAACTGGAGAAAGAACTCGCTGCATTGCGTGCCGAAAACCGCAAACTTCAGCGTGCCCTTCAGGAGGAAAGTCTTCGTCATGAAGCTTGTGAGGAATTGATTAATCTTGCGGAGTCAACCTATCACATCAAGGTTCGAAAAAACTCCGATGCCAAGTAATCGACACCTTGTCACAGGGGAACTGTGCCCGTCATATGCGCGGCAGTCTGCAGTTCCTCTGTGATTACTTCGGCATAACCAGACAAGGTTATTATAAGCATGTCAACAGAAAAAAGGAAATAGACATCCTCACATCAAGCATTGTGTTGTATTGTAATGAGTTACGTAAACTTATGCCCAAGGCTGGTATGCGTGAACTCTATGCATGCTGCCTTCGCAAGTTTGGTGTCAGGATGGTCATTGGACGTGATCAATGCTATAATATTTTTCGTGCCAATGGCCTTTGTCAACGTGTCAGACGTGTGAGGCCAAAGACAACAAATTCCAATCATAATTATTACATTTATCCAGACCTGCTGAATGTCACGCCTAAATTTGTAGCTGACACATTCGGTTCAATGGTTGTAGCGGACATAACCTATGTTGCCACGTGCCAGGGATGGGCTTACCTGTCCCTTCTTACCGATGCGGGCAGTCGGGCCATAGTCGGATATGCCCTGTGCAAAACACTCGAAGCGGAAGGTCCTTTAAAGGCACTGAGGATGGCTATGGACTTTTACAACAGATACAATGTTGATTTGAATAATCTGATACACCATTCTGACCGGGGAGTGCAATACTGCTCAAACCTGTATGTAGGTATGCTCAAGAAACATCATATTAATATCAGTATGACTCAGTGTGGGGATCCGCTACATAATGCTCTGGC
>NZ_JAPQKZ010000064.1:0-28901 GCF_027257075.1 Bacteroides sp. LFL-34 | reverse complement strand
AAGCCCACCACAAAGCGAATTTCTTCGTTTTTTTTGTTACTATTTTGTTACCCACTGTTAGTAATAGGTGGGCTTCTTTCCTGATAATCAATTATATATGCTAATCAATATATAATATGTGGCAGAATATTATTAATTCGTGGCAGTTGTGGAAAAAGAGAAAGAATGAATTGAAAAATCAAGCGTAAGACATTAGACAAAGAATCGTAATGGATATAAATCAGAATTCGGATTATGAAAAGACATAATTGTATAATTATTGTAATAGCATTGTTGTTTCTATCTTGTTCTAGGACAAACAAATTATTTGATGAAGCAGTAAGTCTTGATAATCAGAAGAAGTATCATGAAGCAATTGTAGTCTGGAATAAATTAATTCAAAATGACCCGACTTATCTACCTGCCTATATAAACAGAGGAGCCGATAAGTTTGCGTTAAAACAATATTCTGAAGCTATAAAAGACTATTGTTATGTTATAAGACAAGATTCTACATATATAATGGCTTGGCTTAACAGAGGAAACGCAAACTTAGAATTGAACAATTATCAAAGTGCAATTGACGACTTTAATGCAGCAGAAAGAATAAAGCGAGAAGTGTACGGATGCGCCCAAGTGATATTTTATGATAAAATAGATCCTAAAGATGTTGCGTTGGAAGAAATTTGTTTGCAAAGAGGTATTGCCTATTGGTATGTGGATAGCATTAATAAAGCATATAGTGATTTGAATTATTGTATTGATCAGAAATATGAAGTAGTATGCAGTTACTTCTGGCGTGCTTATGTCTATTGGAAAGCCGGCAAAGAGCAAGAGGCATATAATGATTTCATGACCGTGATTTTGCAAGGGCGAGCCGATGACGATTATGTAATTCAGGCACAACAAAATCTAAAGTTGTTGGATAAACATAGTATTCTCTTAAAATAGACTATAAAAAGGAATATGAAGAATATAGTAAAGTTATTATTAGTTGCTGTGTGCATAATATCTTGCTCTATACAATCTAAGCAGGAAACGCCTAAAAAAGTTTATGAAACAACGTGGATGGAATTGACAGAAACGGATAGCGGATATGTCGTTTATAATTATCCTGATTTAGAAGATGATAATTTTAAAACTCCTCAAAAAATAGTCCTCAAAGGAGATTCTATAATCTGGATTACTTATAGTGAAATGCCGATTATTGATACATGTAATAGTGTTCAAAAATTGGCTGATGAAGAATATTTCTTCCCAGTCGGGAATCATTATAAATTTGAATGGTCGGATAAGGAAAAACATATTGCCAAGTGGACAATATATTATGGAGATGAAAGAATTTTATCGAATCGTCTCTATATAGATAGTGTTTATAATACATATCCGGTTATAGACTACAAATGGTTTGATGATGAGGTAAACAACAATTGATAACAGTTTACTATAAATACGTATTATGAAAATGCGAGTTGTTTGACGGTATGCAAATCCTAGAACATCAATGCAGCTTGATTGTCGCCAAATCGTTACATTTCATTCTGAAGTGTGGGTGTTCAACGATGATTTTAATCATTTAGTCGGAACTAAAAAGAAAAAGGATGGAGGAAATTTTTGAAATAGAAGACTTAAAAGAACTGGAAGAATTTTTGCAGTCCCAATCAGACGTAGAACAGTTGCGCGAACGCTTGTTTGCCGAGTTTCTAAAATATGCGGATTATGAAAATGCCGGAGAATGGAATAAAGCCGTTCGCCTTTGCGAGAGTCTGGCTATTATCGGCTGGGGAAATCACGAACCCGTCGAAGCATTGAGAGGACAATTCTTTAATGGAAATCCCGCGACTTGTTTTCAAAATAAATTTGGAGAAACTCGTTTTGTCGATGCCATTTGGTCGAAAAGAGTCAACGGTTTTACTATGGAGCAGGGAAGGACAAGTTATTGTTTCAGTCCTGACGACCCGAATCAAAAGCAATCCGTATTTTGGGAATATGGGATAAAGGAAGATATACAGGATATAAGGCTTGAAAGCCAGAGAAACTGGATTCCTAAAAATCCGGTTTGGATAAAGCGGACAATTGGTAACTGCTATGAAAACTCCAAGGTAGTAATCGAGAGCGTTGACAAAGAACTGAAACCGGAGTTGGATAGAAGGATGCGCCCCGAAATATACGGACGTGCTATTAATCGAATTATAATTAATTGTTCGTATAGTTATTATGACCACGACCATTGTAAAACAAACTATATCATAGCCGATGAAAAGTTGAAATTGAAACAAAAAGATTTCTATCGGACACTGCTCACTATGTTTACCAGGCAAGAAATAGAGAAGAATGGATATTTCCTTCGCAATCGTTTTGAATTTGGACCATTCAGGGCAGATACCGGGAAAATTAGAATCGGACTAAACCTTGAAAAAGAATTCAGTGAATTAAGTCATCCCGAACAGAAGTTAAAGCTAAGTGAATATATTCTGTTTGCTTTAAACCACGTAACTGACAAGCTAAAAAAGAAGAAGCTGGAATATGACTTCGACTTGATGCTTGAAGATTTTAATTCAATACTAACCGAGTGGAAAGCATGAAAGATATAATAGAGTTATTACAAAACGAAAGAACAAAAACAGTTGACGCTTTAAAACAAGGCGAGCAGGATAAGTTATCTCATCTTCAACAGTTAGACAAGGCTTTAGGCTGGCTGAAAGTCGTTGAAGATAATGAGTTGGCAACTGTAGGGAGCTATAAGATTCATAGATTGCCTGATCCACGCTCTGGCTTCTCTTATTATCATTTAATGATAGACAACGAAAGTGGCGATCCGAAAGATTGGACAGAGTATAAACCCGATAATCAGTCATTGGAACTCTGCTTTGATGATATTATAATAACACGAAAGTAATCTTTTACGTCAGTTATATTTTAGAACTGGTTCTTTTTTTGTATATTTGATGTAGTTTGATTAAGATTCTTTGAGTATCAAACCATTAAGAAGAACTTGCATGAGAATGGGCAATGGATAAGAAATTGCTAACTTGTTTTATTACACTATATTCCTCATGCTTTTCAAATAACTCTTTTCTAAGTGCAAAGATACGATTTTTTCTCCAATTATAAGAATCCGTACCTTAAAAACTATCTATGTGATAAAGATAATGACATAACAGATTCGTAGCCGAGTTCACCAAACCACAGGCAAAGGTAACTCGTGTTCTTTTCGTCCAAGCAAGGTCAAGCCCTGCGGGTGTCGTGGAAAAATCATCCTCGCCCCGTGGGGCTTTCTGTATTTTTCCACACAACCTTGCCTGACGAGAACACGACCTTTTAGAGCCTGTAGTTTGGGAACTCCGGCCCCGAATAGCCGGACTAACAAAAAATATATAATGTTATGTCACAAGCAGTATTAAACAACAGTCAAGCAACAGGTCACACCGACCTGCTATCAGGTATCTTGAAGGTACAAGTGAGAAACGAAGAGAAGATTACGGAACAAGACCGTATCTATTGCCAGAATCAGCAGGACGAGCTTTACAAGACGCTCGACCAGATTGCCTGGTGGTACAACATCTTCAAGAGAGAAGCCGAAAAATATGAGGGTAAAATCAAACTCAAGCACGAGCCGAACGGTAAGATTACCACAAGCAGCTATGACCTCCACTATCGGTACAATAACGATGAGAAGGATTATACCCATCACGAGTTTACTCCTTTCAAGAACATCAATGAGTTGGTGGATAGTCGTCATAACGCTATCAGGAACTTCATCAGTCGCATCATCGGCTATTTCAACAACACCTACAGCGTCTCTGTTGAAGCACCAAAGATTGATGAGAAGACTCTTCCGATAGACTTCCGACCTGTATATAACACCTATGTAGATGTGGTTATCGAACATCTCGGCGGCAAGAGTTTCCGAGATACTGCCGAGGAAGAACTTATCAAGCGATTCCTTGAAACAGTCAGACCATCTAATTGGAGCAAGGTGAAGCCAGAACTTAAGAAGGACAAGATCATCTTCCCCGATATTGTCACTTGGGACTCTTTCCATTACGAGTGTTATAAGGATTATAGGCTCTCATATGAAACAGACCGTAAGGTTAGCCGCTTCTGCGAAGGTATTGCCTTTGGTGCAGACGATGTACTTTGCGGAAGTATCGAGATGATTATCGGTCTTGATACACGCAATGTAGATATATCCAGATGGTACGACCTGACAACGACCAATGCTGTAAGTCTTAAATTTTATGGAAACACCCGTATCGATGTCAAGTTCAAGGACAACGCAACAGCAGAGAGTTGTTTCAAGCGACTGCGACTAAATGAAATCAAACTAAGAGACGAGAACTGATGACCACACGATATGTATGACACTCCGTAGGTACTGCCTGCGGGGTGTCTTTCGTTTTTATCCACTTCAATCATTACAGCCATGTATGCCATCATACCACAACAGATACCGCAAGGCAAGCGTGCAGAGATCAACGAGAAGATTCTCTTTGCCATCAACTCCGGTAAGGATATGATTCCTGCGGAGAGTATATACAACTGCTATACAGGTATCGGAGGACTGCACAACCTCAAGCAGTCGGACTTCGCCAGCTACCACGAGTATGCCGAGGCAAAGAAGGAGTTCGAGATGGGACAGTTCTTCACACCGCACGAGGTATGTCGGGATATGGTAGATGTACTCTCTCCCACATCATCGGAGATGATTCTCGATATGTGTTGCGGTATGGGTAACTTCTTCAACCATCTGCCAAACCAACACAACGCCTACGGCTTTGACATAGACAGCAAGGCTGTGGCAGTGGCGAGGTATCTCTATCCCGATGCACATATTGAGAAGTGCGACATACAGCAGTACCACTCCGAGCAACGCTTTGATGCCATCATAGGTAATCCTCCGTTCAATCTGAAGTTCGACTTCCGAATCTCACAGGAGTATTACATCGACAAAGCATACCATCTACTCAATCCCGCGGGATTCCTGATGATTATCGTTCCAGTCTCCTTTATGCAGAACGAGTTCTGGGAGAAGAGCCGTGTAGGAAGAGTGAACGAGGACTTCTCCTTCATCGGACAAACAAGGTTGGCACCTCACGCCTTCACATCGGTAGGTGTAGATAATTTCAACACCAAGATAATGGTCTTCCTGCGTCGCTCACAGCATATAGAGATGAATCCCTACAATGCCGAGGAGTTCGTCTCTATGGCAGAACTCAAGGAGAGAGTGAAAAAAGCCCGTGAGATGAAGCACCGCCTGCGTCTTGACCTTATGCGTGAGACCAACCGCATAGACAAGGAGGAGTTAGAGCACTTCGAGTACAAGCTCGCCAAGTACATGTATGAGTTGAAGGCTCACGCAAGGCTCAACAAGCATATTGACAAGGCTGTGGCACTTGTTACCAAGTTCCGTAACCAGAAGCCACCCGAAAATGCCACCAACGAGCAGATGAAGGAGTGGGAACGCAAGAAGCTGACCACTGCCAAAGTGCTGGCCACCATACGCAAGTATATCACCTCGCAGAATGTCGTTCCACGCAAGGAGGTGGCATTGGTAAAGACCTCCTACGGCTTCAAGCTCAAGCAGTATGCACCACGACTACTCGACAAGGTGGAGCATAAGGCGGCAAGCATCAATGACCTCATATTGGATAGCACCGTACTACCTATGCCGGAGATAGCAACAGAAGAGAATCTGCGACAGATACGCATCGCCAAGAGGCTTATCCGCCGCAAGCGTTGGCTCTACGATATACAGAATCAACCATTCTCGGAGATGGAAACGGACGATGCCCTTGCCGAGTATCTCGACAATGCCACCTTCGTAAACAAAGATGGCGAGGTGTGCGAGTTCACGCAGTTGCAGAAACACGACCTGAACCTTGTGCTTCAGAAGCGATACGCTCTTCTCAACTGGCAGCAAGGCTCAGGCAAGACCGCAGCTGTATATCACAGAGCCAAATATCTGCTCAAATATGGCAAGGTACGCAATGTGGTGATACTTGCCCCTGCCATTGCCACCAATATGACATGGACTCCATTCCTCGCAATCAACAAGGAGCGATACAGAGTGATACGCACATACAAGGATCTCGAAGATGTGCCGAGAGGTATCTTCCTGTTATTATCTACCTATATGGTCGGCAAGCTCAAACGCGACCTTATGCGGTTTGTGAAACTATCGTCAAGGAAACTATGCCTTGTATTTGATGAGTCGGACGAGATTACCAACCCATCATCACAACGCACAAAGCATATCCTGGCAGTGTTCCGCAGGCTCAAATACAAGATTCTCGATACGGGAACAACCACCCGTAACAATATCGCAGAGCTATACAGCCAGTTTGAGTTACTCTATAACAACTCGGTCAATATGACCTGCTGGTGCGATAACATCTACCACGAGAACCGAGATAAGGAGATAGAGTGTGAAAGGAACCTCCACTGCGGAGAGCCGTTCCCTGCGTTCAGAGGTCATGTGCTGTTTCGTGCCTGCCACTGTCCGGGCAAAGCAACGGTATTCGGCATAGAGAAGCAGAATCAGGATGTCTATAACAAGGAGGAACTTTTCGACCTCATAGGAAAGACCATCATCACCCGTAAGTTCCGAGACTTCGCAGGCGAGAAATACAAGATACGGACACACACCGTAAGCCCGTCAGAGGGTGAGCACGAGGTCTATCGTGTCATCATCGAGGAGTTCTGCCGTATCTGTGAACTCTACTACAACAGCACGGGTGATACGAAGAAGGATGCAGGACTGAGGCTTATGCGACAGATAAAACTGCTTATCAAGGCTTGTTCGGTACCACACCTCATATCGGGATACTACGGTGATGACTATCCGAGCAAGACACGATACATAGAATCATTGATACGCAAGATACCTGGCAAGGTAGCCATCGGCTGTACCACCCTTGCCGCCTTTGACCTCTACGAGAAGTATATCAGCGAACGCTTCCCCGACAGACCGATATATGTCGTAAAGGGAGATGTGGCGTTCAAGAAGCGTCAAAGCATAGTGACGGAGTTCGACTCCACCATCAACGGCATACTGATATGCACGCAGCAGAGCCTGAGCAGTTCGGTAAACATACCTACCTGCAATGATGTGATACTGGAGTCGCTGCAATGGAACATACCCAAGATGGAGCAGTTCTACTTCCGCTTCATACGCCTCGACTCCAAGGAGATGAAGGATGTGCATTATGTCACCTATGAGGACTCCGTGGAGCAGAACCTGATGGCATTGGTACTGACCAAAGAACGTCTCAACGAGTTCATCAAGACGGGTGAGGTAAAGGAGCAGTCGGAGATATTCGAGGAGTTCGACATCACAATGTCGGTCATCGACAGTCTGCTGATACGCTCTACGGACAGCGAGGGTAAGATACATATCAGCTGGGGAAGCCAGCGAGTAACAAGTTAAACAGAAAGTCTATGGAAAATATGGATTTAAGCAATGCCGAAGTTGCCGTAACCACGCAGCACATCCTGGACGGGAAAGAGTACAAGGACTACTGGGTACAGATGTCCGACTATAGCGATATGGGAGAGTTTCTCTGTGCCTGCTCCGACCTCTTTCCCGAAGAAGAGGAACCAGAGTACAGATATACCAGATGGGAGAACGTACCCGACTACTTGATAAGGCGTGAATGGATATGTCCCAACTTCTTTGAGATACGCGATGCCATGGAAAGGCTCGATGAGAACGAAAGGGAGTATTTCGTCACATGGAGCGAACACTTCGGATATGACATCACAACCGATGATCCGCATATGATGGTATCGCACTATCAGGATATATACGGTAACACCATACAAGAGACCGAAGAGGAACTTGCCGACATCGCCGACGATGCTCTGGTATATACGGGCATATCGGGCAACTTCTGCGATATGCTTCCTCTTCAGTATGAGATATTCGATGATAACTACAACTAAAAATAAAGGATATATGGAAATCAGTTTCAAAGGACCGGTAATGCCGATTGACCCATACTCGCAGTTGGCATTTGTGGAGATACTAAACATTATACTCATAGCAAAGCACATTATGGATGTGAACAGGTATCTCATAGCAAGGAATGTAAACCCTCAGTTCGGCTCACTGTCGGGATATTTCCGATGGTCGTTTGCCGATGAGAGGTTCACGCTGTGGCAACGCACGGACTACAACTCCGATATGTGCTTCTCACATCGCATATTGGATATGCCGTTCTGTATGCTTGCAGCAAAGGATAAAGAGAACGATGAGCGAGTGTTCAACTAACCATCAAAGAATATGGAAACGACAATCAAGGCATCCAACAGAGAGATAGCGATACGAGCCTTCGACCATCTGAGGCAAGAGAGAAAGACCGACTCTGCACTGCGACTGGCTCACCACCTGCTGCACTATGACCGCATATCACTCGGCATAGGCGAAGTGGATTGGGAGATAGATATGGCAATCCGGAAGTTCGGTGGCAGTCCCCGAACAGGATACCGATATACGGCACATTTCAGTTTCAAGGGTGAAACGGAGATGGAGAAAGAGAGATACGAAGAGATATTCAACGGTAAAGAGTAACCGAAGGGCGGCCACAAGGTCGCTCTTCACATTTATAGACATATGTACGGGAAACAGAATCCTGCCGTACACAGGTAACGACAAATGAACGAAGCAAAGAAAACACTCACAATGGAGTTCATCGAAAGCATAATGGACGAGAAGTATACCCTCGTATGGGTGGACTATCGGGAAAGTTTTGATGAGAGCAGAGACCTCTTGCAACAATGCCTTGAAAAGCAAGGCTGCGAAGATCTGTGGTCAAAGGTTGAGGATTGGTATGAGGATGCCGAGGAGCAGGCGACACAGGAGATTATCAAAGAACTGGAAAGCCACTGCATCGACTTCCACGACTTCGAGGAGGAAGAGGTTGAAGCCTTCTTTGAGGAACACGACGATGAGATAAGGGATGAGATACGCGAGCGTGACGACTCCACAACGGTAAACGACCTTATCAAGAACACCAGAGATATTCCTGTACGGGTGGAGATGCTATCCAACTACGACTGCATCAACTCCTGCTGGTTGGAGTCGCAAGGTGGCTTCCGATACAAGGAGAGTTACTTCGGGGATATGATAGATACTCTTCGCCTCAACCCTGCAAAGGTAAAGAAAGCATTGACCGAGAAAGGCTACACCGTATATGGCAGATTCCCGAACAAGAAGTATCGTGACGGCAAGGAGCAGGTATCCTACGAGGATTTCTGCCGGGAGTTGGAGAACTCCTGCTGTGGAGCCAACCTACTTACCTACATAGGGCTTGTAAACCTCAGAGACCTCTACGATGCCGACTTCAAAATAAAGGAGGTCATCATTCCCAAAGGTAATACCTGCGGGCTGTTCAGCTCGATGTATGGCGGTGGCAGTCTGATAGAGATGGAACTCAAGAGCGATGTAAGAATCCGACTGGATAAGGCACGCAAGGACGGCTACGGTTTCCGCCTGCGACTTGACAATGAACGCTCCGAGTATGATTGCTCTATCAAGCATGTATATGGTGTCTGCGACTCCTTCTTTGGAAAGCAGGTAAGCATTGTTCCGGCAAACTAATCAGTATTAACCATAAAAATATCAATATATGAAAAAGGTTGAAGTAAAGGTAAGATACCTCTTCGAGGGTACTTACACCGTAGCGGCAGATGACCGCAATGAAGCACGCACAATGGTAACAAGAGATTGCGGACTGGTATTGGGTGGAAACATCCACACCACACTCGATGATGACGAGGTGGATTGGAAGTTCGATGTTCACCCCGATATGCAGATTCTATCCTACACAGAGTTGGAGAAGAAACAAAAGCCGAAGCGTCTGAAGATGGACTTCTCCGACAGGATAGAGACACTACGTAAGGACATCATAGATGCCATAAGGCAGTTGCTCTACTCGCATGGGCTGACAGAGATTACCTTCCCCGAAGAGCAGGATGATCCTGTATGGGTGATATGGTTTGACAATAATGCCGACCCGTTTGAGTGCAAGGTAACAGGTATTCAAGTGACGGACAACAGTATGACTGTTATAGCCCACGAGAAAGAGACAAACTTTGAGGCTACCTGCCATACTCCGTTTGAACTTGGAGCATCAAACATCGACTGGCTATATGAGATATATGATGCCGTATGGCAGCAGTTGGAAGAGGACACAGATAATAACGCTTAAAGATTACGACTATGAGATTAGACCCTGTAAATGCAGTATCGAGCTTCCACTACTATATGTGGAATGCTTGGAGCGAGGAAGAGTGCAAGATTACCTTCGGAGGTGCTTATAAACACTTCTGGGAGAAATGGAACTCCCTTGCAAGTAAATCAATACTCGGAGCGGCAGAACGATTCTATGCCGAACTCTCGGACAACAACAGCGAACTGCTTGTCAATCGTGCTGTGGCACTCTATGACGGCAAGGCTACAAGAGAGGAACCACACGATGATGATGTATATGTTTGTGATGCTTGCGGTTCAAGAAAAATTGAGATTCAGGTTTGGGTAAATGCCAATACCAATGAGTATCTAAGTGATGTAGATGATGACGATACGGACTGCAAATGGTGCGCAGACTGTGAACAGAGTCAGAATTTCTGCACCTTGAGCGATTACAAACAGAAGATGCAAGATTGGTGGAAAGACCTTGACTTTATCACATTGGAAAGTATAACAGGCTTGCACGAGGCTGACTACTCATCGGAAGACGGCTCACAATCCTTTGTAGATGCCTGCAATGATTGGTGGAATAGTCAAGACTACGATACCCAACGAGAACTCTATTTCAAATCACAATCTTAATACTTACTACTATGGCTGAGAATGAAATCATTGAAAGAATATGTGGCTCGTGTAACTGCGATGAAGCGACCGCAAAGGAGTATCTGAATGATGAGATACGCCACCTCAGAGAACTGCAAGAGATAAACGACCTGCAAGAGAGCGATATTGAACTTTCTTGCAGCGGTCTCGGAATCGAGTCCGAGTGTATGGAGTATTTCACAATGGTATTAACCTACTAACATCTACTTCTATGGCTTACTTTAAGAATATACATTCATTGGCAGAACTCAAGAAGGAGTATCGCCGATTGGCATTGGAGAATCACCCCGACAAAGGCGGCAGCACCGAAGTGATGCAACAGATCAATGTGGAGTTTGAACGACTCCACGAGATTTGGAAGGACGATACTACTGTATCGGCAAATGCATCAGGTTATGAAAACGACTATGCAGGAGCATCGGCAAAGGAGTATACCGACTTCGTATATAACGAATATCGTTGGAAAGATCGCAACTATCAAGGACAGCACACTCCTGAGATTGTGGAGCTGGTGCGTAACTGGATAAAGGAGACCTATCCCAAGTATAGGTTCTCCGTATCAAGGCATCACTATAACTCTATCCATATCTACCTTGTCAAAGCAGACTTTGAGGCATTCAAGAAGGATAAAGGCGTGGTGTTCCACCACGATGTAAACCACTACCATATTGACAATAACGACACCCTAACCGACAGAGCCAAAGAGGTGATGAAGAATGTATGCGACTTTGTAATGTCGTACAACTTCGATGACAGCGATCCTATGACCGACTACTTCTGCACTAACTTCTACCTTACATTAGGAGTCGGCACCTACAAGAAGCCATATAAAGTAGAACTGCCGAAATTGGATTGCAAGGGCAAGAAGCCCGATGTGTTCAAGCACCCCGAAGGTGCTGCACACAAGGCAATACGTCAGGCATTGGGCGGTGCCTATTTCAGTTTCCACAACAGCCAGCGACTACAAGGCAAAATGGTACTTGGAGAAGACTCCTACGGACATAGTGGCGACAAATACTTCTGGCCACTATCATACTCAAGTGCCAAGACTGCACAAAAACGAATGGATAAATTGGAGAAAGCCGGTATCCGCTGCAAGCTCACAGGCTACAATGGTGGGTGCATCGAGTTCCTCAGCTACAATCCCGAAACGGAAGCACTACTTGAGAAAGAGAGGCAGGAGGTTATCATCGCTCATCGTGCTTGGCAGGCAAAGCAGGTGCAGACAGGATAGCATAAAAAATCATATAGAAGTCCTATCGACTTCTATATGATTCTGCGTGATAATCGCACAGATTATCACACTGTCCGATAACAAGCTTACCTTTTTTCGTATTAGGATACTTATCTGCAACAGTCCTATAATTGCATAGGGCATAGTTTATCTCGGCAGCCACTTCGTCATCAGTTACTATATCACAAGCTAATTTTATCAACTCTTTAGCTCTACCTCGAGCTGTTTGTGTATATTCATCTTTCTCCCAATTTCTTTTCTCGCATACCTGTCCCCAATAACTAGTACCACGATAATATTGAGTTAATCCCCAACAGAAATCAAAAGAATTTCGAAGTCCAGTAGCGTATTCAATTAGTAACTGAGCCTTTCTATTTGGCTCTGAAGTCAAGTCTAGACTCTGTTCCAAAGAGTACATTTTACAAGCAAAATCATATCTAAATTCAGACTTTAATTTTATTGGTTTCCTCTCAATGCTGAACGGATCATAATCCATATATACATTCAGATGCTTCTGATACGCCTTACTGACTGCTCCGAGATATTCTACGGCCTCTTTATAACGCATATTTCGCAGGCACTGTGTACCGACTATATCATTGAGATAGTCAGAGCCTATATAGCCGCGAGTGTTCAAATATCGATCAAGTTCTGACACAGGCTTTCGCACATTTTGCACATATCTAATCGCGGTATTAAGACCTAAGCTATCAATCATCTCAAAGAAACTATTGCTATAGTCGTGGCTATTAAAGTTCTCCGAATACCTGTAACCAGACATAGTATATACCTCTGAGACCTTATATTCGTATCCATCTTTACTTTCAATCCAATCGTAAAGTTCTCTTTTGTTTACTATTCCGAACAATCTGTTATCGGCCATATTGGCAAGTTGCAATGCACGCGTTGACTTTCCTGCCTTAATCATTCTCGGACATACCTCAGTAAGCAAAATTCTGCGCATCATATCGTTCCAGTAATAGAAACTTTCGCAATTAAATAATTTATAACCACGAGCTGTCTCTTTGCGGACCTCATCGGTAATACCGTTGACAATTTTGGAATCCAACCATTTCAACTGAGAGAACAACTTGTTCTCATAAGATGAGTTATAAGGTAGAGTCTTCGCATCTATATACATACGGAACACTTTGATTGATTCGTCAATAAAATCTGTTCTCTTGCTGTTTTCTGCCAGACCAATAAGATATGAGGCGTTGCTAACATCTCCTTTAAGGTCTGCCAAAAACGCTGCCGTGTAATACCACATTCCCGTATTGTCGCTTCTTCCGCTCTTAGCCATTTTTAGACACAGATCGTATAATTTTTTAACCTCAAATGAGCCTTCATAATCATCCTCCCAATAGTACTCTCCAAGAGGCTCAAGTTCTCTTACAAATGATTGCAATGTTCCTTCAATGTACCTGCTATTAGGAGCATACTCACAAACTAAGTCTAACGCATCAATGGTTGATAGATTCTCCCCTGCACGACCTGCACAAAATAGCATTGAGCCGACATCTCCAAGTTCTGCAAAATATGTTATGGCTTTCTCCGAGCGTTTAACACGGAACTCAGCTCCCGCTATATACGGATGAATGAGTTGACGCATCAAATTATCCTTGGGCCAATGTACTACTTCAGAATCCCACAAGTTAACACACTCTTCATATCTTCCCAAAGAGAATAACGCCCTAATTGCTTGCAGCAAATATCTATCTCGCAACTTGGTTTCATTGATGGTTAGAGCCTTTTCAGCAATCTCCTCTATAGTCATTCTCGCACCAATCTTCATAGATGGATAATACCAGCGAGAGTTACGCTTCAAGCGTATATACTCATTGGTCTTGGCAAGAAGCATAAAATCAAGAATGGAGGTGTCTTTTTGAGTAATCCACTCAATGAATTTGTTTCCATTAGCCTCTTTGCTGTCATATATTCGCTCGAATTCATCCAGCGTCATTTTATAGACAACCTGATATATATCTTCCAATGGGATATCTGTAGAGGTCATAAGTTGCCACTCCTTACAATTTCTACCCGATCCGGGATAATATCCTTCTACTTCTATAGATGGTTCTGGTTGGCTATTTTTAGCCCTATACATATAGTATCCTCCGGGGGTATACCAAGGTCCCCAGCAAGCATATACCTCATTTGCACCACAAAGTGCAAGTAGACTAATAAGCAAGTATTTGATCGATTTCATTGTGAGCGTAATTTTCAAGTTGTTTTTTATCTAAATGGTATAAAATGTTCCCGCTTGCTGGTTTACCGAAATTCTTCTCGACTAAGTTCTTAACTTCAAGTATTTCAGCAAAAGTTGGTCTTTCATATCTGATATACTCATTATCTGCTACCGAACTATCTTCTGAAGAGACAATCGATACAAATTTATCATTATTAAATTTCACACCCCAACCATAAACAGGATATGCATAGTCGAGAGGAATCTGATATGAGGTTTTGCGCAAATATGGCTTAACATCTGCGATATGAAGGATAGAGTTATATGTGTTAGGATCCTTCAAAGCACCAGTATTATATAGCATTAGAACACCTCTATCAACAGGCGGAGGTGTCTCTTGCATCTGATGCAATCTTATGGTTACACTCACTTTTATATTTTTGGCCACCAACTCTGATTTTACAAGTTCACATAATCTGTGATAGCTATTTCGGGTTGAGGCGGTCCAATCGCAGTCAAGCTGAATCTCACGGATGTCACCACAGTTATTGTATGAAGCCATAGCTAGTAATCTCTCAACAATCAGAGGAGCGAATTCATCTTCCTTTCCATTCATCGCTCTTAATGCTTCGATGGTGATATAGGTAACCGGAACTATATCCACTCCAGCAGGCATTTCCGAAACAAATTTAGTTGTTGCTATTGGCACAATCTCTGTCGTTCCATTTAAGAAATCCTGTTCTGTTGCCACATCAAACATACGAACATAAAGACGCTTAATATTGTGCGTTTCTAAAAAGGCCACATCCGTAGAGTCGATGTCAAAGGTAGTCTTCCAGTAGTACATCGAATTTTGTTTGACAAGTTCATCAGTTTCAGTAATGGGTGTACCATTTCGCTGGCCACAGTTGGTCATTGCCATTAAGGCTACTAGTAGAAAGAGTAATCTGGATACGTATTTCATATTGCTTTAGCTATTTTTACACATACAAATTTCTAAAAAAGAAATCGTACAACCGAGAGATTATTTCTCAACTGTACGAAATCATTTTTCGGGTGTATGAAATAGTATCTATTCTGTTATTTCATCGTTCATTTACCTCTTTCTCCACACAATGTAACTTGTATTCTTAGGCATTCTTCTTCGACCTGTATAGTAGTTATCCTCACCGAATTCGTGGGTAGCGCCAGCTTCATCAACAGCCCAACCATAGGCAGATGAGCCGACGAGATATACTGCCTGGTCTACGCCTAAATCAGCCAAGGCTTGTGCAAAGTCGTGGAAAGATTCAATACTACCAGTCTCTACCATAAAGATTTCTCCTTGGCGGTCACAAATTGCTCGACGAATAGATTTTCCCTTTGGCTCGTTGTCAATCACCTGACCATCTTTAACAAGAGGATACTGACGGAAGAAATAGCCGTTGTGCATAGTAGCCTCCTCGAAGAGAGATGTGTTATCAGCAACACCGATAGTCACTTTGCCATTAATTGAAGCGCAATATCCCTTCTTTGATAGTCCCCATGCCTTGGGCTCTCCATTAAGTACGAAAGCACCAACGATTCCGCCGTTGTCCGCTCTTACATCTGCAGCTTGTGCAGCGTATATAATACTTTTATCCTCTTTGTCCATTCTGCCAATATGCAGCGACATTTCGGCGTTGTGAGGAATGAATATACGAATAGGGATATCATTGATAAGCGTGTCTCTAATTTCGGTATATCCCGGTGCAAGCGAATCGGTCTTTTCCCCAATCCATTTATGCAGTATTGGTTCAGGTTCTCGCACAGGCTCGAACAGTGCGGGTTCAGGAGCCTTCAATTCTTGGATAACCTCTTCCTTTTGGCGTGTTACATAGAGTATAATTACACCGATTAATGCTACACCTAAAACTGAAAGGATGATAATCCATACACTACGGGGCAAAGGATTCTTTGTTCCTCCTTCGCCGAGAATGCGAATTTGGTCATCACGGATTTCCTTAAGCTCTTTCATAATTATTTAACCTCCTTTTCTAATAGCTCCTTCAACTGCTTCAGCGCCTCCTTGGATGCAGTAACGCTGTGATTAAATGAAGACACATCCGAAAGAGTCAACTTCTGTTTAGGAATGTTGATGTAGTAGATGTAGGAGCGATTAATGATTAGACTTTTTCCAATACGAATGAAGATATTGCCCTCGCTACCGAGCTGCGATGAGATCATTTTCTCAATCTGGCCCAACTGGTATGACAACATACGAACCTCATTGTCGGTTTGTACAAGCGTAGAGTAGTTACCGTCTGATGCAATATAGACGATTTTCTCCGGCGCTATATGAACTAAATCAATAGAGGTTGATATGACCAATTGCTTCTTCATTCGATTGTTTTTCTAAGCAAAAGTATATGGGTTTCTCCTCATAGCAAAGCGATATTTCTCATAATGTATGAAATAGCATTCTAAGTGTACCAAATACTACTATCTAAAATCCCATGATGCAATTCGTCGTGGATCTACCCAAAGCCCCACTTTATTATTCCTTGCTTTTATTTCTGCATTATGATATTTCTCGGACTGGTCATATTTTGTATAGTGCCATGCCATTCCTGCATTCAACATTTCAAGAGCGACATCCTTATTCTCTAGAGTATAAACATAAGCGATATATCTACCCCAACCATCTTGTTTTTGGACATCAACAATAATATTATCCCCAAAAATAAGGGCTGACAAATAATCCTTGGCTTTTGTCCCAAAAGCCTGTTTCTTTTCTGGAGCATCAATGCCCCAAATCCTAAATTTTATTTGCAAGTTATCTCTGTTTAGGCCAACAAAAGTGTCACCATCAGAAATTTTTATTACTTTAACTTGAAACTTTTGAGCTAAGCACTCTGTTGTTGACAACAGACAACCTAATAAAAGAATCCAAATAAGAAATCTTTTCATATTCATTCTATTTTACATATAAACCCCATACTGAAGTATGAGGTTTATAATTAATACTTCATATAGTCTATGGGATGTATGATTTTATAAGTTGTATATTCCAGGCATAGTTGAGATTGGCACCAGAATCGTCTATTCCTCCAGATGTTATACCGACAGCCTCTCCTTTTGAATTTAGCAAAACACCTCCACTGCTTCCGTGATCAATTGGAGCACTAATCTGTAGAATCTTTCCGTTCTCCCTTATCTGTGATATTTCGCCAGATGAAAAAGTGTTATCCAATCCTCTTGGACTTCCGATAGTATATATTTTTTCTCCTACTTTTGGTGTATTATTTGCGATCTTAATGTAGTTTACTTTTCTGCTAACTCCAACCTTGAATATTATAAAGTCGTTGTCTTGACTCTTATGGTAAACTTCCGTTACCTTATATGAGCTTCCATCGGAAAGTATTATGTCTTCATAGCCAACAGCGGTACCTTGAAAAACATGGTAATTACTTACTGCAATACCGTTACTAGATATGAAGAAGCCAGAACCTTGGAACCCTTGATACCCAGTAGATGTATGAATCTTAAATACCGCAGATGATAGTTTTTCAAAGATCTCACTTGGAGACAAAACTCTACCATTTGTAGTATTACCGACATCTGAAGTTTTATTTGTCTGAGAAGTTCCTTTTTGTTGATGTGGTAGTGGTGGGCGACCATTATTAGAGAATGAACCTGGTCGAGAAGATGGACTAGAAACAGGATAGTTATTATTACCCTTAGGAGCTGCTGGTTTTTGAGCGCAACCTACAGATAACAGTAGTATGAGCAGTATATATAGTATTTGTTTCATATATTATTGGATTTGTCCTGGTTTGGGTAAAATATGAATCAAAAATCTTTGATTTGCTTTTTCTTCGAGTTCCCTCATTAGTCCTGTGCCGCTGAGCCTTCCATCTCCACTACCACTGATTAGTACTTCACAATTATCTCTATCAAAATGGATATTGTTATTATCCCAAAACTTTTTAAGATTTCTTGCTCGGCGATAACTTAAATCATAGTTATAATCCATTTTATCTATTCCATCTTTTGATGCCTGACCTTCAATCACAAGAAGATACTGAACCTCCGGCGTGTTTTCAGCGGCACTATGAATGAATCTTACTAACTCTTGACCAACAGACAATAATTTTTCTCGCTCAACTTTAGAAATGTTATATATTTGATCATCATCAATTTTAAAACGTACAACAAAATTCAGTTTGTGTTTTTTATTAATTGAGTCGTATACAAAATAGTTTTGGTCGAGATTTTTGGTAGCATCGTTAATTTCATTTATCTTATCAATATGGGCTTGTGTTGCATTGGCAAGATATCGCATACTATCCAACTCTTCACTATATTGTTTTTGACGAAGTACCATACGAGAGTTGAGGTTCAATAAACTGTCTCTTTCTGCTTTTAATTCTTTCACTTCAAGAGGTGTCGCATCAATTTGTTTTAACTCAACGATTGATATGATGAACAATACAACCATCAAGAAAAATAAACTAGTCATTAGATCTGCATAACTTGCCCAAAAGTGCGTTCGTTTATCTTTTCCCATTTATTAATCACCAATTTTTCCGGGTTTAGGAAGAATATGTATAAGGAATCGCTGGTTAAGTACTTCCTTTGATTCTCTCATAAGTCCTGTGCCACTTAAACGTCCATCACCACTACCACAAATTAGTACTTCACAATTTTTATCATTAAAATTCAACCCGTTATCTTCCCAAAATTTTTTAAGAGATAATGCTCTTTGATAGCTTAACTCGTAATTATAAGCATATCCATCTTTCGATGCTTGTCCTTCAATAATAAGGAGATACTGGATATGAGGGTTACTTTGTGTCGTTTTAATAATAAAAT
This sequence comes from Bacteroides sp. LFL-34, assembly GCF_027257075.1. Classification (NCBI taxonomy): domain Bacteria; kingdom Pseudomonadati; phylum Bacteroidota; class Bacteroidia; order Bacteroidales; family Bacteroidaceae; genus Bacteroides; species Bacteroides sp. LFL-34. The sequence goes on along the minus strand of NZ_JAPQKZ010000064.1, from coordinate 9,812 downwards.
CTTGTAGGATCTTACCTGTCGTTCTTAAATCTTCTTTTGTACTTGATGGAAGACTATTCATATCTGCACTTCCACTTCTAAAATTCACAGTTACTGCAAGTTTGTGCTTTTTGAATTCAGGGAAGTATTGGAAGTATTGCGAATGCTGTGTATCGAGTTCTCGAGTTGCATTGTTTATCTCATCCGCTTTGTCAATTTTCGCTTGCAGCTCAGCGGTCTGCTCAATCGCATCAATACGAGCATTATTCAATGCTATGATAACAACTATAAATAGTGTTAGCATAACAAAGAATAGACTTGTCATAAGGTCTGCGTAACTAGCCCAAAAGAATGATTTGCTTTCCTTTGCCATATCTATTGCTCCTGTGTTGCACTTTGAGTCGACTCTAAGGAATCTACATTAACAGTTTGGTCATTACTGATATTTGGCTCTACCTGCGTAGATGTTGGAACTATAGTTTGTTGAGGCTCATTAGAAACGCCAACAACCTCAATCCTTGGTTCTGCAATAAAAGAGTTATATACATATAAGCCAAACGCCATAAAAGCAAGCAAAGTTATAGTTGCAACCATATAAGTTATGCTCTTAGGGAATACTGGAGCGGACACATGTTGCACTGCACTTTCGATGGGGAAACCTTCTCTTCTTCCACCATTATTCTGGTTTTTAAGGCTACTAACCAATCTCTCAAGTATTGCTGTCTGACCCTTCGTTGACTCAACGAGCTGTCCCATAACTGCCTTTATATCGGCAAGATTACGAATCTCTTTCATCAACTCAGTAGTTTCAGCATTTCTAGCAGCAAACTCTTCTCTTTGCTCTTGAAGCATTCTTGCAAACTCTTCCTTTTGCTCTGAATAATGCTTGAGCAGTGCATCGAACTCTGAAACAGAGTTGTTACGCAATTGAGTTACGCTTTCTCTTGTACTTTCAGCAAGTTTCTCAAATGTCTTACGCAACGTGTCGTCTACTTTTGCAACAACCTCGTTGATATACTGTTCGCGAGCGGCAACCTGATTGATCTCTCTTTCAAAGAATGCACCCATGTTCTCAATGGCGGCTGTTCGATTAAGATGCTCATTAATGTTGCTATTCAATTCATTTACGGAATGCAAATATCCTGAGACGCTGTGCAAATACTTATTAAACACAGCTATTTCACCAGTACATTCTTTAAGTTCTTTGAGAACTGTAACATTTGCCTGTGCTACGCGTTTAATGTCAATATCCTTGATTAGAGTAATCAACTCTATTTGTTCCCTAGACGACTCTTCAACTTTAGACAAGGCACCATCCAAACCCTCAATATTTGATTGGAAAGTTTGATTGAAGGTCATAAGATTTTGCTGTAATAGATACAAAGCATTTACTGCATTTCCAGACAGAACAGGTAACAACTCTGTCTGTAACCACGAGTAGAATCTGTTCTTATCAGCTTCTACCTTGGATGTAGCACTTTTAGCCGACCAAGAAATTAGAGTTGTACAGCAAATACCCACTAAACTTGCGGCCATAGCAATTGCGACACAAGTCATCAATGAGGTGATATTATCCATAAGTGATTCGCTAGACAAACCTCCACTTACAGCAATAAAACCAATACCGACAATGATACCGACCATTGTGCCCATCAAACCGAGGTATAGCGGTATAGGCTGTTGAATATTGATTTCCTCTTCTTCGGCATCGCAATATCGCTCTACTACATCTTTCATTAAATAAAAATCGCTAGCAGCTCCTTTATTTTTTTGAAGGTACATATTTAGAGCATTCCTAATCTCCTTAAGCGTATCATTATTTGTATTGATATTTAATTGAGATACGCTTATTGTATCAATATTTTCAACATAGTCATCATCATCGCTACAACTCTCTGTCTGAATTTCTTTCTCAACGATAGAGTACGATGATGTACTATTGGGGAATATTGATTTATAGGTCGCTATCTTCTTTTTAGTGTTCCTGTATATGTATATCTGTGCAACTATAATTGCTATAATTACAAGAACCACTAGAATATAATGAAGTTCCATTGTTTACTTTATTTCAACTGTTATAGGTTTAATGACTTTCCACTCTTCTCCGATACGTTCTGCAGTTCCTGTTGTCTTAATGAGTACCTGAGTGGGATCATTTGATGAGCGAGTAACAGAACAAATAGGTTCGAGATACTGACTGTCAAATTTTAGGATACGTTGTTTTACTTCCTCTTGCTCAATACATATACTTACCTCGGCTGTATATGCGTTAGCTTCTGACATAGTAAGTCTATAAATTGACTTTCCTTTTTGATATGTATCTTGAATGCTTGAAAGAATCATTGAATTAGACTCTTTTGCATAAATTTGATATACAGGTTTATCTGTAGTAGCCGGCTCCATCTTTATATTTTCTGCCACACTTTGAGTAGGAGCTGTTGCTAATGCAATATATTGCTGTAAAATATCCTTAAATTTTTTACTTGCCAAATATGCTTCTATAGCTCGATCAATTGTTGCCTGAGACGGGGCACTGGCTTGCGGTCGATAAGACGAACTTTGTCCTCCTGCAATTCTGCGAATCTCATTACGGATATAGTCGTTTGTATTGATTTCCTCTGTAATTATGTCTTTTACTCTATTCACATTTGTTCTAGGCCTTTTTCTATATGCAAAAAACGCCAAAACTACACCCAAAATTCCAATAGCAATTCCTATAAAACTAATTGCTTTAGCTTTCGTTATATTATCCTCGATTCCTGAAATTTTTCCACTCAACTCCTTTTTTGTTTCCTCTGCTTTTGCATTTAATGACTTTTCAACTGCAGTGAATTGTTTTGTTAATGTTGAGTCTGCCTTACTAATCACAGATGCTACAGCATTGTCGATTTCTTTCTTGGCACGAGCTATTTCCTGGTCAGTATATTGACTAATATTTTCTTGTGCAGTTTGCTGAGCCTTCTTTATGGCCTCATTATCATTTTCACCATTATTAGGCAATAATGAGCAACTAGCAAGCGTTATTACTGACAATAAAATTATAATCTTCTTCATTTGTTTTACATTTGATAAATGTTACGTACTACAGCGTTGATAATACCAACTAACGGGTAGAAGAATAATGTTTCTTCCAAATTGTCATCTGCACCATCTTGTGCTATCTCACTCTTCTTGATTGCTAGACCATTCTCAAGATATGTTCTAATATCTCTATAACATAAGTCCTTGACTTTATTCATAATAGAACGATCTACATCGAAATTGTCATAGAATGAGAATTTCTTATCAAGTTTGAAGGTAAATTCTATATATTCCTTAATTACGTCTACAACAGAATCCAAATCCGCTTCTGTCACATCATTATAAGTCATGTGTACATCTGCAAATTTCTCATTATCTGTACCAATAAGGATTGTTTTCATGTCTTTAATTTCCCCATAATCCTGAGATTGGAATGGAGTTAAAATGATACCTCCCTTACAAGTAGACTCTTTTGAATTTGCAGGACGGATAATATCTAGTCCATCTATTGAATAAGACTGAGCATAGATTTCCTCAAATATGATTTTAGTAAGTCTTACTAGCGTTGCGTCATTGGTGCTCAAAATGTTAAGCACTTTTGAACCATTACCACTGAAAGTCATATGACGAGGCATATCAAAGCCTTTAGCTTTCATCAATTTTGCAATATGATATACTATTGCTACATAGAACAATATTACAACATATTTACCTCTGTTATCATCTGCAAGCATCTTTGCAAAATTGATTTCCACCTTTTCCTTTTTGATCTCTTTATTGGATGCCAATGAGAACAAGAACGCAATAACATCAGTTGATACACGTTTATCAAGTACAGACTTCAATACGGCCTTTAGGCCTCTTAAATTGTTGGTCTCTAACTGATTCGTGATTATATCTTTATACTTATTTACGAAACCGTTTGAATCAGAATCGTATGAGTATCCGTCTCCAAAAATCGTATTAGCGGCAAAACGGAAAGATGTTAGGTATTTTGGTTCGCCCTTGTCAACTATCAAAACATCTGTAGTACCACCACCTATATCGACAGATACAACAGTAGAGGTTGCACCTTTCTTGGCTTTATGATAATAATATGGCGCAACAGATTCTGACGCTGCAATAATATTTGAAATAGGAGCACCAAATAAAGTTGCAAAAGTATTTTCCCATTCTGCTTTAAATTTATTAAAGCGGTTCTGTGTCATACTTGCAGGATAGAACCATACGATTTCTGTTTTACTTAAATCTCCATTATTAAGAAGTACCTTTGTTCTTAGCATCAACAAAATACTTTCAATATATTTTGAAGCTCTCTTTTTATCTTCAGTATTTGTTGACCATTTCAAGTCTGTATGTAATACATTGTACGGCAATGACAAACTCTTTTCATAAGTATAAGGGATGTTAACATTTGCCATTGCTAAAACAGCCTTATCCCAGTTTGTATTGTTACTCTCAGATATAACCGTACGCATTGGATATCCATACAAACTCTCTCCGCCAATTGTTGCCGGAATAAAGTCAGAGTTGAACACATCATTGATCATATAGTCATCTGTGATGTGCAACTTTTGAATCTGCATATCCTTCTCTGTAATATCAAAAGGATTAGAAGAAGTTGAACCATCAACACTATATTCAATATGCGTATTTGTTGTACCGAAATCTATAGCAAAACGGAATTTGTGACTTCCATTGCGAGCTGTAAATTTAGGTATAATAACACCATGAATACCACTCTCATTATCATTAGATAAGGTTATATACTGATATTCAGACTCTAGTGCATAAGTAATGTAGTCAATGTAACTCGTATCAAATCTTGAATTGTCTGCATTCCTATTTCTTCTAACTACACCTTCAACAGACACTTCTTTGTTTGAGTAATCATAGAATGATAACGAATATGCACTGTCTGGATTATCTACTGAATCACGATCTAAGAATGCAACTTTGTAGTATGGTTTGACACCATCTGCATACTTAATGCTAGGATACAATCCAAGAGTAAACTCTTTCTCAATAATGGCACCCTTGTTGGCGGTTGCCTCAGCCTTACCATCTTTATAATAGATTCGTTCATACTGGATATATCCGCCATCTTTTATCGGGATGCGTAATACTACCTTTACAGCCTCACCATTCAAACGAACAACTTCAATACGATTTTTTCCACATACTTTTTCCGTAAGATCTTTGGTTGTGAAGTAGTTAAAGTATGTTCTCTTTAACGGAAGTATGTAGCTGAACTTTGAATCTGGATTTTCATCATTTCCATTAAAGAAAGCCTCTGAATTAAACTTATAAGGAACCTTAACGATTGTATCTTCTAAGAAGTCTCCAACTGTAACATATGGATACTTTGAACCATCATCCGGTAAAGTGCGGTCATCAATAGGTCTTGCGTCGTAATATGGAACATACGTATTCTTATCCCATTTGGCGACAACATAATGTGTGGGCTCTGTATACATTTCTACTGGCAAAGCAAGAGGCACATTGCCATTTCTAAGCGAATCTGATACTTTCATCTCAAATCCACTCGAAATATTTGTTACTGTGCGTTTCCTGCGAAGTTTCTCATCAAGTACCATAACATACTGTTGAGCTGTAGGAACAACAGGTATATCATCATAATTGCCTCGATAATATGTTTCGTCAACAATATTCTGACGCAATTCATTTCGTTGCTCATCAGTCAGCATTCTGAAACATTTCTCAAGATATAAATCAACCTCGGGGAACACTCTTGCAAAATCTTTTCTGCTCTTCTTTAGTCCCCACCAATATTTTATATACTCAAAATCCCTTTTGTAAAGAGGTTTATACTCCGTGTCAAATGGGCAATCATTACCGAACTTTATTTTCTTTCCAACATATTGCAAATCATTCGCAGAAGTAAAGAAAATGGTTGCAGGAGAAGTAGCACCAATGATATTCATTACGCCTGGTGCCGACGGGTCTATATAATTAAGCAGATATATACAATCCATCTGATCAAAATTGTACTCATCACAATCCTGTTCTAGATATGTTTTGTAAGTTTTACCCAAACGAGTGTGCTCTTCGTAATCAGAATCAGAAAGCTCTGCCAAACAATTCTTCTTATCCCACACGATGATTTCTATCTTATCACGATACTTCTCTATATTGAAGAAAATTTGGCCAACATCTAGACAGTCAGATACTAGTTTATGGTATGCTGTCTTGCCTTCAAGCGAACCTTCCGCAACAATCTTAAAAGCGCGCTTCACCAAATCCATTCTAGCGAAAGGAGAAGGAATTGATGTAATTTCATGCTTATCATTTGCACCTATAGGATCTGCGATAGAGTCAATCGCTTTAGTTCCTATCTTTACGGAGGTGTCCCAATTGCCGATTGTGTCGGCAACTCCTTTATGTAGTCTTAAAACCTTAGCCATATCACTTAAAACTTATATTTCTTACCAACTAACAATTTTGTAACATTGTAAAATAACTCCGTGAACTTATGTGGGAGTGTAAAGTTCTTGGATAGTGATGAGTGCTCTTCATTAAGAGCCGCATCAAATAAATCATATCCTGACTTATTGAATGCCCATAAAGCTTTAATAGATCCAGGTTTTACACCATCTACAATTGAATACAAGTCAGAAGATTTTACAGAAAGTTTGAATGGCTTAAATGCTCTATCATTATCAGACATCTCTTCTAGCCACTCAATGTAAGAGTTTACGAATTTCTGAATATTATTAATGAAAGAGGATTTTAAGAACGCATCATCAAACTTATTATCTCTTGCCCATTGAAGAGAGGTTGCACCTCTCAAGTGCTCATTCACATACTTAGCAAATAACACAAACTGTGTCATAGGTGTACACAGATAGTCCCTCGTCGATTGAGTGAGATTGCTGAAAAGAACTTCTTGAACATCCTTTTCAATACCAAACTCCCTAAAATCAGGATTCGGAGCATAAATTTTACCGTTCGAGTTCTCTTCGCAAACAAGTATTGGATCATCATTCTGAATACTTGCAAAGTCTACAATAGACATTGCTGCTGCTAATTCAACAATATGAGCGTTGTTACGTTGCTCTGTTCCTCCTTCTTCATTCTCATATTGCTTAGTTCTTTCATCTCCAATATAATAAAGGACATTCACAGAAGATTCGTCTCCATTTACATTGCGCTCATAATATTGTAATGCAGCCTTAGTTTTTCCGATAAAGGTAGAAGAATTAATTGTACTTTCCTCATCAGTTTTAACCGCGAAATAAGGGAGCACGGTAATGGCACCTATCGGGGCATGCTGTATCGCATCGTTATTAGACACCTTAGCATCTAATCCTCTAAGATTCTTCAACAATAGAGGGAATCCACTAGCACCTGTACCACCAAAAATCGAACTAATGATGAAAATTCTATCTCCAGGCTTGAAGGCATCCGCAAAGTCTATGAAATCTTGAGAATCGGTAAACTGATTGAGTACGACACTTCCGATATTAGGATTGCCTTTGAATCCGACTTCCATATCTGACTCTAGATTTGCTTCAGAGAACAACATAGATGCTAATGCTCTATTCTCCTTAGACATGGTGCTGAATTCAATAAACTCTCTAAACTTCTTATTTTTAGTATCCTTTAAGGCTAGTCTATGATCATTCACAACATTCTCAATAGGAACCTCAAAGAATCTGTTTTTTGTAGCATCATTAAATGCCAATTGACTACGAATAGCAGTATATGCTTTAATTTGCTCAATAGTTCTCGTAACATCAGCATTTGCAAAATCAGGGTCTACAATAATTGGAACGATAGCATTTGCTTCAATCTTTACACCTGATGCAGCTAGCATAACCAAAGATTTAATGACACGAGATCCTGTGCCACCAATACCGAATATGTATAATTTTCCGTTCATATAAACATCAATTAAAAGTTATAAAAATGGCACATGTTTAGCACTTGAACTCCACCATTTCAACATAAAACTAAGAAGTACGAATGCAATCATCGCAACGAACATATTGGCAATACCAAAGCCCCAACAATTAGATTCGCCAATCAGTATAGAAATAATATTTCCATCAGCGTCTCTTTGATACATTAAGGTATCATGAATGTAACCATTCACGTATTTAGACATCACGATGCCATAACCAACAAATAAAGCTATCACACCATTAATACCTAAAGTTATCAACCAACTCCACCACTTGCAAAGTCTCGGATGGTTAATAATGTAATAGAAAACCACTACTAGAACAAGTGAACAAACTAATGTGATTAATCCTACCAAGTTATAGATATTTGGATTAGTGTAGGCCTCTGTTCCGGGATCATATCCCCACAAATAATAACTTAAATCTTGTCCATAAAAAGACTGAAACCAACAATAAATCTGTCCGAGTAAGTTTTCCATATTATTTAATATTAATTGTTATACTTCCATATTGTCCATCATATGCATACGCATCATATACACCGCCAAGTAGATAACTCAAACCATATGTTTTTTCCATTGCACCTGGTGCGTTGATATCCAATCCGCTCTCATCAGTACAGTCATTAATCCATTGGGGCAAGGTGTTTTTAAGTGATATTTTGACAACTCCCTTGCTTAATACGGGTTGCACCAAGTTGAGTTTGATGGTGTGCGTATACAAATCTTGTCTAGGACCTGAATATTTAACGATTTCAACACCATATGCTTTATTTGATACCATATAATTGTCGGGGTTCATCAAATACTCATCAGGAAGTAGAATATTAGAGAAATTAACGGATATCCCCACCTGAAAACGACTATTGCCACCTCTGCCGTCAGTCTTTGCGTTGTTAATCGCATATTGCTCAGATCTTGCAATTTCATATTTGCCATTACCTGGCTGAGGCAATGAAATATTGTACGGTATAGCCGTTAAAGGCCTAGAAATCATAAAAATATTCTGTACCCCTTTGCCTTTGATTTGATTAAGTTCCACCTTTTTGAGAATAGTATTAAGGTAACTTCTGTCACCCATCAACCACATAAAGAAGGGACGGTCATTGTTAATAGGCTGTTTATCATCGAATTTATTGTAATATGTGCCATTAAACTGAGATGTTAAACGCATAACTACAATTGAGAAATTAGGGTTTTTGGCAAGTTTTTCGACGATATGACTCTTTATGCCAATTTGCTGAGCTACAATATATTCATCCGCATTATCTTTAGCCTTGTATTTTTTTCCAGGTGAGAAAATACAATCCGAAACAAGAATAGAGACTTCATTATCGTCTGTTTGTGATATGACAGTATCAAGGATATTAGACATATCAGAAGTGCCTCTTTTTCCACCTTTCATTTTAAAATCGGCAGGTTCCAAGGCCTCAATAAACTCTCTAACATCTGGCTTTTGCTGTAGAACTTCACTATTTATATAATTAAGAATCAAAGTATTCTTAGCAGCTAACGAATCTGTTCGAACACCTAAATCTGCATGCTGGATATCTGATAAGTAACTATAAACAGCATTTTCAAAGTCTGTTGCGCCCTTAACGTAACCATCCATACTACCAGAATTTTCAACAAATACTTTGATTGTTGGTGCCGGTAAATTCACTTCAGTCTGTGGACTTTCATTTCCCAACTTTTGGTTAGGTCCAGCGGGAGGACCTCCACAACTAGCTAAACTTAGGGCACAAGCCGCAGATAAAATCAAGCGCTTCATATTTTAGATTTTCAACGGTTTAATATAACCGTTTGAAGAATAAACATTTAACTGAGTATTTGAGAAACAGTGGTAACGAGTTAGCAACTGTGCTATTTTCAGCGTTTTGCGGTGCTA
>NZ_JAPQKZ010000063.1:0-29038 GCF_027257075.1 Bacteroides sp. LFL-34 | reverse complement strand
GATTGAAAATAAACTCAATAATCGACCTCGTAAAAGACTTGGATACCTCACGCCAAACGAAAAATTTAAACAAATTATTAATCAGAATTCTGTTGCATTTGCAAGTTGAATTCAGCTATATCAGTATTAGCAGTCGTTTTATTTGCTTGTGGGGATGATAGTACGATTGAAGAACAGGGGAGTGGAACGATTACTGCTAGAGTTATGGCAAGTAATGCCTATCCGGCATTAGAAGAGAAAGTTGTTCTGAAGGTAGCTCTTAATGATGGGCAAGACATCCAATCTGTGGTTTGGACGATGGAAGGGCAGACATTGGGTGAAGAACCTGAATTGGAATATACGTTTACGAAAGAAGGAAGTTATAATATTTCGGTTAGGGTGACAGATAAGACTGGCAATGTAGCGGCGGCTCTGCAGAAATTACAAGTATCCGGCAAGAGTTTACGTTATGCTTTGCAACACTTTGACCCTGCAAAAGTTTGGATAATGGGGCATCGTGGCAATTCTTCCAACCCGAATATTCCCGAAAATTCGATAGCTGGAATTGAAAGTTGTATAGAATTAGGGGGAGCTGTAGATATTGTAGAAGTAGATCCTCGCATGACAAAGGATGGAGTAATTGTGTTGATGCATGATGAAACCATAGACAGGACAACTACAGGGAAGGGGAAAGTGAAAGATTTGACTTATGAGCAGCTCCAGTCTTATCGTCTGAAGCTGGCAGACGGCACAGTAACCAATCACACGGTCCCCTCTTTGTATGACGCATTGGTTGCAGGGCGGGGAAAGATCTTTTTTGATTTGGACTTCTTGAATAAAGTGTCTCCTAAAGAACTGTATGATGTTGTGAAAAGCTGTGGGATGTTAGACCGTGTGTTCTTTTATACATCTAATAATCGGGATGTCTTGCAGAATATTTTGGATTATTCGCCGGCTCCTATACCTTATCCGCAGTGTGAAAACGAGGAGCATGCAGATTTCCTTTCACAGCAACCAGGAGTGATGTTTGCCCAGATATCTTTGTCGAAAACATTAAATGGCGGGCTCTCGACAGCCATATCTTCAAAAGGGCTGTTTGTCTCGACTAATATGTTAGATATGAATGGTTATACCTATGATACACAGATGACACAAGGAAACTATACAGGAGTGGACTTGATTTTGTCGAAGGGGATTAATTTGATACAGACAGACCATCCCCAGTTGCTGGATGCCTATCTGAAACAGAGAGGTAAAAGATAATTGGTTTTAATCTTAAATAATGAATAGAATGATTATGAAGAAATATATATTCCTGATAGTGACAGTCGTTTGTCTATTTGCATGTAAGGACGGCGATGAAGTGCGGCAGACAACCTCCCCGGAGGCTTCTTTTTCTATAGATAAAGAAGAATATACGGTCGGTGATATCGTTTATCTGACTGATGAATCAGTAAAGACGGAAGGAGAGATAGTAGAGTATTTCTGGCATTTTGGATTTGAGGGGGAAGGGAATAGGGCTACTACTAAAGATGCGTCCGTTTTGTATAAGAGGGCTGGAACCTATGTTATTAAATTAACCGTGACAGATGAATTCGGAGGATATGCAACTGCATCCCATACTGTTGTGATTCGTCCGACGAATATGCCTCCGGTTACAAACTTCAGCTATAGCCCTGCCATTTGTAAAGTGAATGAGAAAGTTCAATTTACCGATAAGTCTGTGGATGAGGATGGAGAAATTGTTTCTTACGAGTGGGATTTTGGCAATGGGCAGACTTCTCAAGAAAAAGACCCGGAAATAACTTTCACGACAACAGGATTTGTAACTGTAAAGCTGACAGCTACTGATGATCGTGGAGCTACAAATACAAAGCAAGCTACTTTATACGTTCGTGATACTTCTATATCCGGAGTAACTGTCCTTTGGGATAAGACGTTTGAGGTATCCTCTTCTTTACGGTCTATCTCTCCTGCTGTTGGTGACAATGGGGATGTATATGTGTCATCCAATGCACTCCACCTTTTTGCTTATTCGCCGTCCGGAGAGCAAAAATGGATGTTTGATTTAAGCAAGGACGGAGGAGCAGGAAATCAAGGTTCGTCTCCTATGGTAGGTGCGGACGGAACTATTTATATGGGTGCAAGTACAACAGATAAAAACATAAGCAGCAGTCTGTATGCTATTCATCCGGATGGAACACAAAAGTGGAGATATGAACTAGGTATTGGTACTAATATTCCCTATATTTCTCCCGCTTTGTCTCGTGATGGCAATATCTTGATTGGAAATAGAGGGACCGATGGTTCTGTACACATGGTTGACCGTAGTTCCGGCAGACAATTTTGGAGACGCAAATCTCCCAATGGTGGTGCTAATGGTGGTATATCGGTTGGACAGAATGGAGTTATCTATTCAGCCTTGTCGGGAGCGAACGGATTTGCCCGTACTACGCAAGATGGTGTGAACTTGTCTCCTAATCTAGGGAAAGGAAATACGGCTGCAGCTGTATATCCCGCTATTGATGCGCAAGGAAATGTATATGTGGCATTTTCTGAAGGAGTGGTTGCAGCTTATGATAACCAGGGTAATGAGTTGTGGAGATATCCGGCGAGTGGTACTATGGGCAAGATTGACCAGGGAGGACCGGCTATCGGTGCTGACGGAACCATCTATGTGGGTACAAAGAATCCGAATGCCCAAGTTGTTGCCCTGACTAAAGGAGGAGCAAAGAAATGGAGTTATTCCTCTGTCGCTGAAATAGGAACAACACCGGCTATAGACAGTGACGGAAATATTCACATCTGTGATGATGGCGGTAACTATATAATATTGAATGCTGATGGTACGGAGAAATATAAGAGACAATTAGGTTCTAAAATTTGGTCGTCACCAGTCATTGCTGACTATGGTATTGTGTATGTCACGTATGAGGATAATGGTGCCTGCAAATTGATAGCTATTGATTGTGGTATTGAAGGGCCTGCAAATTCACCATGGGCACAGCGCGGACAGAATGCAAAAAGAAATGCTTTACAAAAATAAAAAGATATGCTTAGAAAGATAAATATATTAATAGCTTTAACCCTTCTGATAATAGGAGGGTTAGAGGCACAGAATCATTCGGATAAAATAATTGCGAATCTACAGAAGCCTGCAAGTAATTCAGTTTTAGTTGTTTCTCATCGAGCTGACTGGCGTAATGCTCCGGAGAACTCCCTGCAGGCTATCCAGAATTGTATTGATATGGGGGTAGATGTAATTGAAATCGATCTGAAGAAAACCAAGGATGGACATCTGATTTTGATGCATGACAAGAAAATTGATCGTACTACAACAGGAAAAGGTTATCCGGCAGACTATACATTGGAAGAATTACGTCAGTTCCGTTTGAAAAGTGGTACAGGGCATAAAACAGCTCATTTGATACCGACATTGGAAGAAGTAATGTCATTATGTAAAGGTAAGATCCTTGTTAATATTGATAAAGGCTATGATTACTTCAAAGATGTATATGCTGTTTTGAAAGAAACAGGAACTGTTCAGCAATGTATTATTAAAGCCGGACTTCCTTATGAACAAGTCAAGGCTGAAAACGGTGATGTATTGGATAAGGTAATCTTCATGCCTATTGTACAACTTCATAAAGACGGGGCGGAAGCTGTCATTGATAGTTATCAGACACATATGAAACCTGCTGCTTATGAATTAGTGTTTGATAGTGACAGTCCGGAGATTCTTAATTTGATAAAGAAAGTACGTAATACAGGCTCTAATCTTTTTATAAATTCGCTTTGGCCCGAACTATGTGGCGGGCATGACGACGACCGTGCAGTAGAACTTCATCAGCCGGATGAAAGTTGGGGGTGGATAATTGGCCAGGGAGCCAAGCTAATTCAAACAGACCGCCCAGCTCTATTATTAGAGTATCTACGCGAAAAGAAACTTCACGACTAAACGCACTTTCTTCATGTTGAAACAACTAATCAATTTTTACAAGGTCTCTTCGCCGAGACCTTGTAACGGAGAAGCTTTGTCTTCATCCGATGCTCGCCGTCTGAAGTTTCTGAAATGGTCTACTTTCCTTTCTGCGACTTTTGGTTACGGTATGTATTATGTGTGCCGTCTTAGCCTGAATGTCGTAAAGAAACCTATTGTAGATGAAGGCATTTTTTCGGAAACAGAGTTAGGCATCATAGGTTCCGTATTGTTTTTCACCTATGCCATCGGAAAATTCACGAACGGTTTCCTTGCCGACCGTAGTAATATCAACCGTTTTATGACTACCGGTTTATTGATAACTGCTTTGGTTAACCTCTGTCTCGGTTTTACTAATTCTTTTATCCTGTTCGCTATCCTTTGGGGGATTAGCGGCTGGTTTCAATCTATGGGAGCAGCCTCTTGTGTAGTAGGGCTTTCTCGTTGGTTCACGGACAAAGAGCGCGGTTCATACTATGGCTTTTGGTCTGCGAGCCATAATATCGGCGAAGCGTTGACTTTTCTGATAATAGCCTCAATTGTCAGTGTGTTGGGCTGGCGGTATGGTTTCTTCGGAGCCGGTATAGTGGGATTGATAGGAGCGTTGATCGTCTGGAAGTTCTTCCATGATACTCCCGAAAGCATGGGATTTCCTTCGGTGAATGTTCCCAAACAGAAAAAGGAAATGAGTGAGACAGAAACGGCTGATTTTAATAAAGCACAGCGTCAGGTATTGCTGATGCCTGCCATTTGGATACTGGCTCTTTCGAGTGCTTTTATGTATATCAGTCGTTATGCTATCAATAGTTGGGGCGTTTTTTATTTGGAAGCTCAAAAGGGGTACTCTACATTGGATGCCAGTTTTATCATTTCTATTTGTCCGGTCTGTGGTATAATCGGTACTATGTTTTCAGGTGTTATTTCTGATAAGTTATTTGGTGGACGTCGTAATGTCCCTGCGTTAATTTTCGGATTGATGAACGTAATAGCTCTCTGTCTGTTTCTCTTAGTTCCGGGAGTTCATTTTTGGATAGATGTGTTGGCAATGGTACTTTTCGGTTTAGGAATCGGAGTTTTGATCTGTTTTCTGGGTGGTTTGATGGCAGTGGATATTGCTCCCCGTAATGCTTCGGGTGCTGCATTGGGAGTAGTCGGTATTGCCAGTTATATTGGTGCCGGATTGCAAGATGTGATGAGCGGTATATTAATAGAAGGCCAAAAGACCGTTCAAAATGGAGTTGATGTTTATGACTTCACCTATATCAATTGGTTTTGGATTGGGGCTACTTTGCTTTCGGTGTTGTTTGCTTTGTTAGTTTGGAATGCAAAATCAAAAGAAGTAAGCTAAAGTGAGTACATTAGGTTAGAATATAAGTCTTTGTTTTCGAGGTATTAGTCACCATTTCGGGAAGTAAGTAATGATTGCTCTTCCCGGAATGGCTTTTTTATATTCATTTTTTAATAATGTTTTATGGAAAATTCATGTAATGATGAATTATTGTGTTCATTGAAAGATGAACTTCGTGAAGTAACCGCACAAATCAATGTGCATAGTGAAAAATTAATGGAGCTGCTCGACCAAAAAAAAGAATCGTCAGTCAACTGACTCGAGAGGTGTCGCATCTCACGCCTGTCATCATCGAGTATCGGGGAAATCCGAAGCAATATGTCTCTGTTGTGCTCGATGCCATCAATCGGGGTAGGTTGACGTATGACGGAATAGCAAATTGCGAACAGACTTTTCGTGCGTTAGCAAGCGTTGTAGATGTGATAAGCCCTAAGAATGGGAAAACGCTTAGTGTAGAGACGCTGGTGTCTTATGAGAAGAAAAAGCGTGCCGGAGAATTTGAGGAAAAATAATATAAAATAAAAAGACGATTGTTGTATAGTTGAACAACAATTCGTATATTGACCTCCAAAGAAAGAAATTGAAAAAGCAAAGATATTAAGAAAGGAGTATTATGGAAGCAAAAACAAATGAGGAATTCTTTAACGTCAGCGCATTAATAGATGAGCGTTTTGGTAAGGAAGGAACTGTTACTCGTGCGGAAGCAGAAGAAAAAGCGTATGCTTTCTACACCGGGCAAATTATCGAAGACGCAAGGAAAAAGGCTAAGATTACTCAAGCAGAGTTAGCTCGGCGTATCGGTTCCGACCGTTCTTATATTTCAAGAGTGGAAAGTGGTCAGACAGAACCTAAGGTTTCTACCTTCTATCGCATCATAAATGCGTTAGGTTGTAGGATCGAATTTTCGATGTCTTTATAAGAAGCGATTAAAAAACATGGTGGGAAATTTGAAAAAGATAACTGTCTTTTTCAAATTTCCCACCGTTTTTTTGAGGAAGAAAAAGGAAAAAGGTGAGGGTAGGTGAGGGTAAATTTCTAACATTCGTATTTTTTTTTTAGAAGAAAATAGAAGAATAGAAATAAGAAATATAAAAATGAAAAGTTGCAAAAGTACCCTCACCAACCCTCACCTTTTTGCGTGCGAAGGAGATGAAATCTTATTCATATAGCCTGTTTGATTTCACCTGTTCCGTATCAATAATGAATACAGTGTATCTTCTCCCGTTTTTTCCCTTATGAAATTCGAAGCCGTGTTTGGACATCACTTTTCCTAGTTGGGCTTTGGTTCCGTGAGAATATTGATACCCCGTCCGTTCGCGAATCAATTCCGCAATTTCAGTGACCGTCAGATAATGCACCTTTTCGAAACGTTCCGGTTTGCGGATATGTGTCAACACCAGTTCTTCTTCCGGTGAGTGGAAAATGAAATCCTCGTTGTTCTCTTCAATCCGTGAGTTTTCCGATTGGGTGAACCAATACTGATACCCCGGCTTGTTGAGCAGATACTTGATTTGTGCATACAACTGCGCGTAGTTTATTTTGATAAACTCCATCGAGTTGACATGAAAGCAGAGAAAACGGCGGTTACCTGTGGTGTCGTGAAGCACTTCCTGGTAATTGCATGTGCCGGCAAAAGAAGCCGTATGAGGAAAGTTCTGCGAACGCCGCGCGTATGGCAGGCGGATGCTGATTACTTTGCGGGTAACCAAATCCTTGAAGATATTCAGTTCCCGTCCGCTCATCCCTTCAAATTCATCCAGATTGATAAGCATTGCCTGCGCTATTTTGGCTAGATCATCCTTGTTGCTCGGGTTGATAAGACCGGTAGAAAGATAGGCGCGCAATTCGGGCGGCAGTAGGTTGTTGATAAACGTAGTCTTTCCGATGTTCTGTATTTCGCTGCAAAGCAACAAAACAGTGTGGTTCACCACATCATCTTGTGTGGCGGCAGCGCACATTCCCACCAGATAACGTTCCAGACATTCTACCCAAAATTTCTGGTGACTAGTATGCACGCTGTTGGCAAGGATACCGATATAATCCGTTCCGTCCCATTCAGGCAGCGAGTCTAAATACTCGCGAATAGGATGGTAGGTGATGCTGAAGTCGGAGTAGATCAGATTCTGAATCGTCTTGACGGTGCACGAATAGCCCAGTTCGTTCATCTCCATCCAAATGCTGTTTTCCATCATTTCGTCGAGAATATGGAAAGGTTCCGGTTGCTCCGTGTCCGTTTTCCTTCTGCGATATTCCATGATATGAAGCACTTCGTTGTAGCGTGTATCGTAATTTTCTTTGATATGTTGCTCAATCTGTAACATTCGCTTCTGCGTACTATTCAGCTTGCGGGTGTCGAATTCCTCGTTGTGTCCGTAAGCACTCCCGATCAGTGCGTCCATTTCATCCGCGGGAAGATCGGTGAACTGGCTCTTGATAAAAGCTGCCGCCTCTTCCTGGGGGACGCCGTAGCGATTGTACATACAAGCCAAGCAATGCAGGTAGTTGTTCCGGTTGCCGGTGACGTACTTTTCGGATTTATTGTGATAATAGTTCAGAGTCACCATTAAGGAAGCGTGCGAGGAATGGTAGTTGAGGGCCACTTGTTCGGTGAGGGGATTGTTGTCTGGTGCTGTCGTCTTTTTCTTTTTGCCGGATGCCCTTTTCTTCTTTTGAGACTTGAAGAACATCGGTGGCTGTTCCACGATGACAGCTGTGGCATCGGGATTGAAATAAATATCCGGATCGTAAGAGAACAGGCAAGTGCGGCTAACATCCTGCCCGGAAGTGTCGACCTCAACTCCGCAGAGCTGGGCATAAAAGGAAGCGATTTTGTGATAAGCAGCATGATGGAAATCTTCAATTTCCTGAATTGTTTCGGGCAATGTCCCGTCTGTCCGGCATACACGTACCACGATTTTCAGTCCCATTCCTTGGGGGCTGATGAAAGCGATGCGGGTGTGGGCACACTTTTTTGCCAGTGCGAGGATGCGTGCCAATGCTTCCTGTGTCTGATGGTCGATGTCTACCACGATGTATCCCAGATACTTGACGAGAGTTGCGTTTGAACGTCCTCCCCGGTAGTTGGCTGAAAAGGTGATTTCCGGTAGTTCTATTTTCTTTTCGTTGGCTGCTTTCTCGCCTTGTTCCGCGAAGATTCGGCGCACGTCCTCCACCGTTTCCCGGTATGTGCCGTTGCTGATGGCCGATACGATTTCTTCTTCTGTCATTTCGGCTATAACGCGGTAAAAGTCTTGAAAGATGGTAAAATGATCCATGTTGGTTTGTTCTTTTTAATTTGCGGTTGCAAAGAAATTTGTTTGTAAAATAATAGAATGGAACTTTTCGTTTTTTTGATTAAGTTCTTAGGGTTCTCCCAAATAGCGTATGATCGTTGCCACCTGCCGGGGAGAGAGAAGGCGGTTGCGGGCACGATAGCCTTCTTGTTCGAGTTCTTGCAGGAGCGGAAGGTTGTAGACAATCCAACGACGTAGTATTTGTAAGGCTACTTTGAGGCATACGTTGGGGTTGTAAAGATGAGCTAGTTCCGACTTTTTATAAGTGCGGATAAGAAATGGCTGGTCCGGATAATACATGATGAATGATGTTTGGTTTATGCTATAAAGTTACTGAAAATTAATGGTTTATTAAAAGAATAACGTCATTATTATTCATAGAGTATCAGGAAACTTCGTTGGGGAATCCGGAGGATGGAAAATGTGTTATCTTTATGTCGTTAACAAATAAGGAACGCGTTCGAAATGTGTGAAATCTTAAAATTATTTTATTATGGCAATGACAGTAACTTATTCAGTAGTGCCGCGCAAGAATCCTGCCAAAAAGGATGAGTCGGCAAAGTATTACGCGCAGGCACAGGCTTCGGGAGAGTTGGATTTTGAAGAGTTGTGCGAAGGAATCACCAGTCGGTCTACCTGTACGGAGACAGATGTGCGTGCCGCCATTTCGGGTATTCTTTATGAGGCGAAGCGTGCGTTGAAAGCGGGAAGAATAGTCCGGTTGGGTGATTTGGGCAGTTTGCAGATCGGGTTGAACAGTGAAGGAGCTGTGTCGGTCAAGGAGTTTTCAAGTTCGCTGATTACGGCTGCCCATATTATTTTCCGTCCCGGAAAGACGTTGGCGGACATCACGAAGATTCTTAGCTACCAACAAGTAACGACGCGTGCGGTGACCCAAACGGGCGGTAGCGGCAATGAAGGAGAAGACGATGACAAAGGTTCCGGTGGTGGTTCAGACGGTGGTGGAAGCGGAGAAGCTCCGGATCCGGCAGCATGATAACTTTAATATTAGATCAAATGAAAGAAATTGTAACTAAGATTTTGGATGTAATCATGTTCCTTGTGCCTTTCTTCGGAAAAAGAAAGCGGAACAGAATTGTGAGAGAGGTGCGCTTCAATGCTACCCATAAGGAAGTGTGTAATGTGAAAACGACGGAAAGGGAGAAGGACGATGAGAAAGATTAGTCTGATTGTGATTCACTGCTCTGCTACCCGTGTCGATCGCGACTTCACGGCGAAGGATGTGGACACTGCCCATCGCTTTCGGGGCTTTTCGTGTTGGGGGTATCATTATTATATCCGCAAGTCGGGACAGATAGAACCGATGAGGGATGAAGATACGGTGGGTGCTCATGCACGCGGTTTTAATGCGATTAGTTTAGGGGTGTGCTATGAAGGCGGGCTGGATGAGAACGGAAAGGCAGCAGATACGCGTACTTCCCGCCAGAAAGAGGCGATGCATCGCCTGGTAAACGAGTTGTTGCAGCGTTATTCGGAGGCAAAGGTGGTCGGTCATCGGGACTTGAGTCCTGACACCAATTATAATGGAATTGTTGACCCTTGGGAGCGGATCAAAGAGTGTCCCTGTTTCGAGGTGAAAGCAGAGACATGGTGATTTTTATCCTATTTATTACTGTGGTGGTTAATTGACCACCACAGTAGTGAAATACTCTTTAAATACCTCCGCAGCTTTTTCAAGTTGTTCGGGGGTATTTTCTTTTACGTCTTTCAGCTTGTATTCCTGCTCCATCGCTTCATACTTATGTACGCCTAATGTATGATAAGGCAGGATTTCCACTCGTTGCACCATCTTATATTTTCCCAGAGCTTCTCCTAAACGGCGGATGTCTTCCTCGAAATCGCTGTATCCGGGCACTAATACATAACGCAGCCAGAAAGGTTTCTCGTTTTCTTCCAGCCATGCTGCCGTGCGGATGGTTTGCTCGTTACTTCTTCCGGTCAGTGCTTGATGGCGTGCCGGATTGAACTCTTTAATATCCAGCAATACAAGATCCGTCAGTTTGAAAAGTTCTTCAACTTCTTCGTTCCAGATACCGCCGTTGCTGTCTATGCATACATGTATTCCCTTTTCTTTCAGTTCACGCACTAAAGGGACTAGTGCTTTGGCCTGAAACGTAGGTTCTCCTCCGGAGAAAGTGACTCCTCCGCGTTTCCCGAAAAAAGGACGTTGGCTCATAGCCATGCGGACGATTTCTTCCGGTGGGGTAGGTGTGCCTCCTTTTCCGGCTATCGTGTCGGGGTTGGCACAATACAGGCAGCGGAAATTGCATCCTTGAAGAAAAACGACGAGCCGTAAGCCCGGCCCGTCGAATGTTCCCATACTTTCGTATGAATGTACGTTTATCGTCATATTGAGTAGATCTGATTACATACGTTCGTGGAAGCTACGGCTGATTACTTCCAATTGATGTTCGCGGCTCAACTTCACGAAGTTTACGGCATAACCGGAAACACGGATGGTGAGTTGCGGATATTTTTCCGGATGTTCCATGGCATCGTAAAGCATTTCACGGTTCAGTACGTTCACGTTCAGGTGGTGAGCGCCTTTGGTGAAATAGCCATCCATCATTGTCACCAGATTTTCTACGCGATCCTCTTCAGTAGCTCCCAGTGATTTGGGGACGATGGAGAAAGTGTTGCTGATACCGTCCTGTGAGTCGCGGTAACGTAATTTCGCTACGGAACTCAAAGAGGCGATGGCACCGTTCTTGTCACGTCCGTGCATAGGGTTGGCTCCCGGAGCAAAAGCGACACCTTTGGCGCGTCCGTCGGGAGTAGCACCTGTCTTCTTGCCATACATCACGTTGGAAGTGATGGTGAGCAAAGATAAAGTAGGACGGGCATTTTTGTAAACCGGAAGTTTCTTCAATTCTTCGCTGAAGAAATAGACCAGGTCAACACCCAGGTGGTCTACCTTGTCGTTGTCATTACCGAAGCAAGGGAATTCGCCTTGAATATCGAAACCTTCTGTCAGACCGATGTCATTGCGGCGTGCGGTCACTTTGGCATATTTGATGGCCGACAGTGAATCGAGGGCGATAGAAAGTCCGGCTACACCATAAGCAAGGTTGATGCGTGGGTTGGTATCTACAAGAGCCATTTGGGCTTTTTCGTAGTAATACTTATCATGCATATAATGGATGATGTTCATCGCTTCGTTGTAAACACGGGCGATTTCCGTCAATACCTTCTTGTAGTTGCTCATTACTTCTTCGAAGTTCAGTGTGTCGCTGGTTAGTACGGGGATATTTTTCACCATTACCGTACCGGTGTTTTCGCAACGTCCACCGTTGATGGCAAGCAACAGGGCTTTTGCCAGGTTGCAACGTGCGCCGAAGAATTGGATTTGTTTTCCGATTTCCTGATAAGATACGCAGCATGCGATTCCGTAATCGTCAGACTGGCGCACTTCACGCATCAGGTCGTCGTTTTCATATTGGATGGAAGAAGTGTCGATAGATACTTTTGCGCAGAATTCTTTGAATCCTTCCGGCAGTTCCGGGCTCCACAATACAGTCAGGTTCGGTTCCGGTGAAGGGCCGAGGTTGTAGAGTGTTTGCAGGAAGCGGAAAGAAGTCTTTGTCACCTTCGTGCGTCCGTCGTTGAGGCGTCCACCCAGGGATTCGGTTACCCATGTCGGGTCGCCGGCAAAGATGTCGTTGTAAGATTGCATACGCAGGTGACGCACCATACGCAGTTTGATGACAAACTGGTCGATCAGCTCCTGTGCGAAAGATTCTGTGATGGTTCCTTTGCTCAATTCATATTCCATATAAATGTCGAGGAACGAAGAGACGTTACCTAGTGACATAGCAGCACCGTCTTGTTCTTTTACGGCAGCGAGGTAAGCCATGTATACCCATTGTACTGCTTCTTGTGCGGTGTAGGCAGGACGGCTCAAGTCGAGTCCGTAGTATTCGCCCATTACCTTCATGTCCTTCAATGCCTTGATTTGCTCTGCCACTTCTTCGCGCAGGCGGATGCGGGCATCGGTCATCGGACCGGTAAGGTTACGCAAGTCTTCTTTTTTTGCCTCAATCAGTCGGTCGATACCATAGAGAGCCATACGGCGGTAGTCGCCGATGATACGTCCGCGGGCATAGTTGTCAGGAAGTCCGGTGAGGAATCCCAGAGAACGGAACGAACGGATTTCTTCGGTATATACGTCAAATACTCCGTCATTGTGTGTCTTGCGGTAGTGAGTGAATATATCTTTTACACGGTCGTCCACTTCCACGCCGTTTTCGTGGCAGGCTTTGCTCACCACGTTGATACCTCCGAAAGGTTTGATTGCACGTTTCAGAAGTTCGTCTGTTTGCAGACCGACGATCAGTTCGTTTTCTTTGTCGATATATCCGGCTTTATGAGAAGTGATGGTTGAGACGGTGACATTATCCAGTGAGCGTACTCCGTTATTGGCTCTTTCTTCTGCCAGTGCTTCGAGGCAGCGGTTCCATACAGCTTTAGTGCGTTCGGTAGGTCCTTCGAGGAAAGAAGCATCTCCATAATACGGAGTGATGTTGTGGCTAACGAAATCTCTTACGTTGATTTCTGTGCTCCAAAGACCGTCTTTAAAGATCTTATTTAATTCCATAAATGATAAAATTAGAGGTTGTAGTTATCCTTTTCTTTAGAGCGCACAAAGTTACAACGTTTTTTCATATAATCAGCATAAATATGCTCTATTTTATGCTTTTCAACATAAAATACCTAGATATTGCTATTCTTTGGAAATGATGTTCGTGATTTTTTTTGTGAAAACTCTTGCAAGTTTAAAATATCTTCGTACCTTTGCACCGCTTTTAACGAAAAGCACTTCTGATAAAGAAGTTTTGGAGAGGTGGCAGAGTGGTCGATTGCGGCGGTCTTGAAAACCGTTGTACTGCGAGGTACCCGGGGTTCGAATCCCTGTCTCTCCGCTGAACGTGCTGGACAGAAATGGTCAGCAAACGGACAAAAAGCTACAAATCAATGATTTGTGGCTTTTTTTATTGCCCGAAAGTCCTGCTTCCAAGACTTCAAAAGTACGGTAAAAGACAAAGTTTCGTTACTAAATCGTTACCTATTCCCTGCCGGACAAAAACGGTAACGAATTGTCCATAAATGACCTGATAATGACTATATTAGTCCATAGTCTGCATAACTCGAAAACGAGAGGTAAAAACTAATTTTGCAACTAAAAATTTTGAGTTATGAAATCGACATTCAAGGTTCTTTTTTATTTGAAGAAAGGTTCTGAAAAGAAAAACGGCGAGGTTATGATTATGGCACGCATCACCATAGACGGCAAACTTTGCCAGTTCAGTACGAAACAGAGCATCCAGCCCGACAACTGGAGCATTGCTGCGGGCAAAGCCAAAGGCAGGGATGCCGGGAGGATAAACGCCCTTTTGGACGACATACGTTCTTCCCTGAATACCATTTACCACGAAATGCAGCGGCGTGACAATTACGTGACCGCCGAGAAAGTGAAGAACGAGTTTTTAGGTCATAGCGAGAGCCACGAAACAATCCTTTCATTGTTCCAAAAGCACAATGACGATGTGAAGCAGCTTGTGGGCATATCCAAGACGATAGCGACCTACCGCAAGTATGAAGTGACCCGCCGCCACCTCGCTGAATTTATCCAAAGCAAGTACAACGTATCGGACATATCCATAAAGGAGATAAGCCCGATGTTCATTACCGATTTTGAGTTGTATTTGCGTACCGCCTGCAAGTGCGGCTACAACACCACCGCCAAGTTCATGCAGTTCTTCAAGCGTATCATCATCATTGCCCGTAACAACGGCATACTGGTGGGCGACCCGTTCGCCAGCTATAAAATCCGGCTGGAAAAAGTGGACAGGGGTTATCTGACAGAGGACGAGATAAAAATCATCCTTAAAAAGAAAATGGTTTCCGAACGGCTGGAACACGTCAGGGACTTGTTCGTCTTTTCCTGTTTCTGCGGTTTGGCATACAGCGATGTCGCCAACTTGCGGCAGGAGAATATCCAAAAGTCCTTTGACGGCAACCTTTGGATAATCACCAAGCGGCAAAAGACGAATACGGACGTGAATGTTCCCCTGCTGGATATTCCCAAGATGATTTTGAAGAAGTACAAGGGCAAGTTGCCGGACGGGAAGATACTTCCCGTAATCAGCAATCAGAAGCTAAACGCCTACTTGAAAGAGATTGCCGATATATGCGGTATTAAAAAGAACCTGACATTCCACCTTGCCCGGCACACGTTCGCCACGACCACCACGCTGTCAAAGGGCGTACCCATTGAAACGGTGTCCAAGATGCTGGGACACACAAACATAGAAACTACGCAAATTTACGCCCGCATCACCAACAGCAAGATAGGCAGCGATATGCAGGGGCTTGACAAGAAGTTTGTCGGCATCGAGAAGATTTACAAGGAAGTCGCCATGTAATCTTGATTATTGGGAACTGGTCACAATTTGTGACCAGTCCTTACTATTATTCCAACATTGCTAAATTTCCTAAAATATACGATTATGGATTTGCAGATTATCCAAAACAAGATTTTTGAGGTCAGAGGTTGCCGGGTGATGCTCGATTATCATTTGGCAGAACTCTACCAAGTGGAAACACGAGCCTTGAAGCAGGCGGTCAAGCGCAATATCGAGCGTTTTCCAAGTGATTTTATGTTTGTTCTCACCCAAGAGGAAGCTAACTTGCTGTTATCCATAGGGGTATCACAAAATGTGATACCCCCTGATTACAACTTCGGCGTTGCTATGCCTATGGCTTTCACCGAGCAGGGCGTAGCCATGCTTTCTTCGGTTCTCCGCTCCAAAGTAGCCATAGAAGTAAACATTTCAATCATGCGGGCTTTCGTCCTCATGCGCCAAATGGCAATCGGTTACGAGGAACTGTCAAGGCGCATCGAGGAACTGGAGGTAAGCACCGATGCGCAGTTCAACGAACTGTACCAAGCCCTTACCCAGCTTCTAAGCCAGTCGAAACAACAGAAAGAACGCCGTCCGGTAGGTTTCGTTACCTATAACCGTGACAAAAACGAATAGGTAACGATTTCGGTAACGAAATTCCGCCTAACAAACTATATCCCAATGAAGTACATTCTTCCACCTTGCGGGCAGTCCACCGACTACCCGCATTTTTTTATATCCTTTTCCAACTGGCACATTCCCCGAAACGCCAGCCGTGCGTGGCATGGCTGACTGTATTCCGTGAAAAGAGCCGTTGGAAACCCGCACAAGCGTATTGCAAGCAAGCTCACAACACCCTTGCCTTTCCCGCCCGCATGGAGTGTTCCCTAAAAGATGAAAGAGAACAGGCACTTTTCCCCGGTTTCCCTATCTGTAAATCTTCCTCTTACGCAGTCCCCCAGCCGGGACAGTCGTTTTAATCATTTCAATAGGCAAAGGTAGTTACGTGTTCTTCACGATTTTGCAAGGTCGAGCCGTTCCGGTTTGGCGAAAAAATCTTCCCTGCCTTGCGAGGTATTTTTTGCCCAAAACCTTGCAAACTCTAAACACTACCCTTTTACGCCTATGTGAAACGAAAACGACCGACCCGACCGGAAGACGCATAAAAAAAAAGTCGGATTTACGGGAAACAGGAAAAAAGTTCAGTGAAACTTCAACTCCCTCACCTCTCAAATCCGCATAAAATTAAAAACTTAAAAATTACAGCAATATGGAAGCAAAGGTATTATCGGAAGCAAAAGTTTATGTAGGCACTTATGCCAAGTACAACAACGGTTCATTGTCCGGCGCATGGCTCGACCTTTCGGACTATTCGGACAAGGAAGAATTTTATGAAGCCTGCCGGGAACTTCACAAGGACGAGGAAGATGCGGAATACATGTTTCAGGACTGGGAGAACGTACCGGAGGGCTTAATCGACGAAAGCTGGATTTCTGAAAACTTCTTCGCCCTGCGTGATGCGGTGGAGGATTTGAGCGACACCGAGCAGGAAGCCTTTTTCGTGTGGTGCAACTATAAAAGCCATGATTTGGGCGAGGAAGATGCGGACGACCTTGTACGTGATTTCCGGGATGAATATCAAGGGGAATATGACGATGAAGAAGATTTCGCCTATGAAATTGTAGAGGAATGTTACGACCTGCCGGAGTTCGCAAAGACCTATTTCGATTACAAACAGTTTGCCCGTGACCTGTTCATGTGCGATTACTGGTTTGATGACGGCTTTGTGTTCCGGGCGGCATAACAACCAATCCGGGCGGGGTGTCAAAGCCCTGCCTGCTTAAAACAACCAAGTTTATAACCATAAAAAAATAAGACATCATGCAGTCACTTAACAAAAACGGGGTAAGCATCACCCAAACACCGGGAGAAGAAAAGTTCGTGAAATGC
The DNA here is from genome assembly GCF_027257075.1 of Bacteroides sp. LFL-34. Lineage (NCBI taxonomy): Bacteria > Pseudomonadati > Bacteroidota > Bacteroidia > Bacteroidales > Bacteroidaceae > Bacteroides > Bacteroides sp. LFL-34. The sequence goes on along the minus strand of NZ_JAPQKZ010000063.1, from coordinate 12,067 downwards.
CGTTTAGGGGCTTTCAGGGGACAAATTTATTATCAATATGACTACCGCCACACGGACGGCGAACTTTTCAGCACGGTAGCCAAAACGCTGGACGAGTGCCGCCGCAGGCGTGACGAATGGGTAGCGAAGAAGAACGGAGTAATAAACAAGTAAATTTCAGGGACATGAAAACGACAGAAGTAAACAAGGAGCTTATCGGCAGGCGTTGCGAGTGTATTTTTACGGGCTTAATGGTAACGGGCGTTATCGAGGACATCCAAGACGACCAGCATTCCATAGCGGTCAAAGTCCGTTTCGACCACCCGCACCAGTGGGGCGATGATTTGTATAATGATGTGTGGGCGTGGGGGCGCAAAATAGACGAGTTCGGCACGCTGCACCATTTGCAACTGTTGGAGGACAAACCGGACTTTCAGATAATGACGGTAGTTTTCGGCGAGCCAATCAGCCGGATAGACCGCAGTGTTTTTGCAGATGTGGAAACGTGGGGCGTCTGTTCCCTGCAAGGCTGGGTAAACAGCTATGAAAGTGTCCGGTTTGTAGCCATAGACGACCATACGGCAATCATCACGGGCGAATATAACATGGAGCAGGTAAAGGTGTGGTTAGAGAAATACACATCCATAAAGAGCCTTAAAACCAGTTGATAGAGGACGGCGGCAAGCAGCCGCCGTTACTTTCTTCCGTGAGCCTGCCAGCGGGTGAAGAAAGTAACAAAGAAGCCTTTCTTTTCCCTATCATGGAAACAGCCCGCCGATGCTTCCCGGCGGGCTGTCTGCCCGATATTTACGCTTTGCGTATCATTCCATACCCGGTTTCCCAAGAGGATGATAAAAACGGATGTCGCAACTATAAATCCTCATAGTGAATAAATTTTACACCAAGTATGCACACGGTTTCTTCTTCCTCGATGTCATATTTCCATGTCCGTTTATTGACAAGCATTTCCGTTTCGCAATCGAACCATACCATTACGGGCGCATCGTCTTCTTCGTCCGCCCATTTGAAAACCTGATTGGACGGCGTTTTCCATAATTCAGCACTGTCACGTTCGGAAATACAGTCCTTGTCCACAATGATGATGTCACCTACTGCCGGAACTGTATCTGTTTCCAACGTGGTTTCTATGTACCACGAGATGCCTTCTATATCCAATTCTATTTTTACCATGTCGTTTTGTTATTAGGGGGTTATTGTTTCCGTTCCTTCTTCGCTGTTATCATTATTAAATGATAGTGTAAGTTGCTGCATCTGCCCGAAGCTGTCGATGATATAAATGTCAATCGTCTGCTGGTCGGTCGATGCCGAGGTGTAGTAGAGCCTGAACGTTTCTTTCTCCAGCGGGTAGAGGTCATTGGGCAGGAACACCGTGCCGTTATCCATTTCCAGTTTTCCTTTGCCGTCCGGCTGGAAATACCGTATCTGATAGGTAGTCGGCTGGTAATAGCCGCCACGCACCAGTCGGCAGCGTATTTCGGCGGTTTCCCCGACTTTCAGCCTTTTGGGTACTGGCAGTGTTTCGATGCTGAACGGGTACGCCTGCTGAATATCCAAGTTGTCATTACAGGCGGTGACAAGCACGAGGGCGGCCACGATGTAGCAGCCCATGATGATTTTATACATTACATTCTTCATATACATTATTATATAGCGGTCAGTTGATAATGAATTTCAGTCCCAAAGATACCTGCGTGTGGAACTTGCCGATGTCCGAGCCGAACAACGCCCGTTCCCTTGCGTTCAACAGCAGAGCCACCCGGTCGGTCAGGTAGGTTTCCAGTTCCAGCGTCAGCGCACCGCCGTAAATGAAGCAGTCCTTATCCAGCAAGGTAGAGCCGTCCGGCAGCAGCTTTTCGCTTCGGTTGCTTGTTTCGTACCCGACGAGAGCCGACAAGCCCAATGAAAGGAAAAAGGTCTTTCGTCTGTCCGATAGGAATTTCAGGTAATAGCCGCCCTCTGCGGTGAACTGTTCTACGGGTATCTGCATATCCTTGTAGTCATACTTCTTGTGCAGGTATTCGCCGCCAATCACCCAGCGGTTGGCGTTCTTGGTGTAAACGCTGTACGCCGCCCCGATGTGGTAGGCGAAATCACTGCCAGCGTTCCAATGCACCCCGTCCGTCATGCCCGCCGTGACCTGCAAGCCTTTCATGCCCGGCAGGTATCTTTGTGCGTGTGCCTGAAACGAGGTCAGGCACAGCGCAAAGAGCATCATTATAAAGATGTGTCTTTTCATTCCCTATTTGATTTTTAGTTCGTCAATCACTTCTGCGTTCACGATGTCGGCGTTTTCCACCCGTATGGTCTGATGCCGCCCGCCGTTCTTCTCGTAGAGTTCCACGACCAGCAGCTTGTCGTCAGGAATGGTAAACTTCGGCAGGGTGTACACCGTGCGCACGGTCGATTTCCCGGCAATCTCTATCACCTCGTTGTAGCTGCGTACCGCATCCAGTACCGTTTCCTGAATAGCCGTGCGTTTGGGCACTTTTTTATCGATTATCTTAAACCTGATGAAGTCCGTGTCGAAAGGCACGTTGGAACTGTTCTTTGTCTGCGTGTGCACGTAGAGCATCCCGTTATATGTGTAAATCCCCTTGATTAAGAACTGTATGCCGAAACGCTTGCTACCCAAGTGGCGCACTTTCCGGTCATTGTTCTTGTAGATGCTCTGCATTATCAGCTTCACCAGCAGCGGGCTTTCACCCGCCAGTTCCCGGAAATGGATGTTCATTCGGGTATGCGAGAAGTCGGACGTATCTTCATTCTCCAAGAAGTCCTTCATTTCGATGTTGAGCATTTCCGGTTCACGGGCGTACTTGGCGTTGAACGAAAAGAAACTGCCGTCCTCGCAGATAACGGAGAAGTTCGTTTCTCCCGGAAAGCCCTCTGTCGTGGCTTTCACCCTGATTACGTTCTCCGCACCGTCCGCCTTGCCCGCTATGATGTGGTTGCTTCCCAAATCGACATAGCGGACGGCGGCGGGGAAGATGATATGCACCGTCTTGGCAAAGGTCACTTCCACGCCGTAGGGCGTAACCATTTGGCGGTACGGGAGTTTCCGGGTAATACCCCGGTACAAGTCGTTGCCAGCCGCATACTTCACGGTGTCAGCGGTTTGTGCGTTTGCCGCACACACGCCCAGCAAGAGGGCGAACAATCCAAAAATCTGTTTCATTGCTAATTGAAATTTTAACGGTTGATAAAATGGTTATTGTTGTTTGGCATACAGCATGACTTTATAGCCTGCTTTCAGCTTCACTTTCACGGTTCGGAACTTCTTGGCGAGGTAGCCGGACGTTCCTTGCAGCAATCCCCTTGTCACGTCCATAGCCACCTGCTGCCCGGCACTTTGGGCAAAGGAAATGCTTGTACCCAGCCCGCTTCCGATATTCGCCATAGCTTCGTTGAACGCTTCCTGCTCCATAGAGGACGGTACGGAAAGCCCCTTTTGCCCGTCCGTGTCGAACACGGCGAGTTCCACCGGGATGATGTTGCCAGCGTACTCAATCGAGGACACCAGTATGTCGAGCCGTTCGCCCTGCACCTTTGCCGTTCCCGCCACAAGGGTATTCTTCGGCACAACGATATTTCCCGCCTGCATGGGTTCGAGCAGCCGCAGTTTCACCGCCTGCCCGTCCACCAGCGTTTGGTCTTGGTGTATGCAGGCGGCTACCGTGTTCTTTCCCATAGCGTACCCCGTGCCTACCGCCGTGTTGAAGCCGTAGTTTCGTGGCTGGCTGTAAGCCCGGATGAAGTCGGCATCGCTCACGGGCTGCTGCAATCCCGAAACGGTCGTTTCCCGGATAGCCTGCACCGGAATAGCCGGAGTGCCGATACCGCCGCCGTTCTGCCCGGCTGTCGGTATTTGGGCAATCTGCCCCCTTTGTCCGTCCTGCCCGTTCATGTACTTTGCCGCCAGCTCGTAGGACTTTTCCAAGAGTGCCATTTGGTCGTCAGCCGTAGGCGTGGCGTTCTGCTGCTGTTTCAGTCGGTCGGTCAGTTCCGCCACCTGCCGTTTCAATTCCTCTTTTTCCTCGTCCACAGGGGGCGTTTCGTAGAACGTGCTTAACTGGCGGTTGATGTCCCGGTAAGCCGCCCGTGAAGAAGCACCGCCGCCCCTTTGTGGCTTCGGATCTTCTTCCGGCATCAGATTGATTTCCTCTTGTGGTTCTTCCGTATCATCGTCCAGCGTGAAACCGAAGTCCTGCAAGGATTGTATCTTGTCCTGCTGTTTACGGTTTGTCACCGCCTGCTCGTAAGCCTTTTGCTTGTCGGCTATAATCCCGTCCTCTGCGGGCAGGGGTATGTCGGCATTGAAGCCGCCCACGCTTTCCACATTCACGTCCTCTTTGCCGGAGGGTGCGAATATCAGGTACATGCACCCTGCAAAGGCAAGGAACATCAGCGGGAAGACTATCATTTTCCTGCGCTGCTGCACCTGCTGCGGGGTAAGTTCCCGTTTGGGTTTGTCTTCCTTTTTCGGCTTCCCGTCCGCCTGCGGTACGGTCGTGCCGTTCTCATTCTTCTGTACTTCTTCCATATTGCGGTCTGTTTAACGGGTTGATACTTTTGGTTGTGTCATTGCCGTGCAACGGCAGTTGTCTGATGTGTTCTATTTGCAGCCTTTGCCCGTCCCGTTTCCCAATATTGTAGATTGATGAAACGGTGATGTAGATAGACAAGCCGCCGAAAAAGAAGAACATCAGGAGGATAACCGCCAGCCTTTTGCCCGGCGTAATCCGTCCGCACATTCGGCGCAGGCGGTCGTCCGCCCAGTCCCGCACCTTTTCGATGTGGTTTCGTTTTCTTTCCATAAGGCTATCTTTTAATGGTCTGCAAATCCTTGTTCTCGGTAATGGTGAACGCTTCGATGATAAAGCCGTGCGGGTTGTTGTCGCTCCGTGTGGCGTTAAGCAACCGGCACGAGGTGACAAGGCTTCGCACCGTCAGGCTGCTTTCCCGGACAATCAACTGGCGGGCATACGTGTTCACCTTGTAGGGGTACTGGTCGAAGTCGCACTTCACGCTGTCAATCTCCACCGTCTGCGTGACGTTTCCGGAAATCACCCGGTTGTAGTAGCCCTTTTCCGCCAAGTCCTTGTAATAGTTGAAAGCGGTCTTGTCGGCGAGAAACAACGAGCGTTTGATGTTGCTTTCGATAGCCCCCTTTTCGGGTGATAAGGTGAAGAAAAGTTCGTGGAAACGCCGCACGTGCGACTTGGCTTCCACGGGTCTGTTCTGCGCCATGTCCTGCGAGAGTGCCAGCATCAGGCTTTTGCCGTTGTCGAGGACGTATATCTTCTGCCGCTGCTTTTCGGCGAAGCTGTACGAGTTCCACACGGCAAAGCCCGTCACCAGTGCGCACAGGCAGATGAATACCAGCGCAAAGAGCCGGATTTGCCGGAAACTCGTTTCGATGTTCGTTAATGACTTAAATTCCATATCCTATAAATTGATGTTGTTTATTTGAGTAGTTTTCCCGAAACCTTTCCGCCAGCCGCACCGACCGCAGCCCCGGCGATTGAACCAGCCCGTGCCACGTTGCGGTTATAGGCAGACGTACCGCCAGCCGACACTATCCAGCTTGCCACCGTTGGAATGGTGAAGTAGCCCACGATGCCGATAATCATAAAGATTATATACACGGTGCTGCTCCCGTCCGGGATGAAATCCGGGTCTGAAAGCTGCTCGATGTCTTTTTGGAGCATCAGGGTTTGTATGCGTGCCAGCACGCTGCTGAACAAGTCCGACACGGGCAGCCACAGGTAAATGGATATATAGCGTGAAATCCACCGGGTCAGCGTGCTTTGGAAACCGTCATAGACGGAAATCGCAAACGCCAGCGGACCCAGTATGCTTAACACGATTAGGAAGAACGTGCGCAGCGTGTCTATAATCAGCCCCGCCGCCTGAAAGAGCATTTCCAATAACTCCCTGAACCAGTCCCGGACGGACTTCTTTATATTATAAGCCGTCCTGTCCATGTACATGCCCGTCATAGTCACCATGTCGGAGGGCGACCAGCCCAGTTCTTCCAGTTGTCGGTCAAATTCCTCGTCCGATGCGAGGTAAGCCGTTTCGGGGCTTCGCATCAGGGCTTCATATTCCAGTCGGTCTTTCTGCGCCCGGTACTCGTTCATGTCGAAAGTCTGCGTTTCCATAAGCTGGTTGCACCCTTTCACCACTGGCGACAATACCGTGTTGATAGTCCCCAGTACGAAAGTTGGAAAAAACATGATGCACAGCCCCAACGCAAAGGGACGCAGGAGCGGGTACACGTCTATGGGTTCGGCACGTGCGAGCGACTGCCACACTTTGGCGGCTACATAGAACAAAGCTCCCAGCCCGGCTATCCCTTTGGCTACCCCCGTCATGTTGCTGCACAAGGGCATCATTTCATCGTACAGCACCCGCAACACTTGGTGCAGGTTGTCAAAATCCACCGCTGCTAATAACATAGGCATACCGATTTATATGTTACCAGTAGCGTTCATCCGCCGAGCCGTAGAGAGCCAGCATCCGGTCGGTGTCGTTCTTCTTCTTCGCCCGCAGGTAGGACACGGATATGTTCTTTCGGGTGTAGTAGTTCACGAGGTTGCGGTAGTTGAGCAGGCTTTTATAGGCGTTGTTGATTACCGCCAGCCTTTCGGCATCCGTCAGCGACATGCCCGTCACGTTCACTACATTCTTCAAGTCCTGCAACACGTCCGCACTTTCGGAGAGCAGCTTGGCGTACCCGGCTGAAATGGCGGTGAGTTCATCCGGCGTGTAGTTCGGATCTGCCAGCATGTTCTGATAGTTTCGCACGTAGATTTCGGATATTTCCGCCACCAGTTCAATGGACTTCTTCACCTTGATGCCGCCCTTGACAACATCGTGTACCGCTTTGAGTGCATCGTAATAGACTTTTCCCTGCTGGAAAATCTTCTGCGCTTCCATGAAGCCGTCCAGCGTGTTTTTGGCTGTGGTGGAAGTCTGCACTATCTGCTTGGTGGTGTTGATGATGCCCTGCGCCAAGTTGCCGGGGTCTGACACCACCCACTGTGCGGATGCCTTGCCGATGAAGCAAAGGCACACCGCCATAAGGAGAATTGTTCTTTTCATTATCTTTTGTTTTCAGGGTTTGTAACTCGTTTGTATTCGCCGCCGGGCATGAGCGTTATCCGGTCGGTCTTTTTGTCATAGGTGAACTGTATGCGGAAGCCCGTTTCGATGAACAGGCAGCCGTTCCGTTCTGTTACCGGGTAAGCCGTTTCCAGTATTCTGCCCCTGACATTCGCTTTCCGGGTGACGGTGTATCTGCCGCCCGTTTCCGAGAGTGTGAAAGCCGGGTGTCCCCTGACGTGTACCCAATAGCCCTGCATCCTTTCCAGCTCCTTGCTTCCGCTGTCCTCGCAGCCCGCCAGCAGGCAGGCGGACAATAGCGTGTATATCAGATTGTCAATCCATTTCATGTTCCTAATTTTTAAGTTGTTGATGATTGGGGATTTCTTTTGCTTTCTGCAAGCCGCTTGATAGCCAGTTCAAGGTTGCCGCCCAGCTTGTCGGCGAGGGCGAACAGTTCCATTTTCTCGCTTTCCTCGGTCGTGTACGTGTAATATTCTTCCAATGAAACTTCCGTGGCATATACCGCCGATTGTGTGCCGCCCAGCGAGAAGAAAACTTCCTTGTACTTCCGTCCGGGGTGGTTCGCCATGTTGATAGACAATATCTGCGAACGCTCCTTGTCGGTCAGTCCCAAGAGGTTCTGTATGCTGTCGAACTTGTTGAGATATTTTCGCTGGTCTAACAATATTTTGCAGTCCGAGTTATTGATGATACTTTCTTTCACGATAGGGGAAGAAATAATATCCTCTACCTCTTGCGTGACTACAATCGCTTCCCCGAAATACTTTCGGACTGTTTTGTAGAGGTAGCGGATATAGTCCGCCATGTTCGCCGATGCAATCGCTTTCCACGCTTCCTCGATTAGTATTAACTTCCTTATCCCCTTTAACTTGCGCATCTTGTTTATAAAGGCTTCCATGATGATGATAGTCGTTATCGGGAATAAAATCTTGTGGTCTTTGATATTGTCCAATTCAAAGACAATGAAGCGTTTATGCAGCAAATCCAGCTCCTTGTCGGAGTTCAGCAGGTAGTCGTACTCACCGCCACGATAGTACGGTTCAAGCACGTTCAGGAAATTGTCAATGTCAAAATCCTTTTCCCTGACATTCTTCCGTTCAAGCTGTCGGCGGTATTCGTCCCGGACAAACTCGTAGAACGTGTTGAAGCAGGGTGTTACCGACCTGTCGCCCGTGATACGTTCGATATAGGCACTTACCGCATTGGACAACGCCACTTCTTCTGACCGCTTCGGGGCTTCATCGTCCCGCTTCCACAGGGTGAGTATAAGGGTCTTGATACTCTCTTTCTTCTCGATGTCGAATACCCCGTCCTCGACATAGAACGGGTTGAACGCTATCGGGTTCTCGTTGGTGTAGGTGAAATAAATCCCGTCCTCGCCGTGCGTGCGGTTGTGGATAAGCTGGGACAGCCCCAAGTAACTGTTACCCGTATCGACCAGCAGCACGTGCGCGCCCTGCTCGTAATACTGGCGCACCATGTGGTTGGTAAAGAAGGACTTACCCGACCCGCTCGGCCCAAGTATGAACTTGTTTCTGTTGGTCGTGATGCCTTTCTTCATGGGCAAATCCGATATGTCGATGTGCAGCGGGCGACCGCTTACCCTGTCCACCATTTTGATGCCGAACGGCGAAAGCGAACTCTTGTAGTTCGTTTCTTCCACGAACAGGCAGAGAGCCTGCCCCAAGAACGTGTAGAAACTTTCCTCTGCGGGGAAGTCGGCTTCGTTGCCGGGTATGCCCGCCCAAAAGAGCGTGGGCGTGTCGGTGGTGTTGTGGCGTGGCTTGCACTCCATTAGCGCAAGCTGGCTTCCCACATCGTTGCGTATGCGTTTGAGTTCGTCCCTATCGTCACTCCATGCCATGACGTTACAGTGGCAGCGTACCGAAATAAGCCCCTTGCTGTGCGCTTCGTTCAGGTACTCGTCTATCCACTCCTTGTTCACTTGGTTGGCACGGGAGTAACGGGAGAGCGATTGCATGTTCCGGGCGGTCTGCTCGAAGTTCTTCAGGTTTTCAGCGTGGTCGTCTATGAAGATGAACTGGTTATAGACGTGGTTACACGACAACAGCACGCCCACCGGGGCGGCAAAACTTAACCTGCAATCGCTTCTGTCTGTGGACAGCTTCTCAAATCGGCAGTCCGTCCCGACCTTTCCGGGCAAATCTTCCACGTCCGAAAGCGTGTGCAGGCACAGTATATCGTCCCCGACCCGCATTTCTTCCGGGTACAGCCCGATGTCTTTCAGGCAAGTAGTGTCGGTTTGCGAGAGCGAGAAGTATTTCTCGATGATGCCCGCCTTTCCGTCCTGCCCGGTGATTTCCGATGCTGCCAGCCGGGTAAGGGTGACAAAACCGCTGTCGTTCATAATCCTTTCAAACTGCCCGACCGCTTCGATGAACTTTGCCGCCGCTTCCTTGTCGGCTATCTCCTGCAGTACAATCCTTCCCCGGCAAAGGGTGGAGAAGTCGCTCTGTCGGCGGCTTCTCTCCCTTGTCGTTTTCGTCAGGAACAGGTAGCAGTAATGGTTCAGGAACGGGCGTTCATTGAAGTGCCGTTCAAAGGAGCGGCTTAAAAAACTAAGCTCGTCCCTTTCGGTGTCGGGCTGGTAGTTCTCCTTGATGAAGAAGTCCTGCTTGTGTACTATGGAGTAGTCGGGCAGCACCTTGACCGCCTTGTACCACGCCGAATGTATGGCTTCATACTCGGCACTGGTGACGGTGAACAGTTCGGGCAGTTCCACCCTGAAAGCCACCGTTATGTCCGCATCCTTTGAAATGATGCAGCCGTTCTCCACCGCCAAAAGTGGAAATTTCCTCTCCAGCGTGGTAGCCTTTAACATATTCCTCATGTTCTTTCTTCCTTTCTTCTTTTGTAGTTGAACAGCCGGGGTATCGCCTTTCGGCTGATAATGAAGCGTGGGTGTCTTTTGCGTGCGGCAGCTTTCATCAGCCCGTGCGTGCCGTACTTGGCGTTGAGCCGGAACGTCTGCCACACGAGCAGCAGCGAAGCCGACACGATGAAACCGATACATAGCCACTGGTTCACGCCTGCCATGAACAGGACGATGAACACCACGAAGACGGCGAGCAAGCCGCCGCAAAAGATAAAGAGGTACTGGCTTTTCAGCCCCTTGAACTCTACCGGCTTCCCGATACCCCTGTTTACCGGATATTCAGACATTGCCGCCTTTTTAGAGGAAGAACGAACGCAGGATAGTGGCGGCTACAATCAGGAAGATGCACGCCCCGAACCAACTGGCGGCGGTCTTTGAGGTGTCGGGGTCGCCGCTTGAAAATTTGTTATATACTTTTACCCCGCCAATCAAGCCGCAGACCGCCCCGATTGCGTACACCAGTTTTGTTCCGGGGTCGAAATACCCGGTGATTAGATTCGTGGCTTCGGTGATGCCCGCCTGCCCGTTTCCTTGTGCGTAGGCACTTACCACGGCGGCAAGTATAGCCGCCGACAAGAAGATTTTCTTTCTCATTGTGATTTGTTTTTAATGCCGGGCGGCGGGTGGATAGTCCGCCTTTCCCGGCTGGTGAATAATTTGAAATTTTAGTGGTCGGGAGCAGTCCCGTTTGTCTGTTTGTTTTCAGGTTGCCAATCAACCGTAATCCCGTTGTTTCATGCTGTCAGGCTTATACATTATTATATTATAGGAAATCGTTCATGCCGAACGCTTCGTGTTCCTCGCTTGTATCGCCAGTTCCGGCAGGAACAGCAGCCGTAGCCAGTTCCGCTTCGTTGCGTCCCAGCAGTTCCGCCACCTTTGCCAGCCCGCCGTTGATGTTCTCCACCACCGCATCGTAGAGGTTCGTCCCCTCAATGCTTGCCAGTGTCCCGGCGGTTTGCCGTTTCTCCGCTTCGGTGGGGTTGTCGGCGTTCGCCGTGCGTACCGCTTCGCCCAGTTCGTCAAAGCTCACGCCCGTAGCCCGCCCGGTATCATCGTCACCGTCCATGTACCCGGCTATTTCCTCGTCCTCGTAGTCGGGTTCGTCATTCTCGTAACCGGGCGTTTCTTCCGCTTCGGCTGCTGTTTCCGGAATGTTTTCTTCCGGCTGTCCGTCAGCCTGCGGCGCAAAAATAGTATCATTTTCAGCCGCTTGAGGGATGTGTCCCGATTTGTCCTGCGCTGTCCCGATTAGTCCGCCCTTGTATCGGCTTTCACCTATCAGCGTGTAGCCCGAAACCTCGTTTCGTGGGAGTGGCGCATCATCTGTTCTGCCCGGTGATGTCCGGCTGTCCGTGTAGCGATACCACAGCCATAGGGCGATATAGTACACCAAAAGCCCGGTAAGTATGCAATAGATTACCATAGTCAGACAGGCTTTTGGAAGTGGCTTTCGTACAGGGTGTTTATCTCGTCTTGGTACTGCTCGAAGTGGCGCAGCAGAATGTTTTCCACGTAGCTGCTTACCGTCACCTTGCGCCCGCCTATCACTGTCACGATACGCATCAGCTTTTCGTGCGTGGTACGGCTCACGTACAAGGGCTGTCGGTCTGCCAGTTCTACTTTCTGAAAGTAGGTTTCCCGGTAGTCGCCCGTGCCGCCCTTGCGCTTGCGGTTTGTCGTTTTCTCCACCCGCACCGTTTCCGTCTGCTGTTCCTCTTGGGTAACTTGTGATGCAAGATTGGTATGTGGTGCATCATTCGGTTTATTATCTTGTTTACTGGGAACACCCTGCGAGATAAGCTCTTTCATGAAATCCTCGTCTATCTTCGGCATCCCGCCGCTTTGCTTTGCCATATCATTTTAATTTGATGTAGTACACTATTTCGGTTATCAGTTCTTCCAAGTTGCTTCCCCTTACCAGCGGGCGGCTGGCGGGAAAGAGCGTGGAGCGGAACACCGCCTTTTTATCCGCCACCAGTTCCTTTTTGTAGCGTTTGGTATCGGGGATAAAGGTTTTCATCAGCGGCAGTTCCAGTTCCT
>NZ_JAPQKZ010000062.1:0-30224 GCF_027257075.1 Bacteroides sp. LFL-34 | reverse complement strand
GCAAAGTTACTACAAAAAAGTGAAATGCGGAAAGATATAGTGATAGAATTGAGTTACAAGGGTTTTGGTTGAAGTGGCGATAATCCGTGAAGCCATTACAATCCCTGCCGAAGCCAAATCCTGACGCCGCTACGTTACTTGTTCGTAACCATGCCCGAAAATGCGACAAACGGGTACGAATAGCGAAACAAGGCTCTAAGGAATAGTGAGTTATCCATAACTCATGCGAAAAATCAGGTTACGGAAAAAGATTGCGCCGTTCCTCCCCGTTTTGCGTACCAACACCGGACTCTTCACCAACTAATTTTGAAACCCAAAAATTAAGGACAATGAAGAGTACATTTTCAGTAATCTACTACCTCAAGCGTCAGGTAGTGAAAAAGGACGGGACAGTTCCCGTCATGGGACGCATCACGGTGGACGGCAGCCAGACACAGTTCAGCTGCAAACTGACTGTCGATCCGAAACTGTGGGACACCAAAGGTGGACGTGTCACGGGCAGAAGCACGGCGGCACTCGAAACGAACCGTATGCTTGACAAGATGCGGGTACGCATCAACAGGCATTATCAGGAAATCATGGAGCGTGACAACTTCGTCACGGCGGAGAAGGTGAAGAACGCCTTTCTCGGACTGGAACACCGCTACCACACGCTGATGCAGGTGTTCCGCCAGCACAACGAGGACTACGAGAAGCAGGTGGAGGCAGGCATGAAAGCCAAAGGCACGCTGCTGAAGTACCGCACCGTTTACAAGCACATGCAAGAGTTCCTCGACATCCGCTACCATGTGAAGGACATCGCCCTAAAAGAGCTTACCCCGGCTTTCATCTCCGACTTCGAGATGTTCCTGCGCACGGACAAGCACTGCTGCACCAATACCGTGTGGCTGTACGTCTGCCCGTTACGGACGATGGTATTCATCGCCATCAACAACGAGTGGCTGACGCGCGACCCGTTCCGCGAGTATGAAATCAAGAAGGAGGAAACAACACGCAGTTTCCTGACCAAAGATGAGATCCGCCTGCTGATGGAGGGGAAACTGAAAAACGCCAAACAGGAATTGTACCGCGACCTCTACCTGTTCTGCGCCTTCACGGGGCTGTCGTTCGCGGATATGCGCAACCTTACGGAAGAGAATATCCGCACCTACTTCGACGAACACGAGTGGATAAACATCAACCGCCAGAAAACGGGCGTGGTGTCCAACATCCGCCTGCTCGACATCGCCAACCGCATAATCGGCAAATACCGGGGACTGTGCGGGGACGGCAGGATATTTCCCGTTCCGCATTATAACACGTGCCTTGCCGGTATCCGTGCCGTCGCCAAGCGTTGCGGCATCACCAAGCATATCACGTGGCATCAGAGCCGCCACACGGCAGCCACGACGATATTCCTCTCCAACGGTGTTCCCATCGAAACGGTCAGCTCCATGCTCGGACACAAGAGCATAAAGACGACGCAGATTTACGCAAAGATAACCAAAGAGAAGCTCAATCAGGACATGGAGAACCTTGCCGCAAGATTGAACGGCGTCGAGGAATTTGCAGGTTGCACCATCTAAAAAGAAAAGCCATGAAACGTGACACAATCATCATCGAGGACAAGGCAGTCAGCGTAACCGGTAACGACGTGTGGATGACCGCCACCGAAATAGCCGGATTGTTCCATACGACCGTCCCGGCAGTGAACGCCGCCATCAGAGCCGTCCGCAAGTCGGACGTGCTGAACGACTACGAGGTGTGCCGCTACATGCAGCTTGAAAACGGGCTGCACGCGGACGTGTACGCCCTTGAAATCATCATCCCGGTCGCTTTCAGGGTGAATACCTACAACACCCACCTGTTCCGCACATGGCTGGTGGGAAAGGCACTCTCACAAGAGAAACGGCAGACATACGTGATGTTCATACAGAACGGAAAAGCCGGGTATTGCTGATTGCACATACCCCATAAGACAAGTAAACGGGTAGCACCACAAAAGGTGTCACCCGTTTACTTTTTCATGAAACCGCCTCACTCCAGCGGCTTGCGGTAGTTCGCTTCCAGTACCCCGCGCAGCCCCGTTTCCGGGTAAAGCACCTTCCCTCCCAAAAGTATGAAGGGCAACACGCGGTTGTTGCGGTATTCCTGCAAGGTGCGCCGGCTCACACGGAGCAGTTCCGACACCTCGCCGTCCGTCAGGTAACGTTCCCCGTCCAGCGGAGGACGGTAGCTTTCCAGAAATGCGGACAGCCATTTCGAGCCTTTGCGCATATCCTGCACCACAGAGGCTATCGGCTCGTCTTCCATCGTAAAAACATCGTTGTTCTCGTTCATCATAACTTCGGATTCAGTGGGTGAATAAATCAAATCATCTGCCGTGCGGATAGAGCGTGCCGACAAGCGGTATCAGCCGCTTCACCTCCTCTGGCTTGTAATAGAACCTGCGGTTTATCTGCGAGTAGCCGATAAGCCGCCTGTCACGCAGCGTCTGCAACGTGCGCGGGCTTATTCTCAACTGCCCGCAGACCTCCTCGCCCGTGAGCCATCTTTCCATGCGCCCCGTGTCGCTTTTGCGCCTCAGGGCGGCGACCTTCTCCGAGAGTGCGCCGAATGCCGCCACCATCATCTCGAAAGTCTTTTTCTCGATAGATACTATTTCCATATTCATGTCATTTAGAGTTTGCCGCAAAGGTAACGAAACGGCATACAAGACGTATCGTTTTCCGCTGAAAGGCTGCCTGTTGCGCCGTTTGACCGGGTTACGGAGCCATCTTCCGCAAAAATCTTACGTGAGTCACGTAGTGAGTTGTTAAAGCCCCTTTTGTTTATTGCCGAATTTTGTCGCAGAAACAAAAAGAAAGGACTGAACATGAAAGTGATAACAATGGAAAGTTCCGCCTACAAGGAGATGATGGCGCAGATTGCGAACATCGCAGGGTACATCCGCGAGGCAAGGGACGAGAAGAAACGGAAGCGGGAAACCGAAGACAAGCTGCTTGACACGGCACAGGCGGCGAAGATGCTCAACGTGAGCAAGCGCACCATGCAGCGTATGCGCACCGACCACCGTATCGAGTATGTGGTGGTACGCGGAAGCTGCCGCTACCGCCTTTCCGAGATACTGCGGCTATTGGAGGACAACACAGTAAGGAACGAGGAAGGGACAATAGACACCCTGTTCCACAACCACACGCTGCGCACGGGCGGCAAACCAAAAGGAAGGAGGACATAGGTCATGGAACTGCTCACACGAAACAACTTCGAGGGCTGGATGCAGAAGCTGATGGAACGGCTCGACCGTCAGGACGAACTGCTGCTGGCGATGAAGGCTGAGGGGAAACAGCCCACTATCACGGAAAGCATCCGCCTTTTCGACAATCAGGATTTGTGCATGTTGCTCCAGATAAGCAAACGCACCCTCCAACGCTACCGCAGCGTAGGCGCATTGCCCTACAAGACGCTGGGCAAGAAGACCTATTACAGCGAGGAGGACGTGCTGACATTCCTTTCCAACCATATCAAGGACTTCAAAAAGGAAGATATAGCCTTCTACAAGGCTCGTATCCATAATTTCTTTCATAAATAACCCATTAAAACATTTTTCAGATGGCAAAGAAAAAAGACGAAAAGGACGTGCTGGTAGTCCGTGACGAGAAGACAGGCGAGATCAGCGTGGTAGCCGGGCTGAACGCGGACGGCACACCCAAGCGCACCCCCGCAAAAGCGGAGAACGCGCAGAGTTTCCTGCAATTCGACCGACATGGCGACGTGCTGGACAACTTCTTCAAGAACTTCTTCCGGCAGTGCAAGGAACCCAGCCGCTTCGGTTTCTACCGCATTGCGGCAGACCAAGCTGAAAATCTCTTAGAGGTGATGAAGCAACTGCTGAAAGACCCCGAAGCGAACAAGGAGCTGCTCGCCCCTCACAAGGTGGACACCTCCGACTATGAGAAGAAGGTGCAGGAAGAGATGGCAGCACAACAGACAGAGAAACAAGAACCTCAAAAACAGGAGAACATGGAACAACGGAAAGAACAGCAACAGGACAAATCCGAACAGATGCAGGGCAAACGTGGCTACCAGCCCATCGACGAGAGTAAAATCAACTGGCAGGAGCTGGAGGACAGATGGGGCGTAAAGCGGGACAACCTTGAAAAGTCCGGCGACCTTACGAAGATGCTCAACTATGGCAAGTCCGACTTGGTAAAGGTCAAACCGACCTTCGGCGGCGAATCATTCGAGCTGGACGCCCGCCTCTCCTTCAAGAAGGACGGTGAGGGAAACATCAGCCTCGTGCCGCACTTCATCCGCAAGGAGCAGAAGCTGGATGAGTACAAGGAACACAAATTCTCCGACAATGACCGGAAGAACCTCCGCGAAACGGGCAATCTCGGTAGGGTCGTGGACATTGTGGACAGGGAAACGGGCGAGATCATCCCCTCCTACATCAGCATCGACCGCAAGACGAATGAAATCACGGACATTCCGGCAAGCAGGGTGCGCATCCCGGAGCGCATCGGCAAGACGGAAATCACCACGCAGGAGCGGGACATGCTCCGCGCCGGACTGCCCGTACGCGACAAGCTCATCGAGCGCAACGACGGCAGAAAGTTCGTCACCACCCTGCAAGTGAACGTGGAGCAGCGCGGCGTGGAGTTCGTGCCGGGAACCGGCAAGTCGCCCCGTACCGCACAGACACAGGAAACCAAAGGCGACACATCGAAAAGTCAGGCGCAGGGCGGGGAAAATGCCGCACAGACCAAGAAGGAGCAACGCCGCAACACGTGGACGAACGAGGACGGCAGCATCCGCCCCATCAGCAAATGGAGCGGCGTGAGCTTCACCGACCAGCAGAAAGCCGACTATGTGGCGGGTAAAGCCGTGAAGCTGGAGAACGTGACCGACAAGCAGGGCTTCCATGCCACGATGTATATCAAGTTCAACCCGGAGAAGGGACGCCCGTACCGCTACGACACGAACCCTGACAATGCACAGCAGGTTGCTCCGTCCAACGAGAGCCGCACGCAGGTGGCGGTGAACAACGATGGCAAGACCAACGAGGCTACAAAGAATCTGAGAGAGCCGTTGCAGAAAGGTCAGACCAACCCGAAGGACGCCCGCCAGCAACAGCAGCAGGAGAAGCCGCAGAAGAAAACGGGCAAGGGCATGAAAATGTAATCCCGTGTCCGCCACTGAATCCAAAATAAAATCCAAAGTATCAACAAAAAAGAAGAAGACATGAAGACAATCATTGCAGAAAAGCCCTCCGTGGCACGTGAAATCGCCCGCATCGTGGGCGCGACAAAGAGAGAGGAAGGATATTTCGAGGGAGGCGGTTATGCCGTGACATGGGCATTCGGACACCTCGTTCAGCTTGCCATGCCCGACGGCTACGGCGTGCGCGGATTTGTCCGTGACAACCTCCCGATTATTCCCGACACATTCACGCTCGTCCCCCGTCAGGTCAGGACGGAGAAAGGTTACAAGCCCGACAGCGGCGTGGTGTCGCAGATAAAAGTCATCAAAAGACTGTTCGACACAAGCGAACATATCATCGTGGCGACCGATGCCGGACGCGAGGGAGAGCTTATCTTCCGCTACCTCTACCACTATACGGGTTGCACCACTCCTTTCGTGCGCCTGTGGATCAGCTCTCTCACCGACAAAGCTATCCGCGAGGGACTGCGGAAACTCGAAGACGGCAGCAAATACGACAACCTCTACCTCGCCGCCAAAGCGCGGAGCGAATCCGACTGGCTCGTGGGCATCAACGGCACACAGGCGTTATCCATCGCCGCCGGACACGGCACGTATTCCGTGGGGCGGGTGCAGACACCAACGTTGGCTATGGTATGTGAACGCTACTGGGAGAACCGCCGCTTTACGTCCGAAGCATTCTGGCAGCTCCATATCGCAACGGACGGTTGCGACGGCGAAGTCGTGAAATTCTCATCCTCCGAGAAATGGAAAGAGAAAGAACCGGCGATGGAACTATATAATAAGGTAAAGGCGGCAGGTTGCGCCACTGTCACGAAAGCCGAGCGCAAGGAGAAGACGGAGGAAACTCCCTTGCTCTACGACCTGACCACGCTCCAGAAAGAAGCCAACGCCAAGCACGGCTTCACGGCGGAACAGACGCTTGAAATCGCGCAGAAACTCTACGAAAAGAAGTTGATAACCTATCCGAGAACGGGAAGCCGCTACATCCCCGAAGACGTGTTTGCCGAAATTCCCAAACTGCTCGCTTTCATCGGCACACAGCCCGAATGGAAAGACAAGGTGCGGGCAAAAGCCGCCCCGACACGCCGCAGCGTGGACGACGGCAAGGTGACAGACCACCATGCCCTGCTCGTCACGGGTGAGAAACCGCTCTTCCTCTCCAAAGAGGACAATACCATCTATCAGATGATTGCCGGGCGCATGGTCGAGGCATTCTCTGAGAAATGCGTCAAGGATGTGACCACTGTCACGGCGGAATGTGCCGGAGTGGAGTTTACCGTAAAAGGCAGCGTCGTGAAGCAAACCGGATGGCGTGCCGTCTATGGCGAGGAAAAAGAGGAAATTACCATCCCCGGCTGGCAGGAAGGCGACACGCTGACACCGAAAGGCTCGTCCATTACCGAAGGAAAGACCAAACCCAAGCCGCTGCATACCGAAGCCACCCTGCTCTCGGCAATGGAAACGGCGGGCAAGGAAATTGAGGACGACGCACTGCGGCAGGCGATGAAGGACTGTGGCATCGGTACTCCCGCCACACGCGCCTCCATCATCGAAACGCTTTTCAAGCGCGGTTACATGGAACGCTGCAAGAAGTCGCTTGTTCCCACCGAAAAAGGACTTGCCCTCAATTCCGTCGTCAAGACGATGCGCATCGCCGATGTTGCCATGACGGGCGAATGGGAAAAGGAGCTGGCGCGTATCGAGCGCGGGGAACTGTCCGACGACACCTTCCGCAAGGAGATAGAGGCGTACACACGTGAGATAACCTCCGAACTGATCTCGTGCGACAAGCTCTTCGGCAGCCGTGACTCCGGCTGCGCGTGTCCCAAGTGTGGCACGGGCAGGATGCGGTTCTACGGCAAGGTGGTACGCTGCGACAACACGGAGTGCGGACTGCCCGTGTTCCGGCTGAAAGCGGGACGCACCCTGTCCGACGATGAAATCAAAGACCTGCTCACCGAAGGGCATACCAAGCTGCTCAAAGGGTTCAAGAGCAAACAGGGCAAGAGTTTCGATGCTGTTGTCGCCTTTGACGGGGAATATAACACGACTTTTGTGTTCCCGGAGGCTAAAAAGGACAAGAAATTTTCAGGACGGAAGAAATAGTATTAACTTTGCCACTTGTTCAGAGTAATGAATTGTTCTTCGATACCGGATTACACTCATACTTTGGATTTAGTGGTGGCACTCGGAGGGATACCGAGTGCCTTTTTCTTCCTTTTTCCAACCGATTATCCCGTTAATTATCAATCCGCTAAATCCAAAGTAATGAACAACAAGAAGAAAAACGAGGGTCAGACCGACTTTTCCTATTACGGTCTGTACCTGCTGGACTATCTCCGCACGAACAAGTTTGAACAGGCTGACGACACCGCTTTCATACGGGAACGGGCCGACCGTGCCGCCGAAACGTATGAGAGGGCACGGCTTGAAGGCTATCCCGCCGATGGTGCGCAGGAACTGGCGATGGACACGCTGCTGCGCGGGCTGCATTATTCCCGTTACGCCATCCTCCGCGAAGTCGTGGAAAACGAGTTTGCCGATGAAGTGCCGGAAGAGAAGCGTGAAGCCTTTGTCCTGAAACTGCTGCCGCTTGTCGGCAACGTGTTCTCCGTCTATGACCTCTCGGATGACAATTTCGCCCTGTCTTCCGATTACGACCTGCTCTACACGGAGCTGACGGGAGCAACCGTCCTTTACTTAGACGAATATGGCGTTTAACCGCAAACAGAAACTGCGGGACAACATCGAGGCGATACGGACGGCATTCATCCTTGACAGGGAAAATAGGACAGCGACAACCGAAGAGCGTGCCATACTTCAAAGGTACTGCGGTTTCGGCGGTCTGAAATGTATCCTCAACCCTGCAAAGGAACTGACGGATGCCGTCCGGTGGGCGAAATCCGACCTCGAACTGTTCGCCCCGACGGTGGAGCTGCACAGGCTTATCCGTGAGAACAGCAAGGACGAAACAGAGTACAAGCGGTTTGTGGATTCGCTGAAAGCGTCCGTGCTGACCGCTTTCTACACCCCCAAAGAGATAACCGACACCATCGCGGACGTGCTGGCAGATTACAGCGTCCGCCCCGCCCGTATGCTCGAACCGTCGGCAGGTGTCGGCGTGTTCGTGGATTCCATGCTGCGGCACAGCCCCAATGCGGATGTGATGGCTTTCGAGAAGGATCTGCTCACGGGTACAATCTTGAGGCATCTCTATCCCGACCAGAAAATGCGCACCTGCGGTTTTGAGAAAATCGAAAGACCGTTCAACAATTATTTCGACTTGGCGGTGTCCAACATTCCGTTCGGTGACATTGCCGTGTTCGACGCGGAGTTTCAGCGGAGCGACTCTTTCGGCAGACGCTCCGCCCAGAAAACCATCCACAACTATTTCTTTCTCAAAGGACTGGATGCCGTGCGTGACGGCGGTATCGTGGCGTTCATCACCTCGCAAGGGGTATTGAATAGCACCAAGACCTCCGTGCGTAACGAGCTGTTCAGTCAGGCCAATCTGGTATCCGCGATACGCCTGCCCAACAACCTGTTCACGGACAACGCGGGCACGGAGGTGGGCAGTGACCTGATTGTCCTGCAAAAGAACCTCAGCAAGAAGGAAATGTCGCAGGACGAGCGGCTGATGACCGTGATACAGACGGACACGAAAACCGCCCTGACCGACAACGCCTATTTCATCCACCACCCGGAACGCATCGTGCATACGATGGCGAAACTTGACACAGACCCCTACGGGAAGCCCGCTATGGTTTATCTGCACGAGGGCAAGGCAGCAGGCATCGCCGGGGATTTGCGCCGTATGCTCGACGAGGATTTCCATTACAGGCTTGCCATGCGCTTGTATTCGGGTTCAATCCGGCAGGCAGGAACGGAAGAAAAAGTTGCCGTTCAAAATAAAGTAGAGCGTCCTGCCATAAAATTGGAAACAGTATCCTCGGCGCAGACGGTGGAAACTCCGACAGAAAAGCCGCAACCCGCAGATGAAAAGCCGGAGATAGAACCGCGCCCGCAATATTCCGCAGGCGTGCAGCTCACCCTGCTTGACCTCTGGGGGATGACGGAAGAGGTCAGCCAACCGAAAACCTCCAAAAAGAAAAAGACGGTGAAAAAGGCAGTTACGGCAAAGTCCACTCCGCCCAAACCGAAAGTCACGGTTACACCGACAGCTCCAACTGCAAAACCCGCAATGGAGAATAAGGAGGTGAAAGCGGAGAACACCGCCAAGCCTGCCGACCCGGACGACATCTATGCCACACTGGACTGGGATACCAATCCTCCCATCAACGGTTTCTATGAAATGATGATGGGTTTGACGCCGGAGCGTAGGAAAGAACTTCGGGAACTGGCAAGGCAGCATAACGAGAAACAAGTGGCGGAAAAGACGGAAGTGAAAGCCGTGCCGGAAACTTCCCGTGAGCAGCCACGACAGGAGGAAACACAGCCGGAGGCAGTCGCCGCACCTGCCGTTACAGATACCCCATCGGAAGCGGTGGGGACTTTCCTTTTCCCCGACATCGAAGCGGAAAAGCCGAAGGAGGAAGTCGTGGACCTTTCTCCGCGTGCCTACCACCGCACGCCGGAGATGCACCTGCGCGAAGGGTCGCTGGTGGCTGACCGGGGGCGTCATAACATCGGCTACCTGAAAGACATCACGCCATACGGGGCGACATTCCAGCCGCTCGACCTGAAAGGATACCAGAAGGAAAAGGCGTTGTTGTATGTGTCGCTGCGTGACGCCTACGAGCGTCTGTACCGTTATGAATCGCTCCGGCGCGAGGCAAATGTTCCGTGGCGAGAGCATCTGAATACCTGTTACGATGAGTTTGTCATGCGCTACGGCAACCTCAACGCCAAGCAGAACGTGAAGTTAGTGATGATGGATGCGGGCGGGCGCGACATCCTTTCGCTGGAACGGATGGAAAACGGAAAGTTCGTCAAGGCGGACATCTTCGAGCATCCTGTTTCCTTCGCGGTGGAGAGCCATGCCAACGTAGGCTCTCCCGAAGAAGCCCTGTCTGCGTCGCTCAACAAATATGGTACGGTCAATCTCGACTATATGCGGGAGATAACCGACAGCACGGCGGAGGATTTGCTCACTGCCCTGCAAGGGCGCATCTACTACAATCCGCTCGTGACCGGTTACGAAATCAAAGACCGTTTCATCGCCGGAAATGTCATAGAGAAAGCGGAACGCATAGAGGCATGGATGGGTGACAATCCCGAAAATGAGCGTATGCCGGAGGTGAAGCAGGCGTTGGAGGCTCTGAAAGATGCCGAGCCGCAGCGCATCGCCTTCGAGGATCTGGACTTCAATTTCGGGGAACGCTGGATTCCGACGGGTGTCTATGCCGCCTACATGAGCCGGCTGTTCGACACGGAGGTGAAAATCGCCTATTCCGCAAGCATGGACGAGTTTTCGGTGGTGTGCGGCTACCGCACCATGAAAATCACGGACGAGTTTCTGGTGAAGGGGTATTACCGGAACTATGACGGTATGCACCTCCTAAAACACGCCCTGCACAACACCTGCCCTGACATGATGAAGTCCATCGGCAAGGACGAGCATGGCAACGACATCAAGATGCGCGACAGCGAGGGAATACAACTCGCCAACGCCAAGATTGACGAGATACGAAACGGCTTCTCCGAATGGCTCGAAGAGCAGTCGCCGCAGTTCAAGGAGCGGCTTGTGACGATGTATAACCGCAAGTTCAACTGTTTCGTGCGCCCGCGCTACGACGGCTCCCATCAGACCTTTCCCGACCTCAACCTGAAAGGGCTGGCAAGCCGGGGTATCAAGAGCGTCTATCCCTCACAGATGGATTGCGTCTGGATGTTGAAACAGAACGGCGGCGGAATTTGCGACCACGAGGTGGGAACCGGTAAGACGCTGATAATGTGCATCGCCGCGCATGAGATGAAGCGTCTGAATTTGGCACACAAGCCGATGATTATCGGGCTGAAAGCCAACGTTGCGGAGATTGCAGCCACCTATCAGGCGGCATATCCCAACGCACGTATTCTGTACGCTTCGGAGAAGGACTTTTCGACCGCCAACCGTGTGCGCTTCTTCAATAATATAAAGAACAACGACTACGATTGCGTCATCATGTCGCACGACCAGTTCGGCAAGATACCGCAGTCGCCGGAATTGCAGCAGCGCATCCTGCAAGCAGAGCTTGACACGGTGGAGGAAAACCTCGAAGTGCTACGGCAGCAGGGAAAGAACGTGTCGCGGGCGATGCTGAAAGGATTGGAGAAGCGCAAGCACAACCTTGAAGCGAAGCTGGAGAAGGTGGAACACGCCATAAAGTCACGCACGGACGACGTGGTGGATTTCAAGCAGATGGGCATCGACCACATCTTCATAGATGAGAGCCACCAGTTCAAGAATCTGACTTTCAACACGCGCCACGACCGTGTGGCGGGATTGGGAAACAGCGAGGGAAGCCAGAAGGCACTTAACATGCTCTTTGCCATACGCACCATACAGGAGCGCACAGGAAAAGACTTGGGTGCGACCTTCCTCTCCGGCACGACTATCAGCAACTCACTGACTGAATTGTACCTGCTGTTCAAGTACCTGCGCCCGAAGGAGCTGGAACGGCAGGACATAAGGTGTTTCGACGCTTGGGCGGCGATATTTGCCAAGAAGACGACGGATTTTGAATTTAACGTGACGAACAATGTGGTCCAGAAGGAGCGTTTCCGCTACTTCATCAAAGTGCCGGAGCTTGCCGCCTTCTATAATGAAATCACGGACTACCGCACGGCGGAGGATGTGGGCGTTGACCGTCCTGCCAAGAACGAGATACTGCACCATATACCGCCCACGCCGGAACAGGAGGACTTCATACAGAAACTGATGCAGTTCGCCAAGACGGGCGATGCCACCTTGTTGGGCAGGCTGCCGCTTTCGGAAACGGAAGAAAAGGCGAAGATGCTCATCGCCACGGACTATGCCCGGAAAATGGCACTCGACATGCGCATGATAGACCCGAATTACGAAGATCATCCCGACAACAAAGCGAGTCACTGTGCCAAGATGATCGCGGAGTATTATCAAAAATACGACGCCCAGAAAGGCACGCAGTTCGTTTTCTCTGATTTGGGGACATACCAGCCGGGCGACGGGTGGAACGTCTATTCGGAAATCAAGCGCAAACTGACGGAGGACTACGGTATACCGCCAAGCGAGGTGCGCTTCATTCAGGAGTGCAAGACCGACAAGGCGCGGAAGGCGGTGATAGACGCCATGAACGCCGGGACGGTGCGTGTGCTGTTCGGCTCTACCTCTATGCTCGGAACGGGTGTGAACGCCCAGAAACGGTGTGTGGCTATCCATCATCTCGATACGCCGTGGCGACCGTCCGACTTGCAACAGCGTGACGGACGCGGAGTTAGGGCAGGTAATGAGATTGCCAAACATTTCGCCGGGAACAACGTGGATGTAATCATCTACGCGGTGGAGAAGTCACTGGACAGCTACAAGTTCAACCTCCTGCACTGCAAGCAGACTTTCATAAGCCAGCTCAAAAGCGGTGCGATGGGTGCGCGTACCATCGACGAGGGGGCAATGGACGAAAAATCGGGCATGAATTTCTCGGAATACATGGCGTTGCTCTCCGGCAATACCGACCTGTTGGACAAGGCGAAACTGGAAAAGCGGATCGCATCGCTCGAAGGGGAACGCAAGTCGTTCAACAAGGGCAAGCGTGATTCGGAGTTCAAGCTGGAGTCAAAGACCGGCGAGTTGCGCAACAACACGGCTTTCATAGATGCCATGACGGAGGACTGGAACCGCTTCCTGTCGGTGGTGCAGACCGACAAGGAGGGCAACCGCCTTAATATAATAAAGGTGGACGGAGTGGATTCCGCCGATGAGAAGGTCATCGGAAAGCGTTTGCAGGAGATAGCCAAGAATGCCACGACCGGAGGGTTGTACACGCAGGTCGGTGAACTTTACGGTTTTCCGATAAAGGTGGTGAGCGAAAGGATACTCAAAGAGGGATTGGAGTTCACCGACAACCGCTTCGTGGTCGAGGGGAACTACAAGTACACCTACAACAACGGGCATCTGGCGATGGCTGACCCGTTGGCCGCCGCCCGCAACTTCCTCAACGCGATGGAGAGGATACCCTCCATCATCGACCAGTACAAGGCGAAGAACGAGGTGCTGGAGATGGAGATACCGCAGTTACAGGAGATAGCGGGTAAGGTGTGGAAGAAGGAGGACGAGCTGAAGCAGTTGAAGTCCGAACTTGCCGCCCTTGACCGAAAAATTCAGCTGGAGCTTGCGCCACCCACGCCCGAAGTCGCAGAAAAGGAGAATGAAGGGCAACAGCTCAAGCCGGAAGCGGAAGATGTGAGGAACAGGCAGGCGCAATATCCCGAAAATGCACCGCCGCAGATACGCAGTCCGGCGGATAGTATCGTTGCCAACCATGTCATAATCGGGCGTCCGGGACTGTATGCCAAGGAGGAAACCCGGTCCAAAGGATTGAAAATATAACCTAAGGAATTTTATCTGAAGTATTAATAAGGGCTATCCCAAAAGGTCTAAAAGTAAATTTTATCCTTTCTGCAAGTATCTATAGGATGGCAACTGCATTTTTTTCTTTTTGGGCAGCCCTTATTAAAATTTATTCTTATTTTAGGTTATATACATTCATGTCCATTTATGTAAAAAATTCCTGCTGACCTTGTTTATGTCTTGTCAGTCACCATTTGCAAAACCATATTTGACCCTCAAAGAGGCTGAATTTGATAAGTAACTTGCTACATACTCATAATAAGGAGCTAAATAGAACACGAATGGGAAATACACAAATGCTAAACTAAAGAAGATATTGGCCAAAATAAACGCTATACCGAGAGAGAAACTTGATTTTTCAACTTCCTAAAACGGTGTTGTTCAAACATTTCTACTTATTTGTACTTGCCAGTTGAACCTACGCTTCCCTAATAAAATGTCTATGGTAAAAAGTTAAAAAATCCTCCCACTTTTGTTAGATATATTTTTTTGTGTAATTTTGTAATCGTTATGCGGCAGTAATAATATACATATTAATACGAGTTAGTAATCCTGTAGTTCTCATATGCTACGAGGAGGTATTAAAAGGTGCGTTTCGACAATGCATCTACTGTAGTATATTATTGCTTAATCCAAATGAATATTATAAATTTAGGAATTCTTGCTCACATTGATGCAGGAAAAACTTCCGTAACCGAGAATCTGCTGTTTGCCAGTGGAGCAACGGAAAAGTGCGGCCGTGTGGATAATGGTGACACCATAACGGACTCTATGGATATAGAGAAACGTAGAGGAATTACTGTCCGGGCTTCTACGACATCTATTATCTGGAATGGAGTGAAATGCAATATCATTGACACTCCGGGACACATGGATTTTATTGCGGAAGTGGAGCGGACATTCAAAATGCTTGATGGAGCAGTCCTCATCTTATCCGCAAAGGAAGGCATACAAGCGCAGACAAAGTTGCTGTTCAGTACTTTACAAAAGCTGCAAATCCCGACAATTATATTTATCAATAAGATTGACCGTGCCGGTGTGAATTTGGAGCGTTTGTATATGGATATAAAAACAAATCTGTCGCAAGATGTCCTGTTTATGCAAACTGTTGTCGATGGATCGGTTTATCCGGTTTGCTCCCAAACATATATAAAGGAAGAATACAAAGAATTTGTATGCAACCATGACGACGATATATTAGAACGATATTTGGCGGATAGCGAAATTTCACCGGCTGATTATTGGAATACGATAATCGCTCTTGTGGCAAAAGCCAAAGTCTATCCGGTGCTACATGGATCAGCAATGTTCAATATCGGTATCAATGAGTTGTTGGACGCCATTTCTTCTTTTATACTTCCTCCGGCATCAGTCTCAAACAGACTTTCAGCTTATCTCTATAAGATAGAGCATGACCCCAAAGGGCATAAAAGAAGTTTTCTTAAAATAATTGACGGAAGTCTGAGACTTCGAGACGTTGTAAGAATCAACGATTCGGAAAAATTCATCAAGATTAAAAATCTAAAGACTATTTATCAGGGCAGAGAGATAAATGTTGATGAAGTGGGTGCCAATGATATCGCGATTGTAGAAGATATAGAAGATTTTCGAATCGGAGATTATTTAGGTGCTAAACCTTGTTTGATTCAAGGATTATCTCATCAGCATCCCGCTCTCAAATCCTCCGTCCGGCCAAATAAGCCCGAAGAGAGAAGCAAGGTGATATCCGCTCTGAATACATTGTGGATTGAAGACCCGTCTTTGTCCTTTTCCATAAACTCATATAGTGATGAATTGGAAATCTCGTTATATGGTTTGACCCAAAAGGAAATCATACAGACATTGCTGGAAGAACGATTTTCCGTAAAGGTCCATTTTGATGAGATCAAGACTATCTACAAAGAACGACCTATAAAAAAGGTCAATAAGATTATTCAGATCGAAGTACCACCCAACCCTTACTGGGCCACAATAGGGCTGACTCTTGAACCCTTACCGTTAGGGGCAGGGTTGCAAATCGAAAGTGACATCTCCTATGGTTATCTGAACCATTCTTTTCAAAATGCCGTTTTTGAAGGGATTCGTATGTCTTGCCAATCTGGTTTACATGGATGGGAAGTGACAGATCTGAAAGTAACTTTTACTCAAGCCGAGTATTATAGCCCGGTAAGTACACCTGCTGATTTCAGACAGCTGACCCCTTATGTCTTCAGGCTGGCTTTGCAACAGTCAGGTGTGGACATTCTCGAACCGATGCTCTGTTTTGAGTTGCAGATACCCCAAGTAGCGAGTTCCAAAGCTATTACAGATTTGCAAAAACTGATGTCTGAGATTGAAGACATCAGTTGTAATAATGAGTGGTGTCATATTAAAGGGAAAGTTCCATTAAATACAAGTAAAGACTATGCCTCAGAAGTAAGTTCGTACACTAAGGGCTTAGGCATTTTTATGGTTAAGCCATGTGGGTATCAAATAACAAAAGACGGTTATTCTGATAATATCCGCATGAACGAAAAAGATAAACTTTTATTCATGTTCCAAAAATCAATGTCATTAAAATAATGGAGCGGTCAGGAAATTTCTATAAGGCAATACGGTTGGGATATATACTTATCTCCATTCTTATCGGATGTATGGCATATAATAGCCTCTATGAATGGCAGGAGATAGAAGCATTAGAACTTGGCAATAAAAAAATAGACGAGCTCCGAAAAGAAATAAACAATATCAATATTCAAATGATAAAATTTTCTCTATTGGGTGAAACAATACTGGAATGGAACGATAAAGATATCGAGCATTACCATGCACGGCGTATGGCAATGGACAGTATGCTCTGCCGTTTCAAGGCCACCTATCCAGCAGAGCGCATCGATAGTGTGCGCAGTCTTTTAGAGGATAAGGAACGACAGATGTTCCAGATAGTCCGGTTAATGGATGAACAACAATCTATTAACAAGAAGATAGCCAATCAAATTCCGGTTATTGTACAGAAAAGTGTGCAGGAACAGTCCAAAAAGCCAAAACGAAAAGGTTTCTTAGGCATATTCGGCAAAAAAAAGGAAGTAACTCCAGCAGTATCAACCACTATCCTTCATTCGGTCAATAGAAACGTAATCAGCGAACAGAAAGTGCAGGATCGCCAATTGTCGGAACAAGCCGACAGCCTTGCAGCTCGTAATGCAGAACTTAACAGACAACTGCAAGAATTGATTTGCCAAATAGAAGAAAAGGTATAAACCGAACTGCAAAGCCGGGAAAACGAAATAGTTGCCATGCGTGAAAAGTCATTTATGCAAGTAGGCGGTTTAATGGGATTCGTTCTTCTATTGTTGTTAATTTCCTACATCATCATACATCGTGATGCAAAAAGCATTAAACAATACAAGCACAAGACAACTGATTTGATAAGGCAACTGGAACAATCCGTACAACGGAACGAGGCACTGATAACGTCAAGGAAGAAGGCGGTACATACTATCACCCATGAACTGCGCACACCGCTGACAGCAATAACAGGCTATGCCGGACTGATACGGAAAGAACAGTGTGAGGATAAGTCCGGGCAGTATATCCAAAACATACTGCAATCCTCCGACCGTATGCGGGATATGCTTAACACTTTGCTTGACTTCTTCCGCCTGGACAACGGCAAGGAACAGCCCCGTCTGTCACCCTGCCGGATTTCAGCAATCACGCACACACTTGAAACGGAGTTCATGCCTGTTGCCGTGAACAAAGGGCTGTCCTTGTCCGTGAAGACTGGACACGATGCCATTGTATTGACCGACAAAGAGCGAATAATACAAATCGGGAATAACCTGCTGTCAAACGCTGTCAAGTTCACAGAAGAAGGCGGTGTTTCTTTGATTACTGAATATGATAATGGAGTTCTGACACTGGTCGTTGAAGATACAGGTACAGGCATGACAGAAGAGGAACAGAAACAAGCGTTCGGTGCGTTTGAACGTCTATCAAATGCCGCCGCAAAGGAGGGTTTCGGGCTTGGGCTTGCCATAATGCGTAATATTGTGTCGATGCTTGGCGGAACAATCCGTTTAGACAGCAAGAAAGGGAAAGGCAGTCGTTTCACAGTTGAAATTTCTATGCAGGAAGCTGAAGAACAGCTTGGATATACAAGCAATACACCTGTTTATCATAACAATAAATTCCATGATGTTGTCGCCATTGACAATGATGAGGTATTACTTCTGATGCTGAAAGAGATGTATTCCCAAGAAGGAATACACTGCGACACTTGCACCGATGCTGCGGCACTGATGGAAATGATACGCCAGAAAGAATACAGCCTGTTGCTGACAGACTTGAATATGCCCGATATAAACGGTTTCGAATTGCTGGAACTGTTGCGTTCGTCCAACGTGGGCAATTCACCAACAATCCCGGTGGTTGTGGCAACCGCTTCGGGCAGTTGTAACAAAGGGGAACTATTGGCAAAAGGCTTTGCCGGATGCCTGTTCAAACCGTTCTCCATATCGGAACTGATGGAGGTTTCCGACAGGTGTGCCATAAAAGCGACACCGGACGGGAAACCGGACTTTTCCGCCTTATTGTCCTATGGCAATGAAGCCGTCATGCTGGAAAAGTTGATAACTGAAACAGAAAAGGAAATGCAGGCGGTACGGGATGCAGCAAAAGAAAAAGACCTGCAAAAGCTGGATTCCCTGATCCACCACCTGCGCAGTTCGTGGGAGGTGCTCCGTGCCGACCAACCGCTGAATGTACTTTACGGATTGCTTCGTGGCGATGCTCTCCCGGATGGTGAAGCGTTAAGCCATGCCGTGACTGCCGTGCTGGATAAGGGAGTGGAAATAATACGGTTGGCAGAAGAGGAAAGGAGAAAATACGAAGATGAATAAGACAAAAATAATTGTGGTGGAAGACAACATCGTGTATTGCGAATATGTCTGCAATATGCTGTCACGGGAGGGCTACCGCAATATGAAGGCTTACCACCTCTCAACCGCGAAGAAACATCTGCAACAGGCAACAGATAATGATATCGTGGTTGCCGACCTGCGTCTGCCTGACGGCAGTGGCATAGACCTTTTGTGCTGGATGCGAAAGGAGGGAAAGATGCAGCCCTTCATCATTATGACCGACTACGCCGAAGTTAATACCGCCGTGGAAAGCATGAAACTCGGCTCGATAGACTATATTCCCAAACAGCTTGTGGAGGATAAACTTGTCCCCCTGATCCGTTCCATACTGAAAGAACGTCAGGCAGGACAACGCCGTATGCCTATATTCGCCCGTGAAGGTTCCGCCTTTCAGAAAATCATGCACCGCATAAGGCTGGTAGCCGCCACCGATATGAGCGTGATGATATTTGGTGAGAACGGCACGGGCAAGGAGCATATTGCCCACCTGTTGCATGACAAGAGCAAACGTGCAGGCAAGCCATTTGTGGCGGTGGACTGCGGTTCACTCTCCAAAGAGCTTGCACCGTCGGCTTTCTTCGGACACGTCAAAGGTGCATTTACAGGTGCGGACAATGCCAAGAAAGGATATTTCCATGAGGCGGAAGGCGGCACGTTGTTTCTGGACGAGGTAGGAAACCTCGCGTTGGAAACCCAACAGATGTTGCTCCGTGCCATACAGGAGAGGCGGTATCGCCCGGTCGGAGACAAGGCAGACCGGAATTTCAATGTCCGCATCATCGCTGCTACCAATGAAGATTTGGAGGTATCGGTGAATGAAAAGCGTTTTCGGCAGGATCTTCTGTACCGCCTGCACGACTTCGGGATAACCGTTCCTCCGTTGCGTGACTGTCAAGAAGACATTATGCCGCTGGCAGAGTTCTTCCGTGATATGGCAAACAGAGAGCTGGAGTGTAGCGTGAGCGGGTTCAGTTCCGAAGCACGTAAAGCGTTGCTGACACACGCATGGCCGGGCAACGTGCGGGAACTTCGGCAGAAAGTTATGGGTGCTGTATTGCAGGCGCAGGAAGGTGTTGTCATGAAAGAGCATCTGGAACTTGCCGTGACGAAACCGACCTCTACTGTCAGCTTCGCCTTGCGCAATGACGCGGAGGATAAGGAGCGGATATTGCGTGCGTTGAAACAGGCAAACGGCAACCGGAGTGTCGCCGCAGAACTGCTCGGCATAGGCAGGACAACACTATACAGCAAACTTGAAGAGTATGGACTTAAATATAAATTCAAGCAATCATAGCCCGTAATTCACTGAATTTGGCTATCTTTGCATAACATTTGAGAAAAACGGCGATTGGCAGGAGCTTTTCGCCGCCAACATATAGGATAAGACCGCAAGGCGTTTCAAGCGAAAATCTGGTAAATTGGAACTACGGAGACGATTGCGTGATGCTTATGCTATGCTTACGCATAGCGTGCATTCACGTACTCTCCGTAAAGGCTTTACCAGAGCCATCGCTTGAAGGTAGTGTGAATTGCACGCTACTTTTTTACCCTTGCCTAACGAAAGGAAACGATTATGGGTAAAGTTCAGATTCTCGCCGTACTGACGATGGACGGATGTCTTTCTTCAGAGTTATATGATAAAGCACATCAGGATTTGTGCCTTGACCGTTGCGGTCTTGATGAAATCAGGAAGAAAGCCTTTTACCGTGTGACACCGGACTATTCCATTTCAATGCTGCACGAATGGAGAAAAGACTGCACAAACATCCGTTACCTCGCGGAAGCCACACCGGACACGGCAGACTATATAAACGGACTGCTGCGGATGCACGCTGTGGATGAAATCATACTATACACCGTTCCTTTCATATCCGGAAGCGGACGACATTTTTTTAAGTCGGCTCTGCCAGAGCAACACTGGACGCTTTCCTCTTTGAAAAGCTATCCCAACGGTGTATGTCGCATTATCTATATCCTTGATAAAAAAGCAAGATAGCCAAAATGTGCGGCAAGCATACATTTCTATTTTCAGGAATAGAATAAATGTTCCGATTACAAACAATTTAAGTCGGAGATAATTTGTCCTTGTGAAAAAATACTGAATTTTATACCTCTGAAATCCAGCACTTTGTAAAATTGAGTGTTGGATTTTTTATTTTCTGCCGCGTTTTTTGCCAATTATATTCATGTGCGCACGCAGAAAACAAAGTGTAATTTTCAAAATTGACAGAACCATGAATTATTTCTTGCTGGCGGAAACCGACTTTTTCCGCCTGATAAACGAAGCCGGCGACTGCAATATGGAAACGGCATACACGGCTTTCGCCACCCAAGTGATCGAACTGTGCAACGGCGGCATGGACATGAACCTTACCGTCATCGCGCTTGCCTACATCGAAATCGAGTTGCAGCACCATCCCGTACGTAATCTGTCAGAAGAAAAAAGAGAGATTGCCGCCTACGTCAGCAAGGCTCTGTCTTTCGTAAGAAAGATGCAGAAATTCCTTGCCACGCCCCAAGTGCCACCACTAATATCCGCCAACAACGCAACAGAAACCACCGCCAGCCTTCTTCAATGGACGGGCAATGCCATCGACCTCGTGGAACTTATCTACGGCATAGACGTGATGGGCTGCATCAACAACGGCAATATGCCGCTCAAACAGCTCGCCCCACTTCTCTATAAGATATTCGGGGTTGATTCTAAAGACTGCTACCGCTTCTACACTGATATCAAACGCCGGAAGAACGAAAGCCGCACCTATTTCATTGACAGGATGCAGGAAAAACTGAACGAGAGAATGTTGCGTGATGAGGAGTTGGAGCGGATGAGAAAATAAAAAAATATCCATTACATATGAGAAGACAGGAATACTCGTATCCTGTCTTTTTATTTTCATTTAATTATATATTAATTAGCACAATATATGTGAGTTTTTCATTCCTATAAGGACAAATTTCAGAAACGTATGTCTGGTAAATTATTGAGTCATCATAGTATGAACATATATCATTACTAAAAACAATGAAACAACTTCCATAAGATTGTGGTTGTAAAAATCGCCATTTAATAGCCCGTTTTTTTTGTAAAATTCGCCAATTAAAAAAATATGATTATCTTTGCATTATATTTTATAAGGTATGGAAACAGTAAATAGAATACTTCAAGAGAAGATTACAGCACGAATCGCGCCCAATAAAGCAGTACTGATTTTTGGTGCTCGCCGTGTTGGTAAAACGGTAATGATGCGTAAAATTGTGGACAACTATTCAGGTAGGACGATGATGCTCAACGGCGAAGACTACGACACATTAGCACTATTGGAGAATCGCTCAATAGCCAATTATCGGCATTTATTGGATGGTATTGATTTGCTGGCTATTGATGAGGCACAGAACATACCACAAATCGGTAGTATTCTGAAGTTGATAGTTGATGAAATACCGGGAATAAGTGTCTTGGCAAGTGGTTCTTCGTCATTCGATTTGCTGAATAAGACTGGTGAACCGTTGGTCGGCCGCAGTACGCAATTTCTCCTTACACCATTCTCGCAACGGGAAATCGCACAGACGGAAACGGCACTTGAAACCCGCCAGAACCTCGAAGCGCGCTTGATTTACGGTTCCTATCCCGAAGTAGTAATGATGGAGAACTATGAACGTAAAACAGACTACCTACGTGATATTGTCGGTGCATACCTGCTTAAAGATATCTTAGCAATTGACGGCTTAAAAAATTCGAGCAAGATGCGCGATCTACTGCGATTGATAGCTTTTCAGTTGGGCAGCGAAGTTTCTTACGAAGAGTTAGGTAAACAACTCGGCATGAGCAAGACGACCGTTGAAAAATACCTCGACCTATTGGAAAAGGTCTTCGTTATCTATCGTCTGGGGGCTTATTCGCGTAACCTACGCAAGGAGGTTACAAAAGCTGGCAAGTGGTACTTCTACGACAACGGCATTCGCAATGCCATTATCGGGGCTTTCTCACCGCTGGCCATTCGGCAGGATGTCGGTGCGCTGTGGGAGAACTACATCATCGGAGAGCGGCGCAAAGCGAACTTCAATGAGGGACTGCACAGGGAGTTCTATTTCTGGCGCACCTACGACAAACAGGAAATCGACCTGATTGAGGAGAGTGCCGACAGTCTTACCGCCTTGGAGTTCAAGTGGGGAAATAAAATGCCGGCCGCACCGAAAGCCTTCCAAGAAGCCTATCCCTATGCCGAGTTTCATGTGGTAAATCGGGAGAATTATTTGGAGTTCGTATAATCAATAAATTACGTATATGGAAACAAAACTACAATCCAAACAGCAATATCCGCGGTTTATCCAAAATAAACCGTGTGGTATTGACAAATTCGATGGAGGTTCGCAAGAAAGGTTGGCAAAAACTATTGCTCGCCATTTTTGTCAGAATGATTCATTGGATGAGGAATGTACTTTACCTCGAATTATCGGCATCGAAGGTATTTGGGGATCTGGAAAATCCAACGTGGTTAAAATGTTGGAACGTGAATTATCAGACGACTATTACTTTTTTGAGTATGACGCATGGGGACATCAAGAGGACTTGCAACGCCGCTCTATATTGGAATTGCTTACAAGCAAACTTATTGATGATGGTATCCTATCTGGAAATGCAACAATAAAAGTCAAAGGTGGAGGTACGAAAACCGTATCATGGTCTGAAAAGCTGAAATATTTATTAGCCCGTAAAACGGAGACCGTAACCGAAAAATATCCCCTTATCAGTAATGGTATGGTTGCGGCATTTTTGGTTGCAGTTTTAACTCCGATATTTACATTTATTGCGTATGCAGTAAAACCTACACCCACAACATGGTGGTTTTCTTTATTGTCTATTATCATAGCTGCACTGCCAGTTCTTATTGCATTGTGCGTTTGGAAATGGGCATATAGCAAAGATCATAAATATGGATGGAGTTATATGTTAGCTATTTATCAAGATAAAGTCGAAAAGGACGTTTGCTATGAGACTTTGAGCGAAGACGAACCAACGGTTTACGAGTTCAAAACATGGATGCAAGACATTTCTGATTTTATCAAGGAAAAAGGACAACGTAAATTAGTCCTTGTTTTTGACAACATGGATCGTCTCCCCGCTGAAAAAGTAAAAGAATTATGGTCTTCTATCCATACGTTCTTCGCCGATAGCGGTTTTGAAAATGTTTGGGCTGTTATTCCTTTCGATGAAACACATTTAGCTTGTGCATTCGGAGATGAGACCGACGAACAAACGAAACAACTGACCAAGTATTTTATCAATAAAACTTTCCCTATTGTTTATCGTGTTGCTCCTCCTGTTATTACCGACTATCGAAGTATATTCAACAAACTGTTTGTTGAAGCATTTGGAGAAACAGAAAATGAAGCGAAAGAAACTATAAATCGGATATTCAGATTGGTAAATCCTAATGCCAATGTTAGGGAAATTATATCATATATCAATGAGATGGTCGCTCTTAAACAAGAGTGGTGTAACGAAATTTTGATGATAAACATAGCATTGTTCTGTTTGAAGAAGACGGATATTCTGGCAAATCCAGTAGAACAAATATTGTCCGGCGACTATCTGAATGGCATTCAAACAATAATTAACAATGATCTGCAAACACAACGCGAAATTGCAGCTTTGGTATATGGTGTCGATGTTGAAGATGCTCGACAAATTCCATTGAAAAAATATATTGAAGGCTGCATCAACGGAGAAGAAGACCACGACATAAATCAATATGCAGAGACTAATAAACAATTTGACACTGTATTAGAAGAAGTTATACAATGTATGGACAATGCGCTTATCGATAAGATTATACATTGTTTGCATAAATTAACTCGAAAGAGCGATGTTATTCTGCGTGTATGGCAAAGAATAGCACAATTGAAATTAAAAGAATCCATAGAGAAGCAGGTGTTCCCTGTCGAATACCAAGAACTGCTGTTGCATTTAGACACGGAAAGCCAAAACCATGTGATTGCTCAATTATATAAGAAGATAGTTCGGTTCAATGACTTCAATGGCGGCGACTATTTCAAAACGTTAGATGCAATAGACAGGTTTATTGCGCAAAATAAGTTGGCGTGCGATTTTACGTCATTGATTGAAGCAAAAACAGTCAAGCCAAATACATTTATCGATTATATTCAAGCTGCAAATGCAACAGATGCTGCCTATCGGGATAACGCGACAACTAAAGCATATAAATATTATCAAGTAGCAACAAATTCGGAGGCGCTCGATAATTATTTGGCAAACTTACTACCCGATAATTTCGACCATGCAGATATTGTAAAAACGTTAAAAGATAATTCTACCTATACGTTTCCAACGCTTTTGCAAGCGATCACGAATTGCATTGATGAACAGAATGTAAATAAAGATAATATAGGGGCTATATTTACAACCTATCGTTTATTGGCATCTGACGAAGAAAGACCTTTACCTGTAACGTTAGATTCAACCTACATAAATCAGTTGCATTCTGAATTAGAAACTGATGGCCGAAACATTAAAGAGTCTGGATATTACGATTTAGTCGCCATGCAATTGGCACATGGTCATTCCGTTTCCTTAATAGAGGGTGGAGATATAAAATATGTTGCAGAACTCATGGACTATTATGTGGATCATGGAGACTTATTAGTAAATAGTGTGGGATGGAATATACCGCTATTAAATGAAACACTACAATACATGGTAAATCATAAACTTGGCTATAAATTATTGCTCTCAGACATATTGCCCCAATTTGAAGATATTAAGAACAGAATAGGTGTAACGGATGAGGTATTTATCGAGCATTTAGCAGAGTGGAATACCGATTTGGATAAGTATATCACTAAGAACAATATTAAAGATGTAATTCCTGACGCATCTTTTTACGATTTGACCACTAAAATAAGCAATGTCCTGACCGATCATATCAATAAAATAGCGTTCGAAGCGTTGTCTGAAATAAGTGTTGATACATTATACGCCCAAAGAACAGCACATACATCATATTATTGGTTTGTCGCAATAAAACATTTACTGGCTAAAATCAAATCCTTGCCAGATAACTTGACTGAATTTGGCAAAAAGATTCTGATGGATATTGCTTCTGGAACTCAAAGTTTGAATCCTTTCCCTAATTGTTTCAAGAATATAGTTGAAAGATTGGATAAACGAAAAATTAAATCGACAGTTACCGATATAAGAAATGATTTCT
The DNA here is from genome assembly GCF_027257075.1 of Bacteroides sp. LFL-34. Lineage (NCBI taxonomy): Bacteria > Pseudomonadati > Bacteroidota > Bacteroidia > Bacteroidales > Bacteroidaceae > Bacteroides > Bacteroides sp. LFL-34. Next base: position 4,338 of record NZ_JAPQKZ010000062.1, on the reverse strand, counting down.
GCATCGGTAAAAAGACTATCAATGCAATAAAGTTTCAATTTTTCGAAACATGGCTTAGATCGCATGGTAATTTGAAAAGTCAAGCTGGAGACGTTATTGATAAAATAGTGAAACCTGTAATTTCCGATGGGGCATGCCGTTCATTGATTCTGCAAAACAAAGATTTTTATATGGATTTAATAAATACAGCAGGGGATGATGCTTATGAATTGAAAAAGAGTCTCCGAAACCTCATACAAAAAGATTCAGATCCGCAATTGGTTAAATTTGTCAATTCGATAGATTCAGTACCTGAGGTTGAAACCGCGTAAGTATTTGTCTAACAAGTCCGAATTTTACGATTTTACCCGTCAGAACTGAAGTGCCCCCCAAAAAAATTGTATCCAACTTTTGGGGGTCACTTCAAACTTCGATAGGGATAATTTTCAATTTTGGGGACTTGTTAGACAGTCTCATTATCTGGTAGCAGTTTACACAGCACCGGATCGTTTTTGATACGCTCCAGTTCCTCCTGCACAATCTGCTTCACCTCTTCCTTGATGCGCCGGTAGTTCGCCTGCACCGTTTCCTTCATGCGGTCGTTGCCGTCCTCGTCCGTGAAGTTTGTAATGACGGGAATTTTCTTGTAGGCACTTTCTTCCCGTTTCACCTTTTCGGCATCCACCACAATCTCGCAATGAAAAATCTTCTGCTCGATACGCTCGTTGAAGTTGTCGGATACAGAACCGACAAACATTCCCTGCGTAAGCCCGGAAATCTTACTCGGTGGAATGAGCGCGTCCATCTGCGTGTTGATGGAGGTGGAAACATCCTGCCGGTTGATGGAGATGGACTGCCGTTTCTGCAACACCTTACCGAACCGCTCGGAGAGCGTCTTGGCTGTTTCCCCCACCACCTGACCGGAGAAAATATTGCCGACAGTGTTCATCACCACTTTCGCCTCTTTGTCCCCGTAGTCACGCACTAACTGGCTGAAATCCTGAAAGCCCAGACACACGGCAACCTTGTTGCTTCGGGCGGTAGCTATAAGATTGTCCAACCCTTTGAAGTATATTGTGGGCAACTCGTCGATGATGACCGATGACTTCAGCATCCCCTTCTTGTTGATGAGCTTCACGATACGGGAATTATACAGACCGAGTGCCGCACCGTAGATATTCTGACGGTCGGGATTGTTACCCACGCAGAGGATTTTCGGCTCTTCGGGATTGTTGATGTCCAGCGTAAACTCGCTGTCTGACATCACCCAGTAGAGCTGCGGTGAAATCATCCTCGAAAGCGGGATTTTTGCCGACGCTATCTGACCCATGAGCTGCTCCGCAGCCCCTCCAAGCCACGCATCCATGAACGGCGAAAGGTAGTTCTCCAGCTCCGGATAAGAGGTCAGTATCGGAAATATATCCTCGTAACGGCGGTTCAGAAACTCGATAGCATGGGGAAACGTGCAAAACTTCCCGTTCTGATAGATTTTGAGATACCAGATAATACTGGCAAACAGAATGATAGGTGACTCCACGAAGAAGTCGCCCTGCTTTTGCACCCACGTTTTATTGAGGTTGAGCATTATTGTGTAGGCACTCTCATAGGCATCCGTAATATCTTCCATAAAATCCGGGTGAATGGGATTGCACCGATGAGAGCGTCGCGGGTCGTCGAAGTTGATCACATAGAACTTCGGCTTTACCTTGTAGCCGTCCGGGTGGTTCAGCAAATGGTTGTAGGCAATAGTAGATAGGTCGGGATACTTGAAATCGTAGATGTATTGACTAAAGCCCTTTTCAATCTGTTGCTTGATAAAATTGTTTACCACGGCATAGGACTTGCCGCTGCCCGGCGTACCCAACACGATGGACGCACGGAAGGGATTAACTACATTGATCCAACCGTTGTTCCAGCGTTTCCTGTAATAGAAACGTGTCGGCAGATTGACCGAATACTCGCTTTCGATAAGCCTCGTTTCCTGCATGAAACTCTCGTTCTCGTTGTTGAAAACATCCTCCATCAAATTGTGTTTCAACAGGCGGCTCATCCACAGACCACCCATCAACAGGCAGACATAGCCCGTTCCAATGGTAAGGACATACAGTCCCGTCACCGCTTCAAGCGGCAGCGGCAGGGGCAGCAACCACCAGTTCAGGAAAAACAGCACGAACCCGACGGCAAATGCTGTCCAGATTCTCCCCCAAGTGATTTTCTCACCCTTGACACCCTTCGTACCCAGACAGGACAAGGCAAGCAAAAGGACGGAAAACAGCTTCGTGTAGAGAATGGAATGGAACAGCCCCGCCGTGCGGTCGAAGTTCAGAAGGATTTTGTCCACCACGCCGATGTTCACGCCCCACAGCCGGATGGCTTCGTAGCAGAACCAGTACACGTTCATGACCACTAAAATGATACTCACGGCACGCAGAAAATCCATGATTTTCGCCAATGCCCTCAAATCGTCTTCTTGTTGTGACATACATTGATTTTTTAATTGTTGATACTCTGATTACATACCCAAGCCCTTGCGTTTTTTCTTCTTTTTGCGCTTCATCGCCCGGATGAAAGCCTCTTCCTCGGCATCTACCGCCGGACCTTCGGGAGTGAGCAAGCCCATACCGCCCGATATATCTTCACTGTCGTAGGCGGTCTGCCCGTGTGCCTTGTCCGCAGCATCCACAGGGATGGATAGCGGTATCGGCGGTTGTCCGGCGTATGGCAGGGTGAAGTGTTCCTGCAAGGCATTCGCCGAAAGCTCCTTACCCATGCGCGAACCGTTCAGCACGCATCCCGTGCGGTGGTCGATGAAGGTAGCCCCATAGATGCGCCCTTCCTCTGTGTAGCGCAGTACGGTGTCGATGCCCTTCTCTTTGAGTTGGGATACAAATTTGTCCTTGTCATAAGTGCCTTGCAGCACGGAAAGGACGGTGCGTTTCGTCATGTCTGCCAGTTTCCTATCCTTGATTTCCGATTTGGAACGGACAAACTTCTTCTGTACGGCTTCATAGCCTGCGGACTTCCCGAAAAGCGAGGATTTGAACGGGTTGCCCACCTTGTTACCCTTGTCGTCCGTGACGGAATAGACCAGCCCGTGATACTCCCGTCCGCGCACGTTGCCCCTCGCTTCCTCCACCGTCATATTATATAAGGAAAGGAGCGCACGGTATTCGCCCATCGTCTGGAAACGGTACTGCCCATTCAGAGCCTTCACGGTGTTGCCTACCTGCTTCTTCACATCACCTGCCGATGCGGCCACCTTGCGCAACGGATTATCCAATCTCTGATTTTTACGTTCTGCCGGATGCAATCCGTACTTCTGTTCCAGTTCCCTGCGGATACGGTCGCTGCGGCGGTAGAGAAAATCCCGGTTGAGCCTTTTCCCGTTCTCGTCCACGTTGACCGTCACGATGTGCAGGTGGTGGCGGTCGATGTCCTCGTGCTTGAATACAAGATAAGGCTGGTTTCCGAAACCGAGTTTTTCCAGATACTCGCGGGCGATATTCTGCAACTCAATATCGGTCAGCACATCCTCCGGGTGCGGGTTGAGAGAGATATGCACCACCGGCTTCTCGATCTTCATCTGCGGTGGCAGGAAGGTGAGAAAACCCTCCATCGCCTTGCCTATGTCCACCGTTCCCGAACCGTCATTGTAGATGCGGTTGGTGGTGAGAAGCCGCCCCTGCGCCTCGTTAATCTTCTCCCCGTTGTAGGCAATCGCGCCGTACAACGAACTTCCTACACTGATTTTTGCGACCATTTTGCCTCCATTTCCCTTGAAAGTTCCACAATCCGGCGGCTCAGTTTCACGAGTTCGACGGTGTGTTGCTCTAATTTGTAGAGCAACGCCATCGCCTTTTTCTCTGAAAAATGCAGCCTCAGTTCCTTCACGACTTGGTTGTAATTCGTACCCACGGCACGGAATTGTGCATGAAAATCCGACAGTTTGGTGTAATAGTCCACCAACGTCTTGTCCACCTTCAGCACCTTGAACGGTTGCCCGAAGAAGTGCGCTTTGAGGAAAACAGACCGTGCATAGACACCCGATTTTCCGAACATGGCGAGGAAACGGTTGTGTTCCTCCTCGTTGAAACGGACGGTGTACCGGTACACCGCCGGATCAAGTTTGGGATTTCTCCCTGATTTGCTTTTCCTTTTCTCTTTCATATTACTTTGGATTTAGCGGATTGACGGCATAAGCCGCCGCTTCGGATTACAGCACCGCAGTTCTGAAAGGCTTCCCGACTTCGGAGGGAAAGCCCGCCCCCTGCAAGGGCAAGTGCTTTTCGTGGCTGCTCAAAATATTTTGAGCGGCTGAAAAGACATCTTGCTATGTTCAGGTGAACATAAAAATCCGTC